>JANMII010000124.1:0-6040 GCA_031375665.1 Hyphomicrobium sp.
GTTGCCGGGCGCTCGTCCGCTCAGTCATAGACTTCATCGCAGGTTTTAGCACCGTGGCCATAGAGCGTGAATGAGCGGCTCGGCTTGCCTTTGACCGATGCGATCAACAAATCTTTGTAGAACCCATCGAACGCCATTTTGCGCGTCACGATGCTGACGTTGCGGCCGACGCGCAGCACAGAGAACGCGTTGCCGTTGGGCATGATGCATTTGAACTGCGTGCCTACTGTTTGGCAATCGGCGTTCGATGAGTAAGATTCCGTTGCCGTCAGCGCGCTGACCGTCGTGCCGAACTTGGTGCGGCCGCTGGTGGCACCTGTCGATGTCGTTTTGCGCCATTCGAGCGTCAGCGCTGTGATTTTAACGCTGGGGTTCTGTTTTAAGAAAGTTTTGCTGTAGAGGCGACTGTAGCAAACGGCGCCACCG
Source organism: Hyphomicrobium sp. (assembly GCA_031375665.1). Classification (GTDB taxonomy): domain Bacteria; phylum Pseudomonadota; class Alphaproteobacteria; order Rhizobiales; family Hyphomicrobiaceae; genus Hyphomicrobium_B. Next base: position 427 of record JANMII010000124.1, read on the forward strand.
GCCTTCGGCACGAAGGCTTTTTGGTAGATCGTTGTCGCCGCCGCAGCCGTCGGTGCAGTCGCCGCGGACATCAGCGCCGCAGCCATCAGTGTTGTGGCCAGCCTAGCCGAAGCCGTGAAACCGGTGAGTGATTTCGACATTTTGAAGTCTCCCGTCGCAAAACTTTTCCCGAGCCCTCGCGGTAAAGCCTAGCACGCACCTTTGCCTCAAAGTTGCATCAAACCAAAATTCCCCATGTGTGCGGCGGCCGTGTCACGCTTGAGCCCCCCACAGTCATCGAGCGGTCAAATGGTTGTGCGCCGATCGCTGACCACGATTGCAACCCCGACTGTCAGTCAAGTTGTGGAACGGTGATCGGCACGCCCGGTTCGCGCTTGGCGCGGCGGATGGTCAAGTATGTTTTGACGCTCGCAACGTTGGGGGCGGCGGTCAGCTCGCGCAGCACGAAATCTTGAAAGGCCGCGATATCGCGGGCGACACACTTCAGCATGTAGTCACTGTCGCCCGACAACATGTAGGCTTCGCGCACCACGGGCCAGGCGAGCGCTCGGTTTTCAAAAGCGCGCAAATCAGCTTCGGCCTGATTGTGCAGCCGCACCATAGCGAATGCGGTGAGTGCAAACCCGAGCGCCGCCTCGTCGACGAGGGCCGCATAGCCAGCGACTAGACCTGCTTCTTCCAAGGCCCGCACCCGGCGCAAGCAAGGCGGCGCTGACAGCCCGATCTTGGTCGCCAGCGCGATATTGGTGATGCGGCCGTCGGCTTGCAGTTCTTTCAAAATGCGCCAATCTAAGGCGTCCAGTTGCAACGGCATGCGGTGTCATCCCTGTCGGCAAGCGTGTAATATCCATAACGTAGAATCGTGTTTTGCATGATGTTTCTTGCGCAGCCGAGGACATATTTCGCCGATGTCGTTTGAGATCAATCCTGCTGCCACCCGCGCACTTGCCGGAAAGACCGCCTGGATTATTTCAGACGGCAAGGCCGGTCATGAAGCCCAATGCCTGGGCGTCGCGGCGGCGCTCGGCGTTTTGCCAGTGGTCAAGCCGGTGCATCCGGTCGGCGTGTTCAAACTCGCGTCACCGTGGGGCCCGGTGTCGCCCGGCGAAAAATTTGGCGCGGAAAAAAGCGCTTTTGCGCCGCCTTGGCCATCACTGGCGTTCGCGACGGGACGGCTGACAATCCCCTACATCCGCGCGCTCAAGCGGCGGGCCGGGTTGCAAACCTTCACAGTCATTTTGCTCGACCCGCGAACGCCCGCGAACAGCGCAGATTTGATATGGGTGCCGGAGCATGACCACCGCCGCGGGCCAAACGTCATCACGACGGTGACGTCGCCGCACGCGTTTTCGCCAGGCCGACTTCGTAGCCTGCGCGCGACCGTGCCAGACACCATTGCCGCGTTACCCCGCCCGCGCATTGCCGTGTTGATCGGTGGTCCGAACCGCGACTACTGCTACACCGATGCCGACATCAATCAGCTCGCCAAAGCTTTGCAGCGCTTAGCGGCGCGTGGTGCGGGGTTAATGATTACGCCGTCACGGCGTACGCCTGCCGCCATGATGCGCGCCATCACTGAAGCAACCTTGAACAGCCAGAGCATCGTCTGGAATGGCAGCGGCGAAAATCCTTACCCGATGTTTCTTGCCCACGCCGACGCTTTCGTGGTGACGGCCGACAGTGTCAATATGGCGTGCGAGGCAGCCGCGACCGGTCAGCCGATCCATGTCTTTACGCCGTCCGGCACCAGCGCCAAATTTGATCGCTTCCATGATCATCTTCGCCGTCATGGCGCAACGCGCCCGCTTTTAGAAGCCGGCGCAACGCGCTCCCTCTCAGACTGTGACGGCCCGCTACCAACTTGGACCTATCGACCGCTCGATTCCGCGCAAACCATTGCTGACGAAATCGTCCGCCGCTGGAGCATTCGCGCCGACGTGCTGCCCGGTTTGGTGGCTCAATCGTGACGGTGAGTGACGCTCCATCGCCGACGCGTGCGCTCGCTAGCTTGGTGCGTGGATCACGCTCGCGCGCCCGATCGGATGGGTTTGCCGCCGGTGGGTCGCGACGGCGTACGGCTGACGTCGCTGCCCCAACGGTTGCGCGTCGCCGCTGGTTGCTGATTGAGTTTGGTCTGTTGTTCGTTGTCGCGCCACTTATCATGCGACACGCGGTTTACGACTACGGCGTGCCACTGTTTTACGCGCTGCCGCCGGTGTTGATCGCGATGACGGCGTTTTTGTTGCTCGATCCGACGTTTCGCTTGAAACGCGAATTGCTGCGCGGCGTCTCGCGGCCAACGCTGCGATCAATCCTGCTGATTTTCGGTTGTGGCGCGATAACGGTCGCGGCCTTGGTCGCGCTGGTGATGCCGGAGCGATTGTTCGCGCTCGCAGCCGAGCGGCCAGGCAAATGGTTGAAGATTATGGCGCTCTATCCGTTCACGTCGGTGTTGGCGCAAGAATTCGTCTACCGTGTGTTCCTATTTCACCGCTATGGGCCGTTGTTTTCAAACCGGCTGACGTTGATCGTCGTCAGCGGGTTGGTGTTTGGCCTCGGCCATGCGCTGTTTCGCAATTGGATCGCGGTCGGCGGCACGTTCCTCACTGGCATGCTGTTCGCGTGGCGCTACGAACGCACACGCTCATTTTGGGCAGTTTGGATCGAGCATGTGCTGTGGGGCTGGCTGGTATTCACGATCGGGCTTGGCGTGTTCTTTTTCACGGGCGTCAGAAATCCAGCCTGGTGACGGCTCGATCCCTGCGTGCGATTTCGCGCAACGCCGTTCACGATGAGAGGTGTGCTCACGATTGGCGGGCCGCCATGGATTCCAGCTGCAACTGTTGGATCTCGGCAAGGCGCTGCCATTGATTGTCGATCAGGTGATCGATTTTTTCGTGCAGATGGCGGATCTCAAGTTCAGCTTTGAGATTGACGCGATAATCGTTGAGCGAGCGCAGACGGTCTTTGGCTTCTTGCCGCGATTGGCTCATCATGATGACCGGCGCTTGGATGGCAGCCAACGTCGAGAGGATCAGGTTCAGAAGAATAAACGGGTAGGGGTCGAAAGCGTCGTTGCTGCCAAAGCGCGCGTTGATCGCCATCCACACGGCAATGAACACGGCGAATGCGATCAGGAAGCGCCAGCTGCCGCCAAAACTTGCCAGATGATCTGACAGCCGATCGGCAAACGAGCGTGTATCGATGTACTGAGCTTCGGTATTCTCAGCCAGCGTGGCTTCATTCGCCAGACTGTTGGCGACCTGACGGTGGATCTCGCTCAACTCTCCGCTTTCTTCGCGAAGCAGATCTTGCACGTAGAGTGCGCGATAGCGATCGACCTCGCTGCGGGCGATGATCGCGTCAGGTGCCAGAGCTGGGTGGTCCTGTTTCATGCGCGCCACCAGCTTTGGCCGGATCATGTCGACGCGAACCCCGTCGCGGGCGGTGAGGGGCACGCCGGTGATCGCGCAGGCAACGGTCTGCGAGGCAGGCCTATGACCTCGGTCGTGACCTCGTTCGTGATCATGTGTCATGGCAAAAGCTCCTTTGCGTGAATTGGCCTCACCTGGCGTCTGGGTTGAGCGCTCAGAAGTCACTTTGCCCGCATTGAGCCGCTTGGCCCGATAGGCTAGAACCCGCTCGACCCCGCTCACGTTTCGCACAGAAAGGCGCCGGAAATGGCCGCAGCCCATCAATACGTTTACTACATGCATAAGCTGTCCAAGACCTATCCGGGCGGCAAGACGGTGCTGAAGGACGTTTCGCTGTCGTTTTTGCCAGGCGCCAAAATCGGCGTCGTCGGATTGAACGGCGCTGGTAAGTCGACGCTGCTGAAAATCATGGCCGGCACGGTCGACGATTTTGTCGGTGAAGCCAAACCCGCAAATGGGGTGCGCGTTGGGTATCTGCCGCAAGAGCCGGATCTCGATCCAACCAAAACCGTTCTAGAAAACGCGATGGAAGGCGTCGCGGAAAAGAAAGCGATCCTCGATCGCTATAACGAAATTGCCTCGAACTACACCGAGGAGACGGCCGACGAAATGACCGCGCTGCAAGATCAGATCGACGCGCAGAATTTGTGGGATCTCGATGCGCAGGTCGACCAAGCGCTCGATGCATTGCGCTGCCCGCCGGGCGATAGCGGTGTGACGGCGCTGTCGGGTGGTGAAAAGCGCCGCGTCGCCTTGACCCGTCTACTGCTCGCCAAGCCCGACATCTTGTTGCTCGACGAACCAACCAACCATCTCGATGCTGAAAGCGTCGCGTGGCTCGAACGCTACCTGAAAGAATACGAAGGCTGCGTCATCCTCGTGACCCACGATCGCTACTTCCTCGACAACCTGACCGATTGGACACTCGAACTCGATCGCGGCCAAGGCGTGCCCTACAAGGGCAACTATTCAAGCTGGCTCGAACAAAAATCCAAGCGCGAGCAGGTCGAAGCCAGCCAAGAGGAGAGCCGCACCAAAGCCATGGTGCGCGAACTCGAATGGATTAGGGCTTCCCCAAAAGCCCGCCAGGCCAAATCGAAGGCCCGTGTTTCAGCCTACGATAAGCTGGTCGAGGAATCCGTCCGCGACGAAGTTGGCAAAGCCACGTTCTCAATCACGCCAGGCCCCCGCCTCGGTGGCGTCGTTGTCGAGGTCGATGGTTTGTCGAAAGCCTTTAAGGACCGACTGCTGATCGACGGCCTGTCGTTTAAGTTGCCGCCGGGCGGCATCGTCGGCGTTATCGGCCCGAATGGCGCCGGCAAGACGACGCTGTTCAAAATGCTCACCGGCGTCGAGAAGCCCGATAACGGCACTATTCGTCTTGGCGAGACCGTCAAGCTCTCCTACGTCGACCAGAGCCGCGATCATCTCGATCCCAACAAAACGGTGTGGGAGGAAATTTCAGGCGGCCTCGACGTCATGCGCATCGGCGAAAAGAAGGAAATGCCGAGCCGCGCTTATTGTGGCTGGTTCAACTTCAAGGGAGCGGACCAGCAAAAGAAAGTCGGATTGCTGTCGGGCGGTGAACGCAACCGGGTGCATCTCGCCAAGATGTTGAAAGAGGGCGGCAACTTGCTGTTGCTCGACGAGCCGACGAACGACCTCGACACCGAAACACTCGGCGCGCTCGAATTGGCGCTAGAAAAGTTTCCCGGCTGCGCCGTGGTCATCTCGCACGATCGCTTTTTCCTCGATCGGCTGGCGACCCACATCTTAGCCTTCGAAGGCGACAGCCACGTCGAGTGGTTTGAAGGCAACTTCGCCGACTACGAAGAAGACAAAAAGCGACGCCTTGGCGACCAAGCCGTCGAACCGCATCGCATCAAGTTCAAGCGGTTTGAGCGGTAGGCGGCAGTGCGTGGCGAGCGCCAGCGGCTCTTGCCACGCTGTCACATCCGCGCGACACGGTGAAACAAAGTTCGCACATCCGCCTTGAGGGCATGGGTCTTCAGGAATTGTCGTCGAGCGACATCTCCAGAAAGAATAGATCCACGTTCTGCGCTTAGTGCAGCAGCACCAGCACCGGCAGTAAGCCGTGGGCTTGACCAAGTTCGATCATGTCGGCTGCTGGAATCGACAGTGCAAACAACGTCGCATCGAAGAACGTGCGGGTCACCAGC
>JANMII010000057.1:0-5307 GCA_031375665.1 Hyphomicrobium sp.
GGGTCGCGAAGGCGGCCCGCAATGAATATGGCATCGCGATCAGTCGTGAACGCAACCTTGCCGGCCAGCTAGAAACTGCGAAGCGGGACGTGATGCGCTCCAATACGGCGCAGATTAAACTCAGTGAACTCGAACAGGATGTTGCCGCCAGCCGCGAGCTGCTGAAACTGTTTCTCAGCCGCGCCATAGAAACTCCGCAAGAACAAAATATCTCCACGCAAGATGCCCGCGTCATCACCCCGCCAGCGGTGCCCACACGGGCCTCGCGCCCGATTAGTTGGTTGATCCTTAGCTTTGGCGTACTGGGCGGGCTCGGGCTTGGTATTGCTAGCGTGTTGCTGCGCGACACTGTTGGTGGCAAGGCCCAAACAACGTCGGCGTTTGAAGCCGAAACCGGATTGTCTCCGATCGCACCCATCCCCCGATTGCGCGCTGGCACAGCGCGAGCGAGCCGCAAAGGTGCTCAAGGTTCATTGGCACAAAACCAACTTGATCAGAGCACAACAGACCGCGTCGAAGCCGCTCAGTTCAGCGACCTGTTGTCCGCCATCGCTGACACCAAAGGCAGCAGCGAACGCGTCTATCGTCAGGCTGTTCTGCGTCTTTTGAGCCGCATCAAAAGTTATCAAAAGCCAGGTCGGCCACACACCATCATGTTCGTTTCGCCAACGTTCGGGAGTGGAAATTCGACGACCGCGCTGGCTGTCGCTTACGCTGCTGCACTTTCGGGCGACCGCGTGCTTTTGGTCGATGCCACATCGACCAATCCAGAATTATCGACTGTATTTGCGGCCACACTTAAGCCGACCAATGTCGTGGTTCTCGATAACAAAGATCACCTCAATCAAATCACGACGCGCGATGCGCGCTCGGGACTTGCGTTCCTGCCGATCGCACTGGCGGATCTGCGGATGCTGAAAACGCAGCAACGCCGCCGCCTGGTGGCGGGATTGAATGGCATCAGCCAAAACTACGATCTGGTGTTTATCGATGCCGGCGGATTGTTGCAGGATGAGGCTGCAACCTGCCTGTTGCCGGCAGCTGATCAAGTTTTGGTCGTTGGACGGGCCGGCGTCACGACCGCAAGCGATGTCGCAGAAACACTCGATATTCTTGACGCTGCCCGCGACCGCGTGACCGGTGGTGTTTTGACCGTGGCAAATTCAAGCTCAACGTGACGGTTATTGAGCGCGGCGCTGGACATTGGTGATGAACTCGCAACGCCCGTATCACACGAGTAGCTCGCAGCGAGCCATCACCACCGCGCAAGCGCCGATTACGGGCCTTGAACCAAGCGTCACGTTCGGCTTTGGCCTTGCTGTCGTTGCGATGCAGTATTTAAGCTGATGTCCATTGGCCCTCAATCATTTGGGGTTCAGCGATGGCAAATCTGGCGGCAACGTGTTGAGCAAGGTTCATTCCGGCATGGTCACAGCCCTTGCCGTGATCGCTGCAACAGCCTTGCGCCATCGCAATCCGATGACGGCGTCGATCAATGCACTGGCGCAATTTTTAGGCTCGGCGATGTTCTTGTTGACGATTGCACTGCACTGCTCGTGTTGCTGAGGCCAGCGCGACCGGCCCTCGATCAAACGACAGACCTTCGTCCCAAGGTAAAGGCCTAAGGCATGGTTATTGCTCTGTGTCGTCTGTCAGCTTGCGTGCGTTCGAACGCCTGCTGACACCCCGCGGCCTGCCCCATCACGCTCTGCAAAAGTTGATTGGGATTGAAACAAATACCGGCTAGTTTGGTGGCACAATCTTTGCCGTCGAAAGCCGCTGCGAGCACAGCTGAGTAAAGTGTATGGCGTCCGCTGAAAAACACGTAAAGGCTAAAGTCGACGGCTGGGGCATCACGGTTGCCACGCTTCCTGAAGCCGTCGATGCCATCATCGCAAAAGCCCGAACAGGCTTGGCGTTCTCCGTATTCACGCTCAACCTCGATCATATCGTGAAACTGCGCCGCAACACCCGCTTCCGAGATGCGTATCGGGCAGCCGACATCGTCACAGCTGATGGCTGGCCAATCGCGATGCTGGCCCGATCGCAGGATCGCAGCATCCGGCGCACCACAGGAGCCGATATCGTTTTGCCGCTGATTCAAGAAGCGGCACTCCAGCAGCTGCCGATATTTCTTTTTGGTACGTCAGCCGATGTGATGGCGCGGACTGGCCGCGAACTAGGTGATCAGACCGACGGCCTGATCGACATTGCAGGCACACTCGCACCGTCCAACACATTCGATCCCGAGGGCGCAGAGGCGGACGGCGCTATCGCAATGATCCAAACATCAGGCGCTCGGCTTTGCTTCGTTGCCCTCGGCGCACCCAAACAGGAACTGTTCGCGGCCTACGCACAGAGCAAAGGTGTGGCATGTGGCTTCATCTGCGTTGGCGCCGCGCTCGATTTTTTAGTCGGCACCCAGGTTCGCGCGCCCGAAACATTGCGCAACAGCGGGTTTGAGTGGGCTTGGAGGCTGGCTACCAATCCCCGTCGTTTGGCGCGACGCTACGGCGAGTGTGCCGTTGTGTTCGCTGACTTGGTGTTCCTTGCGCCGGTGCGTGAGCGCGTCGCCCGTGCTCGGTTATAATGTGCTAGCCACTGGTTTTATTGGCATTGCGGCACCCGCACTCCTCATGAACCAGTGCTGACAAACAACGATGCCTGCAACTCCAAACGCGCCATCAAGACCGCCGCCTTAAGTTCATCTTCTACACGCACGGCGCGGTAGACGGCGCCGCTGAACGCTTGTGGGCAAGCTTGGCAACGGCAAATCACGACGAAATAGCGATGGCCAGCGCCATCACGGCAGCACTTGATGACACAGGCGATCCCATGCCTCGAAGTCAGCGCGCCGGCATGTTTTCGTGCGCGACCGCGTATCAGCCTACGAAGCGTCGGTTGACGCGCTAACAAGATGATCGACAACACGCGTTCGATAAGCGACCCTTGGACAGCCGCCGCCCGTAGTTTTCGCGACAAAGCACGGCCTCTCCATTACGATGATGGTTTCAGGCGTCAGCCATTATGGAACGCGGTGGCGCGAGCATTGCGCGCAGCACCAAAACGCTGATCGACGTTCCTACGTGATCGGTTGGCTGACGTTCTAAGTTAGCTGACGCTGTGATTTGGCTGACGCTGTAAGTAAGCGGACGACGTAAAGTAGCTCACTTTGGAAACGAACTCAGGCTGCCGTCGCACCTTTTGAACCATAGCGCTTGTCCTGCAATGTGCGATGGCGATCACAAATCCGGCCAAGCTGATCGTTTGGTGTGAATTGACCAACCTGCAGCGCCACATCGTTTGGCGTTAGCACCCCCGACTTGAGCACTCCCGATTTGATCCGATCGTGCAGCGACACCAAGCGTCACTCAGGCGATCGGAAATGGGTCCACAGAATTATCGAAATAAACTGCGCCAACGGGCCAACCACTTGCGTCGGCGCGTACCGCAAGGTCTGGAGAAGCAGCATCGATTTGCGACTTGTGTTTCCTGAGAATGGGGGCGTGCGCCCGTGGCGCATGTGTCTAGCCCCATCATGCGGAATATGCGAGCGTCGGACCAACTGAATATCGTGGCCACAGAGCTGGGGGCGTCAAACCGTTGCGGATCGTTTGACCATGCAGATCGCGGTTTCGCTCGACAGCGCGCGTCTATTTCGATGGCACTTGGTGCTGCTTGAACAATTTCGGGCGCAAGGCAACGCGGTAAATGTTCTGTTTCGAGATAGCAGCGAACCTTTGCCGATCAGTGTCACCGCAATTCTAGACTTCGATCAAGTTCGGCTGCGGTCTGGGTCAGATCGCTTGTCGGTCCGCATGGATCGCGCGGCGTTCAAGCCGTTTGTGGCGTCTCTCATCGGCGCGGCGGATCTGACGATCGATTTGGCAACGTCAACCAAGATGATCCGAAGTCCGGGCCGCGTCTTGCGACCGCTGTATGGCGGCCATCCGCGAGACATCGATCTGTTCATCGCGGTGTTCGAGGGACGCTCGACTGTCCTTTCGGTCGCCGACACCAATTTCGACACGGCTTGGCCAATCGGGTTGCCAGCCATCGAACAACCGACCCGCTTTTCACTGTCTCTCGATCAGATGATATCGCGATTGGTCGAAGGCATGCTTTCAATCGTGCAGCGCATCGCAGCGGGCGAACACCCGCCGATGACCGCGGCAAATAGCAGTGCCAATCTTCCGAGCCCAACCAAGCGACCACGGCTTAGCGGACGGTCGCTGCTGGTATCGGCGGCAGCGTTCACTTCGCAACGGACGTCGCGAAAGGCTTTGCAGCTCCGAGATCGCGCGAGTGGCAATGCTCCACGCTGGCATGTGGCTTGGCGGCACGCTGTTGGCGACGCTCCCATCACGACCAGCACACTTGCGCTGCCGGACTTTCGGATCTTGCCCGACGATGGTCAGCGCTATTACGCCGACCCGTTCTTGTTCGTCGACGGCGGCGTCACCCATTTGTTTGTCGAAGACGTTCCGAAGGCGACAAATGTCGGCGTCATCTCGCACGCCGTCGTCTCACCGTCTGGCGATATTTCTCGGCCATCACCTGTTCTTTCGACCGGTCACCACCTGTCCTACCCATTCGTGTTTCGTCACGGTGGCGCAATCTGGATGCTGCCGGAACAGTCGGCGGGCGGCGGCTTAGATCTTTATCGCGCCGATCCGTTTCCAAACCGATGGACCCATGAGGCGCGCCTGATCTCAGGTCGCCTGCACGACGCAACGCTGTTTGAACATGACGGTTTGCTGTGGATCGCCGCTGGATGCGAAACATTGCAAAGCTCGTCTTGGGATGGGCTGGCGTTGTATTGGGCAACGTCATTGACGGGGCCATGGACAGCACACCGACAAAATCCGGTGGTGATCGACGCGCGATCGGCGCGACCGGCCGGCTCGATCTATGCCATTGATGGGTCGCTGTATCGACCAGCGCAGGATTGTTCGCGGAGCTATGGCGGGCGGCTAACGATCAATCGCATCATGACCCTAACGCGCGACACGTTCGCTGAGGTCGCAGTCGGCAACATCAGCTTTGCTGGCGAAAGCCGTGTCCTGGGACCCCATACTTTGGGGCGGGCAGGCGGTTTTGAAGTCATCGATCTGTACGCCCGGCCGGGCCACCTGAGGACTGGTTATCGCGGACCAATCACGCTATAAGCGGCGCCGCGGAGACGCTCCGTCATGCCGACTTAGCACAGTGGTAGTGCACCTGATTTGTAATCAGGGGGTCGGGGGTTCAAATCCCTCAGTCGGCACCATTTTTAGCGTTTTGCAGCATTCGGCCACCGATGCACGC
>JANMII010000155.1:0-15208 GCA_031375665.1 Hyphomicrobium sp.
ACAGCCGTTGGCGCGGATGTTTCGCGCGTGAAAGTCGGCGACCGCGTCATGGGCGCGTTCATGCAAGATTGGATCGAAGGCGGGCCGAGCGACGCCAAATCGAAAAGTGCCCTTGGCGGCAATATCGCTGGCATCGCAGCCGATGAAGTCGTCCTCGCTGCCGAGGGCTGCGTGCTGATCCCTCCCCATCTCAGCGACGAAGAAGCAGCAACACTGCCATGCGCTGCTGTCACCGCTTGGAACGCACTTGTTACGTCTGGAAAATTAAAGGCTGGCGATACGGTTCTCACACAAGGCACGGGTGGCGTGTCGGTGTTCGCTTTGCAGTTCGCCAAAATGCACGGCGCGCGCGTCATCTCAACATCAAGTAGCGACGCCAAGCTCGCCCGCATGCGTGAGCTGGGCGCTGACGAAACGATCAACTACAAAACAACGCCGAGTTGGGCCAAGCGCGTTCTCGAACTCACCGATGGCCGTGGCGTCGATCATATTGTCGAAGTCGGCGGCGCTGGTACGCTCGGTCAATCTGTTACAGCGGTTCGCACCGGTGGCACCATCAGCTTGATCGGAATTCTGACTGGAGGCGAATTTAATCCGATCCCAATCCTGATGAAATCAATTCGTCTGCAAGGAATTTTCGTCGGCAGTCGCGATATGTTCGATGACATGAACCGCGCCATCACCCAGCACGCGATGCGGCCTGTGATCGACCAGGTTTTCCCATTCGCTGACTTTCCAACCGCGCTTCGCCACATGGAAAGCGGCGCGCATTTTGGAAAGATTGTGCTGAAGGCTTAAGTCACAATCGAACCCTCCCCTATGCCCAAGTTGACGGCGGATTGTGCGCTGTCCCCACCGACCGCGAGCTCAATCATGACGCCGACCACGTTGCACAGCCCCCCACCCATCATCGCGCGGGCCGGCGATCTCCTGTCGCGCTACGACGTGCTGTTGTGCGACGTTTGGGGCGTTGTCCATAATGGCGTGACCGCATTCCCCGCTGCGTGTCAGGCGCTGCAAACCTTTCGCCGCCGTGGCGGCACCGTCATTCTAGTGTCAAACGCACCCGTACCCAAACACCGTGTTGCGGCCATGTTGGACAGCCGACACGTGCCGACCGATGCCTGGGACGATATCGTTTCATCCGGCGACATCGCTCTCGCGCACGTGCGAGATCGCGGTTTTACGCGACTCTATTGCATCGGACCACAGGACCGCGACGCGGCGCTATTTGGTGCACTCAACGCCCGCTCTGTTTCTCTTGATGACGCCGAGGCCATCATCTGCACCGGATTGACCGACGATCGCAGCGAAGTGCCCGACGATTATCTGCCGCTGCTAAAGCTGGCGCACGTGCGCCACCTGCCGTTCGTCTGCGCCAATCCTGATTTGCTCGTCGATGTCGGCGGCACGCTGCTGTATTGCGCGGGCGCCATTGCCGATCTGTATCAGTCGATGGGTGGAAGCGTTTTCTGGGCCGGAAAACCCTACGTCAGTGCTTACGAGGCCGCCCACGCGCGCGCTGAAGCCCTGCGCGACCGCAACGTTGATAAAAGCCGCACGCTGGTCATCGGGGACGCGATCCGCACGGATTTGAAGGGCGCTGAAAATTTTGGCTGCGACGCGCTGTTCGTGGCGTCCGGCATTCATCGCCACGAGACGATGGACGGGGACGAACTGTCCAGCGCCAAGATCGCTGATCTGTTCAAGCCCGGCATACCGACGGCGCTGGCGGCCATGCACGAACTCATTTGGTAGCGGTAGTGCTACGGTGCCGTCGCAGGGACGGGCGGCGGTGGTTCGCTCTTTGGCCGCTTCGGTGTCGGGCCTTCCGAAAAACTATTGAACACGACATCGGGTGACGACGTGTTGTGCTGCGACGGTGATAGCCGACCCATCCAGATATCCGTTGCCCGCGCCTTGTCGAATTTCATGACGTTGTCTTCGCGCCAGCCTTTTGCGCCGCGCTCACGAACGGCGACACGCGCCATATCGTTGTTGAATTCCGTTACGTACATCGATCGCAACATCGCGAACGGCGCGCCGTCGATGCTGCGGTCAAAGGCAACATCGAGCGCCAGCCGATTGCTATCGACACTGGCCATCCGAAGCGTGGCCGACCCGCCTTTTTCAAAGGTCATCGTGAAGGTCCGCGACTTTGGATCGAACGCCACCTCCTTGAATTTCACCAACGGTCGACCATCGACTTCGACAGGACCGACCAGAAACGACGAGCCATAGCCCGTATTTCGCATGCTCGGCGGCGTCATCGGTCGGGGCCGCCAATACCCGTCTTGCGGATAGAGCACGAGTACTTCCTCAGCCCCGTCGCTCCGCAGCACCCAAACCTGGAGTAGATGAAGCCCGGCTTCGACGCGGTCGCCGATGCGCACGGTTGCCGTCGACGGGCGCCAGAACGCTGGAAATGCGTAGCCGACGACCCACAGTTCCGTTTCTTCATACAACGTGACTTTGCGCGGCTTTCCGGGCGCGACGTAGGATGGGTCGGCGCTCATATCGCAGGCTGTCCAGTCGGCTTCGAAGTTCGTCCGCAAGCCGTCCGACAAATAGACCGGGTGGGCTGCTTCAATCCGAAATGAGCGCACATCCTTGTTGGCGAATGAAATCGCGACATTGTCCTTCTCGGCGCATAAAACCGGCTCGGTCTCGTTTTTGACGTCAACGGCCAAGCCGTCGAGCGAAGCAGCCCGAACGGCATGCGGCGACCCAACAGCGATCGCGATCGACCAAACAATCAAGCAAGCAGACACTGCGATGCGCATTCAGATCTCCAAATCATGAGCTGCGGGATGATCGAGAACCAGTCGGGCTCAAGCGCCGAGCATACACGTCACCGGAATTTGCCGCCTGCGGCAACTCCATCAGATGCCGCGCCATGTCCTCACGGGTCAGCCAAGACGAAAACGCGAGTGTCTGCGTTTCCCCGAGCGCCACGTTGAATTCATAATCACCAAGGTCTGCCAAGCGCTCCATGCAGGCCATTGCCACAGGCCGTGCGATGGTCGTGAATTCAAACGACACCACCGGGATAGCGTCACTCAGGCCTTGCAGCACCGCTGCCTCAAAGCCTTCCACGTCGATTTTGACAAAGGCTGGCTGGCCGAAGCGGCCGATTGCATCGTCCAAAGTGATTGCGTGGACAACCAACGCTTCATCCCAAGTTTGTTCGGTCCACCCATGTTGCCCTTTTGCGTTGCCGATAAATGCGTCAGACAGGGTCGACACCGTCGGATTGGCCGTGTTGATCCTCATCGCGACCGGACCACGCTCTGGCGCGACAGCATCAGCCCGCACGACGACATTTGGGTCTTGGCCATGGATCAGGCGCAGCGCCCGATGTAACAACGGTTGCGGCTCAAAAGCGACAACGCGCGCGCCAAGCCGCCGAAACGACGACACGCGATCGCCAACGTGAGCGCCGATATCAAACACGAGCGCATCTGGCGCAACAAACAGGCGGTATAGCGCGTCCATCTCGGCCTTGGGCGCGCCCGCGCCATGATAAAGCCTGAGCGATCGAAACACGCCAGTGAGCGCGCGAGACGTCATTGTCTTAGCGTCCCGTCGACAGGGTGGCGGCACCGATCGCGACGATCTCGGCGGGCGGCGCGAAGTCTTCCGGCACGGCGCTAATGCCGTGGGCGCGCATGATGCGACCAAGCGCTGGATTGGCGGTGACGACCGTGAATGGGATCGCCAGAAGATAACCAGCGGTGAGCGGTAAACTCCACAGTAGGACCGTCGGCGAAACAGATAGCAGCGCGCCGCAGACGACGACGCCGAAGACGCATTGCGGCCATAACGCGATCGCTGCTTCTCGCCATGACACGCCGCGTGTGTCTCGGTGTTGGCCATTCCAAACAATCGACTTTCCAAACAGGAGCCCGATCATGAAGATCGAGGTGCGGATGGTCGATATAGCGCCTTGCAAGAACGAGAACGCCAATTCAATTGTTGCGCTCGCAGTGAACCGCACGATCCCACCAAACTTTGCGACCTCGCCGGGCGTTAGGACCGCATCGATCAAGCCTGCAAGTTTAGGGCTGAGATACATCAGTAAAAACGTCACATAAAAAGCTTGCGATGACGCAATCGGAAAATCTGAGATCGATTGCGCATCAGCCGTCACGAATGGCAGGGCTGCGATCATCAGCGTCCAGGCTGGAACGCCAACGAACATCAAAACCGCCCAAACCAATTGGAAGCGGCTGACCGGCAATAGGCCCGGAAGGTTGAATAGCGCCACATATTGCATGTTGCCCTGGCACCAGCGCACATCGCGGCGAATGAATTCGAGAGCATCAGGTGGATTGTCCTCGTACGACCCACATTCGGTTGGCATCACGCGCACTTCGTACCCAGCGCGGCGCATCAAGGTGGCTTCGACCTGATCGTGCGACAGGATATGGCCACCGAGAGGTGGTTCGCCGGGCAGCATCGGCAACGCACAATGGTCGACAAATGGCTTGATGCGAACCGCAGCGTTGTGGCCCCAAAACGGCCCGCAATCGCCAACCCACCAGGCTTGCCCCATGGTGTAGGCGCGCATGCCATGGCGCATGCCAAACTGAAAAATGCGAGCGAAGGGTGACGACGAAGGCGCGCCCACCACGAGGCTCTGCAGGATGCCGAGTTTAGGATAGGCTTGCATGATGGCGACGAGTTGCACAATCGCCTGACCGGTCATGACGCTGTCGGCATCGAGTGGCACCATGATGTCGAAGTTGTGTCCCCATCGGTTGCAAAAATCGCGAACATTGCCAGCCTTGTAGCCGTCGTTGCTGCTCCGTCGCCGATAGACTATGTGCGCGTGCTGATCGGCGCTGACGCTGTGTCGCCATTCCGAAATCAAATTCTCTTCGACCGTCGCAACGTCGGTCCGGTCCGTGTCACTGAGGACGAAATAATGAAACCGGTGGCCTTGACCAGTTGCGTCCAGGCTGGCTTTGACGGTTTTCAATCGCAGGATCGCGCGCGCGGGATCTTCATTGCGCACTGTCATCAACACAGCCGTCGTGAGAGACAGCGGCGCAGCGCGGTCGACGTCAACGGCGTAAGGCGCGACTTCGGCAAGGCCGTTGCGCCGACCATGCAGCATGGTTAGCCCGATCACTGCATTCCAAAAGCCAACGACCGACCACGGCGTGCCGACCACAACGCAGCCAAAAACCAGCACATCGACCGGTGTCCAGCCGCCAGCAGCCAAGATCGAGCCCGCCCACGCAAGTAGCGCCAGCCACGCCGCTGACGTCGCGACCAACATCAATACACGGCGGCTCATAAGCGTGGCGTTTGCCTGAATGCCCGCGGGTGTCGTAAGGAGTGATGGATCAAGAACGTTCGGGGCGTGCCGTTCCACGTCGTGTGCCGCCCCGGTTTGGCCGGGCAAATCACGCGTTGGCCGCTCGTTGGCAGCGGTGGTCAAGGATTTTGAATAAGCAACCATGGTGGGACGACTTCACTCAAAATGACGGATCAGAGCGACACGCCCCGACCTTCAGATGCGTCGAGCGCTGATGCCCCGCCCGCGGATGCGCCATCTAAGGACGCTCCATTTAAGGATGCAACGTCCGCCGATCTATCGTCTTCACCTGCAGCAACAGCCCGACGGAGCCAAGGCCAGATCGTGGTGGCCCGCGCGCTTTGGTACGTCAAGCCTGGATTGGCGGAGTTACGCACCGAACGCTTAATGCCGCCAAAGCCAGGTGAAGCCCGCATACAAACAACTTTCAGCGCGATCAGCCGCGGTACCGAACGGTTGGTCGCCAGCGGGGAAATTCCGCAAAGCGAGTGGCCAAGAATGCGCGCACCGCTACAGGTTGGCGACCTCCCATTCCCCGTTAAATACGGCTATTCAGCGACTGGAATTGTGACGGCTGGTGCTGATGCCCTGCTGGGCCGACGCGTCTTTGTGTTGCATCCTCATCAAGACCACTTTCATACGCCGGAGGCGATGGTCCTCGCCATTCCAGATGCCATTCCCGATAAGCGCGCAACGCTGGCGGCAAACATGGAAACGGCACTTAACGCCCATTGGGACGCTGGCACGGGACCGGGTGACCGGGTGCTGATTATCGGGGCCGGCATCGTTGGGTTGCTGGTCGCCCATCTCGCCAAGCGGATTTGCGGTCACGACGTTACGATTGTCGACATTGATGCGGGCCGGGCAGATCTTGCGGCCAAGCTCGGCGTTCGCTTCGCAAGTCCGTCTGCTGTGCCAAAGGACAATGCGATTGTATTTCATACCAGCGCCACAGGCGCTGGATTAGAGACCGCAATCGACGCCGCAGCTTTCGAAGCCCGCATCATCGATTTAAGTTGGTATGGCATTCGGCCGGTCACGATCCGTCTTGGTGGCGCGTTTCATAGTCGCCGCTTGCAATTAATCTCATCTCAAGTCGGTCACGTCGCACCCAGTCGCCGGGCGGGGACCACGCATCGCGACCGCCTCAGCAAGGCAATGGCCCTGCTTGATGACCCAGCGCTCGATGCCCTCGTTTCCGACGAAATTGACTTTGATGATCTGATTTCATCGTTGCCGCAAATATGGTCGGGTGCGCATGGACCATTGCCGCCGGTTGTTCGTTATGGGTAGGTCTAGACGGTGTTCGTCGGTGGTCGGCGCAGTGGCGCACGGCTCAGCGTGCACTCCGTCCCGGAACCAGCACTGTTAATGGATGACGGTTAGCAGCAGCAGCAATCGCATACGTCGAAATTTTAGCAAGGACACTTCCGCCGATGTTTTCCGTCGAGGTCCGTGACCGCATCATGGTCGCCCACTCATTGCCCGACCCGTTTTTTGGGCCAGCGCAGAATATGCATGGCGCCACTTTCGTGGTCGATGTTGCTTTCTTTAGATCGCAGCTGACCGATAAAAATGTTGTCGTCGATATCGGTGCGGCCCTCGACGTGCTGAACAAAATATTGCAACCGCTGTCGTATCAAAACCTTGACGCGCTGGTGCAATTCAATGGTGTGCTGACAACAACTGAATATCTGTGCAAGTACATTTTTGACCAACTCGCCGCAGCAGCAAAATCTGGCGCGCTCGGCAATGATGGACACGGCCTCGAAAAAATTCGGGTGATTTTGTCCGAAACCGATTTAGCCCGGGCCAGCTACGAAGGTGCACTCGGTGGCTGAGGCTTTGTTTGCAATCCCTGGCGACATTCGGAGCCCGACAGGGGGTTATGCGTTCGACCGACGCGTGATCGAGCTGCTGCCTGCGTTTGGCGTTACCGTCAGCCATATCCCTTTGCCCGGTTCGTTTCCAACGCCGACCGACAACGACTTAGCCGAAACAAAATCGTTGTTAGCTGGCGCCACAAACGGCTGCCCTTTGATCATCGATGGCTTGGCGTATGGCGCGTTTCCGGCCGACCTCGTCGACGCGTTACACGGCCGCGTTATCGCGCTCGTTCATCACCCGCTGTTTTTAGAAACCGGATTGCCCCACGCTCGCAAGGTCGAACTTAAAGCGACCGAGGCAGCCGCTTTGGCCCGCGCCGACCATGTCATCGTCACCAGCCGAACCACGGCGCGGATCCTGGTCGAGCACATGGGTCTGACGCACAATAAACTTACGGTCGCCGAACCCGGCACCGATCCAGCCAGCCGCGCGACCGGCACCGGCTCGCCTCTGACGATCCTCGCTGTGGGCGCTGTCATGCCGCGAAAAGGTTATGATTTGCTGGTCGAAGCGTTGGCTCCACTTGTGGATCTTGATTGGCGATTGACGATTGCTGGCGCGTTGGACCGCCACCCTCAGGCCGTCGAAGCACTGCAAGCTGCAATCGACCAGCATGGGCTGCAGAATCGCGTGACGCTGGCTGGCAAAGTCGTACCAGCCACGCTCGACCGATATTATGAGAGTGCTGATTTATTTGTGTCGGCATCGCTCTTTGAAGGTTACGGCATGGTGCTGGCTGAGGCGATGGCGCGTGGCCTGCCGATTGTCACGGCTGCTGGCGGTGCGGCGAGCGACACGGCCGGCGAGACTTCAGCACTGCACGTCGAAGCCGGTAACGTTGCAGAATTAAGCGCAGCCCTCCGCCGCGCGCTGACTGACAAAAAGCTTCGCGATCGCCTCGCCGATGCCGCCTGGGTTGCAGGCCGGACACTTCCAACCTGGCAGGAGACGGCCCGCAGGGTCGCAGCCGTTATTTTAGGATTAAAGCCATGAGCGGTTTCTCGCCCGATTGGCTCAAGCTACGCGAGCCAGCCGATCTCAAGGCTCGCAACCGCGACGTTGCCAACGTTCTGTCGGCGCGCTTCGCACTGCGTGATCGCGTCAGCGTCGTCGATCTTGGCTGCGGCACCGGATCGAACTTGCGCGGCACGTCGCAGCTGTTGCCAGATATCCAAGCTTGGACGCTGGTTGATTATGATCCCCAGTTGCTTGAGGCGGCGCGACGTGAATTGTCGATCTGGGCCGACAGCAGTGATGCGGCCGCAAGCCATGACGCCAGTTCATCCATCAGCGAAGAAGGTTTAGACGGCATCGTTTTGCGCAAAGGTTCTGCAACGATAACGGTGTCGTTTTTGCGCTGCGACCTTGCCGCCAATCTTAAGCAAGCACTTCACCAACCGGTCGACCTGGTGACGGCTGCAGCTCTGTTCGATCTTGTGTCAGAAGAGTTTATCCAACGCTTTGCCCATCACGTGGCAGACATGCGTGCGACGTTCTACGGGGTGCTGACATGCAATGGTCTGCAACGCTGGCAGCCCCATCGCCCCGCCGATAACGAAATTCAAAGCGCATTCCAACGCCATCAAATGGGCGACAAGGGATTTGGGCCAGCCGCCGGGCCACTTGCCGCCAGCGTGTTGATCGAACAATTCGGACTCAACGGCTACCTGGTGAGCGAAGGCAGCAGCCCGTGGGTTCTATCCCGTAACGACCGCATGCTGATCGACGAGATGGTACGCGGCCACGCCATGGCCGCATCTGAAGTCGGGCTGGTCGACATCAAGACGATCGAAAGCTGGGTCAAAGTTGCACGCACAGCCGCAGAAACCGGCCACACGGACGTTTGCGCCGTGCCGACAGCGACCGTCCGATTCTGATCCCAAGACAGTGCTTTGAAAACCCGCCGTCGCTCGAAAAACCGCGGTGGCCCGGCTTAGACGATCCGCTTTGGCAGCATCCGCTCAACCACGCGATCTTTGCGCACAAACTTATGATAAAGCGCGGCTGAGATATGGATTGCGACCAAGGTCACCAACGCGAAAGCCAACAGTTCGTGGATCTCGAAAACTTCTTTCGACATCTCCTGATCTTTGACGGTCACGGCTGGCAGTGGGATGCCAAACGGGCTCAAAGCGCCGTAGTACGAAATGCCGATGTAGCCCAAAATCGGCACCGCCAATAACAGCGTGTACATTAGCCAGTGCGTGAGGTGACTGACGCCAACAAGAGCAGGTGGCAGAGACTTATCTGACGCCGGCGCGCCTTTTGTGAAACGGTAGATGAGCCTGGCCGCTATCAACACCAGCAAAATAACGCCAATGGTTTTGTGAGCGTCGTAGAGAAATCCGGTCGTTGCATCCCACAACCCGGTCTTCGTTTCACCGGCATCGTTGACGTACTGCATGTCACTGCCGCGGTACGTCATGTACAGGCCGAGAGGAAACTGGACCGCAACCAAAAATACCGTCAGCCAATGAAATTTACGTGCGCCAGCCGAATACACCGGAATGTCATAGTCGCGCTCGCGTGCCATGGGTCTTTATCCTTCCGATGATTGACGGAGATCACAATCAAACAACACGTCGCCATCGTCAAGAACGTGCACGCGTGTGGTTGGCCGGTGGGCTTCGGTGAGTTCGCGGATCGGGGTCAGTGATAACCCACTTATGCCCGACCCCAAGATGATCGGTGCGACCAGAACATGGAGCCGGTCAACAGCACCCGCATTGATAAATCTGGATACCGTTGAGGCACCGCCTTCGATCAATACTTTTCGAAGGCCCAGTGCAAATAGGCCACGCACGATATCGTCGGGTGCCAATTGATCGCCGCGTCGCTCGACAGCCAGAACTTCCGTGTCACAGGCTGCCACATGATCGGCGGCGCGGACCACGATACAGCGAGCGTGCTCTGTTCTTAGGCAGCGCGCGTTCTGATCCATGCGTCCGTTGGGGTCGATGACGACGCGGACAGGATGGCGGCCTTGGACTCGCCGGACTGTCAATAATGGATCATCGGCAGCGATCGTGCCCACGCCAACGATGACTGCATCGACGTGGGCTCTCAATCGATGGAGGTGATCGAGCGCACTGCCACCGTTGATCCAACGCGATGCGCCGGTTGGCGTCGCGATCCGACCATCAAGCGATTGACCAAGTTGGGCGACCACGTACGGGCGATCGGTTGGTGCGTGCCGCAACGGCGCGAAGATGTCGTCGGGATCCGGCAATCGGTCGCCACCGACGCGCGACGTCGCATCGGCTATTTTTGCTTGCGATATTGCTGTTGTAATCGTCCGCGGCGGCATGCGCTGTCCGGTTGCCTTAAAGTCTTCAAATGGCGCGGCGATAACCGCGATGCAGGATGGCAGGCTTACGCTATCGGCTTAACGGTGTATTGAGGCAACCCCCAGACCATCGTACGTCGTCTGGCGGGCAGCATACCACCCTGACTGTTAGGCCCTTATGACCGAAAGTAATCATCCATCGGTGAGGCCTCGGCTTAATGATGAGCGGAGCACTATTGGGTCGACGCGGCAGCGCGAGATATGTTCCGCAATCGGCTTTTTGGCCGTCGCTTGGCTGGTGCTTGCCTGGCCTTGGCTGTCGGGTCGCGTCACCATTCCTTGGGATGCGAAAGCTCATTTTCTGCCGCAGCTGCAATTTCTAGCATCGAGCTTTGCGGCAGGCGAGAGCCCGTTTTGGGCGCCATTCGTGTTTTCAGGGCACCCGCAAGTTGCCGATCCACAGTCGCTGATATTTTCGCCGCCCTTTGTCGCTCTGGCGTATTTCAATTCGAGCCCAACGGCGCACGCCAGCGACGTGACCGTGTTTGCGATGGTGTTGGTCAGCGCGGCGGCATTGTTGGTCTGGTTGACCGACAGGGGCGTGCTGCCCGTTGCCGCCCTGATCGCCGCGATCAGCTTTGCGTTCGGCGCGGCGATGGCTTGGCGGATCCAGCATATCGGCCAAGTGATGAGCCTCGCTTACCTGCCGATCGTTCTCCTCACGCTCGACCGCGCCCTGGAGCGCCATTCGGCACTGTATGCGGTGTTGGCTGGCCTCACTGCCGCGTGCCTCGTGCTTGGCCGCGATCAGATTGCGCTGATGAGTGTCTACCTCCTAATTGGTTATGTCGGCACGCGTTTGTGGTGCGCCTGTGATCCCGCGCAAGCGTTTCGCGCGGCTCTGAAACCGCTATCGATTGCGACCATGATCGGCGTGATGGCCATCGCCATCCCACTGCTGCTGACGGTTCTGATCGCAGCCGACAGCAATCGGCCGTCCATTGATCTCGAAGGCGCCGGACGCGGTTCGCTCCATCCCGCACTGGGATTGACGGTGTTTGCGCCCGACGTGTTCGGATCGAGCGGCGCGATGGGCGAATATTGGGGACCCCCAAGTGGGCTCTGGGGTGGCACCGGATTATACATCGCGCAAAACATGGGCCAGCTCTATTTCGGAGCGCTGCCAGCGCTCTTGGTCATTGCCGGGGTTGTATCGGGCCGCGCTCTGAGACGTGATGCAATATTTTTCGCTGCCGCCCTGGGTGTTTGCATCGTCTACGCGCTCGGATGGTACACGCCGATTTTTGCTGTATTCCATGGCTTCGTGCCCGGTGTCGATCTCTATCGCAGGCCAGCTGACGCAGTTTTTCTGATCGGCTTTTTGTGCGCGATCTTGTCGGGGTTGATGCTCAATGCCGCTCTTCGCGATGACGCCGGGCCGACACCGCTGACAAGCCGCTCGGCCATCATGACCGGCCTCGTCGTCGTCGCCGCTTTTGGCGTGATGCTGGTATTGGCGGTGCGGTTTGGCATGCTGGCTAACGCGCGATACCCAGTCGCGATGTCGGCGGCGATGTTTGTGATCGCAGCCGTTACGCTCGTAGCCGTCGTCAGATGGAAGTCGCTGTCATCGCGCGCCGTGATGGCCGCACTGACCGTCGTTCTAGTGGCGGATCTCGCGTGGTCGAATGGTCCAGGTGGTGCGACGGCCCTGCCGCCTAAAAATTTCGCGGTCCTTGATCCAGCCACCCGCGACGACACCATCGGCCGGCTGAAAACTTTAACAACAGCCGGCCGCTCGACAACCCGCCGCGACCGCATCGAGCTGGTCGGCTTTGACTTTCATTGGCCCAACGCCAGCCTCACCCATGGTCTTGAAAACACGCTTGGCTACAATCCGCTTCGCCTTGGCAGCTACACGCGCGCGACCGGCGCAGGTGACGCGGTTGGTTTGCCCGATCAGAAGAATTTTTCAGCGTTATTTCCATCATACCGCTCGACGCTGAGCGATCTGTTAGGTTTGCGCTACATCGCCATTAGCGTGCCGATCGAAACCATCGACAAAGCGTTGCGACCCGGCGATCTGCGCTTGGTCGAGAAAACGACGAAAGGCTACATCTATGAAAATGAGCGCGCCTTGCCGCGCGTCTTATTTGCGACGCAGGCGGACTACGCCGACTTTGACGATATCGTTGCACGCGGCACGTGGCCTGCTGTCGACTTTACGTCCACGGTTGTTTTGGCCAAACCGAAATCGCCCGGCGGAGCAGCCGAACAATCAAGCGCGCGAACCGGACCGCGAGGTGCTGGCCGAGCATCGATCCTGAGATACGGCCAGACCAAGATCACGGTCGAAGTCGATAGCCCCGACGGCGGATGGCTCGTGCTCAACGATATCTGGCAACCGTGGTGGGTCGGAACGCTCAACGGCGCTGAGGTTCCAATCCTGCGCGCCAATGTCTTGTTCCGCGCTGTCGCGGTTAGCCCCGGCCGTCACACGATTGAATTTACTTTTCAGCCGATTGGCGGCGCGTTGCGCCAAGTGTTGGGCAGTGTGTTGGGTAATCGCCAGTAGCGCACGGGACAAAACCGGTCATTTCTTTGCGACGTGACTTAAATAGACTGAGACGACGCCTCGACGGCCACCGATCGGAGAATTGATTATACCGCCATGTCGCATGACCGCTCAACGTCTGAAGTCTCGAAGGCTGCTGCAACGGTACCCCAACTCGTTACTCAATCTGCACCGTCTGTTTCGCCTGCCACCGAACTGACGCTGACACAAATCTACACCCGGTCGCTTGGACTGTTGTCGTCAGAAAAGTATTTGGCACTCACGCTGGCGGCGGCCGGCGTCTTCATCGCTGGTGTCCAATTGGCCGAGCCCATTCTATTTGGTCGCGTCGTCGATGCGCTGACCAAACAAGAAGATCCATTTTGGTTGATAGGATTGTGGGCCGCGCTTGGCCTGTTTGGCATTTGTGCTGGCGTGGTCGTTGCGGTTTACGCTGATCGACTGGCTCACCGGCAAAAATTATTACACATGGCGAAGATCTTCGAGCGCGCCGTCGCATTGCCTCAAAACTATCATGCCGAACGCGGATCGGGCTCCGTCATCCGAACCATTTTGTCGGGAACGAGTTCGCTGTTCTGGTTGTGGCTTGGCGCCATGCGCGACCAACTCACCGCGTTGTTTGGCATCATTTTGATGATCCCGACCGCAATCAACATGAACCCACAAATGGCGCAAATCCTGATCGCGCTGGCGACGGCCTACACCTTGATGAACGTTTTCGTGATGCAGCGGACGTCAGCCGGACAAGCCGCCGTTGAACACCATGAGTCAGCTCTTTCTGGCCGCGTTGTCGATGTCATTGGCAACGTGTCGGTGGTCCAAAGTTATGCCCGCATTCAGGCTGAAACGGCGGCGCTGCGGACGATGATGGCCAATCTGCTCACCGCACAATTTCCGGTCCTGACGTGGTGGGGTGTGCTGGCCGTGTTGCAACGGGCGGCTGGCACGTTGACGATGGTTGCGGTTTTTGTGGCCGGCTCGCTATTGATCCAGCGCGGCGAATTGACAGTTGGCGAAATCGTTTCGTTCGTCGCGTTTGCAACGCTGCTGATTGGCAAACTCGATCAGCTATCGGGTTTTGTTGTTCGCATTCATCAGCAGGCGCCGACGCTGCGCGGCTTGTTTGCACTGATGGACCAATCGGAAAGCGTGGTGGAAAAGCCGACCGCTTTTGTGCTGCCGCCCGTCGCAGGCGCTGTTTGCTTCAACGGCGTCACGTACCGTTACGGTGCAGGCCCACAAGGCGTCTTTGAGATTTCATTTGAAGCCAAAGCGGGTCAAACGATCGCGCTCGTCGGACCAACCGGATCTGGAAAATCGACGACGATCGCGTTGCTGCAACGCTTCCGCAATCCCGACAGCGGCAGCATTACGATCGACGATCACGATCTCGCCGACGTGACACTGCAATCGCTTCGATCCGCCATCGCCGTCGTCTTTCAGGATGCGGGATTGTTCAATCGCTCGATTAGTGAAAACATTCGGATCGGCAAACCCGACGCGACCGATGCTGAAGTTGAGGCGGCATCAAAGCTTGCTGAAGCCCACGACTTCATTTCGTTAAAACCTGAGGGCTACAACTCCGTCATCGGCGAACGCGGCGCGGCGCTATCGGGCGGCGAGAGGCAGCGCATTGCCATTGCGCGCGCCATTTTGAAAAATGCCCCCGTTTTGATCCTCGACGAAGCAACCAGTGCGCTTGATGCTGAAACCGAGGGCAAAATAAAGCGCGCGCTCGACACGCTTCGGGCCGGACGAACGACCTTTGTCATCGCCCATCGGCTGTCCACGGTGGCCGACGCCGATCAAATCCTGGTCTTGGATCATGGTCGGATCGTCGAGCGCGGAACCTTTCAAAGCCTCGCCGAGGGCACGGGGTTGTTCGCGCGGCTCGTGGCTGAGGGTGGATTTACGGTGCCCAAGACAACTGAGCAGGCAGGCGCCAAAGCGCAACTGCCTGCTCCATGATTTCCGCGTGTGGCCGTATCAACGGCCGCGCGACCGACTAGATTTTATGTGCCATCCGCGCGCGTTTGGTCGCGAGATAACGCTCGTTGAATTTATTGGCGGCGACGACGATTGGCACCCGCTCAATAATCCGTATCCCAAGCCCTTTCAGGGCCTGCTCTTTCGCTGG
>JANMII010000188.1:0-16228 GCA_031375665.1 Hyphomicrobium sp.
TTATCGGCAGCCGCCAAGCTGGCGACCACGGCCGTAATGCTAACTGCAAATTTCAAGCCGGTCGTCATTCGAATGTTCATCGCTCACTCTCCATCGAAATGCGCATTATTGTCCGAGCATGCGGCGAAACAATCCACCGACCCCGGGTGCGGCGCTTGCCGCTTTGCCGCTGCGATCAACCGCAATGACGAGCTGCGCAACGATGCGCTCATCGGACGTTGCTACCGCCATCACCGTGCCACCGCCTTCTATTCCACCACGGGCGAATAGAAAATCACGTGCGTTGGTGGTGTCAGCCACAGGTCGTACCGTGTACGGCTCGCGCGTCGCGTAGACCGATTGCGAAAACGCGTCGGGAAAATAAATCTGCCCGGTCACCAATGTCGTCGCATCGAGAAAAATCTTGATGTGCATGTGCGGCGTACGACCCGGATACCAACCGGGATAGATCGTGTTGAACGTGACGCGGCCGTCGGCGTCACTAAACTGCGTGCCGCGCAAATAGGTATCGGATTTGGCTGACACGCGGCCATCGTCGCCTTGGCCATCATAGCCCGAATATACGCCGCGCGCGTCGGCGTGCCAAATGTCGACCCGGGCATTGCGAATGGGCGTACATGGCCCGCTCTCGATGACGCGCAATTCGAGTGTCGTTGCCGCGCCGGGGCGATCGCCGGCAATATCGGGCGTCACGAGTTTGGGGTCGAAATAAAACGGACCCTCAATGGCCTGCGGAAACAGTGTGCAGGCGCCCGGTGCCTGAGATGCGGGAACCTGAGACGGGGGCGTCTGAGACGGGGGCGGCTGAGACGAGGGTGTGGCTGTGGGCTGCGCTCCGGTCGGCGCTGGTCCAGCCGAAGTCCCCGCCGCCGTTGGTCGCGCGAGCGAGGTCGCTGCTGCGCCAAACAGAAGCGAAGCTAAAGCGGTACGTCGCGTTTGCCGGCCAATCACGTGTGCCCTTTCACTGGATGTCATGACGTCGCGTATTTGCGGGCGACATGCGTCGTGGTCGTTGCATCGGTTGGTCAACGATACCGCGACGATCACGGCACCATGATGTCACAGCTTCGCGCTGCACCTGCCACATTCGTCGCGGCGCGTCGCGGTTGTTCTGGCGGCATCATGAGGCAGTAATGATCGAGCGCGCTTAGACAATCGTAATATGGCCATGACAAACACAAACGCGAACCGAACACTGCAATCGGAAACTCAGTCACCCGCCGCTACACCGGTCGCGTGCTTGACTGTGTATCACGATGGGTCGTGCCCGCTGTGTCAGCGCGAAATCGCCCTGATGAAGTCGATCACGCCGTCTGATCAGGTTACGTTCACCGATGTCAGCACGCTTGGTGCGCACGATCGCGTGACGGCTGACTTAACCGTCAACGATGCCATGCGCCGCTTTCACGTTCGGCGCGCGGACGGCCAGTTGGTCAGTGGCGCTGCCGCGTTCATCACCATGTGGAGCGCGTCGCCGAAACTGCGCTGGCTCGCGGCCATCGGCAAAAGTCCGCGTGCAGTGCGATTGCTTGATTATCTCTATAGCGGGTTCCTGCGCACACGCCCGCCATTGTCGAAAACGCTCCGGCGTTATGATGCCTGGCGCGCCGCGCGCGCAACACGTTAACAAGCGTTTACATCTCGAAACACCACAGCGCTGATTAACGAAAGCTTGGCAGTTCTCCGGCAACGCTTGTCGGCAAGCAACTGTCAGCCGAGTTGAAGTCCGATGTTTGAACGCAATCCTGTCGACAACCGTACCGATACGTTGGTCGCCGTTGCGATTACGCTCGCCGACGACACTGAGATGGCGGGTCGGACACCTCTGCCGTCCAAAAAGGGCATCCATAAGCTCCTCGATGGTGATGAGGCGTTCATCTATCTGCAAACCTTCGATGGTGATGGCATGTTCGTGCTAAAAGCAGATGTGCGAGCCGTAAAAGTCATTCAAACCGGGCGAGCAGGTGCTGCGCGATTGATAACGCCAGATGCTCGCGCGTTTGATCCCTACGCCGTGCTCGGGCTTGAGAAAGGCGCGAGCTTCGACGAAATCCGCGATGCGTATCGCACGATGACCAAACTCTATCATCCGGATCGTTATGTCGGCGTTACGTTGCCGTCGGAAGTGAAATCCTACATGGATGACATGGCGCGGCGCGTGAACGCGGCTTTCCAAGCGCTGAAGCACATTGGACAAAAATCACAGCCGATTTATTCGCGGGGCTGATTGCGGTGCAAACCCGGCGGGCCCTTCATTGTCTGCGCAGGACGGAAAATCAATTTGATTTCGCAAGGCTCTCGGCCGGTGATTTTGACGTCGCGCTGACGATCCGCGCCAAGCTCGCCGCGCGCATGTCACCATCAAACAAACTCTTTTCATCGGCGTCTAGCAGCGCCGACATCACCGCGTCGTAGTGCTTTTCACTGAACGACACGAGCACGAGATCCGCACCGGCCTGCAGCGCCTTGATGGCAGCCCCGCCGACACGGTCGTGGCTTCGTGTGATCGCGCCCATGCTGAAATCGTCGGTGATCAACAGGCCCTGATGCTTCCAGCGTTTGCGGATCAAATCGGTGATGATGACTTTAGAGTACGATGCGGGTGTCGATTTATCGATTGAGCCGACGCGGACGTGGCCGAGCATCATCGCGATGTACGGCTTATCCATCAGACGGCGAAACGGCACCCAATCGTTGAGTTCGAGTTGGCCTTCGCTGGCGCTGATCTCGCCGGTCACAACGTGCGTGTCGCGGCTGACGCGGCCAAGGCCCGGAAAATGTTTCAGCGTGCACATGATGCCGGATTTCGCCAGCGTCGCGCAATACCAGCCAGCAACCTTAGCAACCAAAAACGGCTCGTCGTCGATCGCGCGGCGACGCAACTGGGTTTCGCCGTCGCGACGGTTCTTCGGATTGAGATTGAGGTCGACGACCGGCGCAAAATTGACGGTCACGCCGAGACGTCTCAGCTGCTCGGCTTGCAGGCTAGCGTAAGCCTCAACAGCTAATTTGCGTGCCGCATCGTTGGGCAATTTTGCGATGAGCTGGCCAAGTGATTGCTGGCGCTGCAACGGGGGCGATAGGCGCGAGACAGCCCCGCCCTCCTGATCGGCAGCAATGATCAACGGCTGCAAGCCTTGCGCTTTGCGGATCGCTTGCAACGAGTCGATCTCGCCCTTCAAAGCGGCAGCGCTTCGACCTCTAGCGTTGTGATCGGTAATGAAGACACCCGCGATGGCTCGTCGCTCAACCAAAGACTTGGCTTGCGCGAAGACGTGGTAGCCGATGATGACGTGGTGCCCCATGCGGGCCAAGCGTGCGGAATTCGATGCAACGACCTCGGCGCGCGATAGCACCCGTGTTGGAAGCGTGATTGACGCCGCCGTTTCTGGAGATCGTGCGTCGCTATCGGCCGCCGCCGCGAGTTCGGGAACAGCCGTTGAGTTCGCATCCTGCCTGGGTGGCTTGGGCTTCGCGGCAGACCGATTGGCGACCGCGCCCGCGATCGTGGTGTTTGCCGCGTCAATCGTTTGAAGGGGTGCCTGTGCTTGGGCGTCCGTCGACAGGTGCGAGAGTAGCGAACAAAGAACGCCAACGACGCCGAGTGCCGCACCAATTCGGCATTTCCACACGTAGCGCCAACGCCCCCCAACCAAGCGACGAGGAGCTAACAACATTAATCCGAAGCTCGTGTCGCCGATCATGTCGTTGCTGGCTCTCTGAAGGTCATGCCCCACTGATAGCTCGACCGGCAGACGTCAATCGCAGGGGGCACCGCGTGACCGTTACCAGCAATCCGCCCCCGGCGGTTAACGGCAAATGGTGGATCAGTAAATTCGAACCGGGAAGTAGCGTTGCACCAACTCTTCAAAGCGCCCCGACGCTCGTATCCTCTTCATGGCGTCGTTAAGAAGCAAGCGGATCTCGGGGTCGTTCTTTGGCACCGCGATAGCTAAACCTTCGCCAAAGTATTTCGGTTCCAGAAACGGGCCGCCCTTCATCTCGCAGCACTGTCTTGACAGCGTGCCATTCAACCAGAACGCCAACGAGATGCCGTCGTCGAAAATATAGTCGACCTTTTCCGCAACCAGCGCTTCACGCGCCAAGTCTGCGGTCTCGAAAACCGTCACGGGACTGTCGCGGAAAAACGCTTTCAAGAACGCCTCGTGCGACGTTCCTTTCGCGACGCCGATGCGTCGGCCATCGAGACCCGACGGTGTGACGTCAATGTCGCCGCCGCCGACACGTCCAGCGAACCGTCCCGGCGTGTGGAAATAGCGGTCGGTAAATGCAACCTCAGCCAGCCCTGCCGATGTTACTTTATGAGCGGCGATGACGGCGTCCGCCTCACCCGCCTTCAAGCCACCAAACAGATCGTCCCACGGTCTCGCTTTGATATCGCAAGCGGTCGACAATTCCAGACAAATGGCCCGGGCCAGATCGATGTTAAAGCCGACCAGAACGCCGTCCTCGTCGTAGAAATTAAACGGCGGAAAATCGCTGTCGGTAAGAAATCGCACGACCACCCGGCGCGGAAGTGCGGCGATTGCGTCAGCATCTTTGAGCGCTGCATCTCGATTGCCGGTGCTGCCAGCGCGATTCTGCGTCACGGCGACGGTCGTGAGTGGCCCAAGTATCGCTGCGACCCATGCAAGGCAAATCAGTGTTCGCGTTGCGATGTGGATTGCTGCGGGCTGAAAATCGCTCAGTCGTTTCATCGCCAGGCCTTCATGCTGCATCTAGGAGACATTACTTTTCGCACGACCGCTGACATCATTTCGATGAGCCATCGATTGCCAACTCTGGCCAGGCTCACTCGACTTTGGCCATTACGGCCTCGGCCCATTTCGTAAGCGATTGTCGAGCGCCGTCTAACCGGTATAGTCGTGGTCGCGCAATTTGGAATGGCATACAGCATGCACGGGCCGAAACTCATTGGCGAGATCGGTTTCGACGTCGAAAGTCAAAGTGCTGTTGCAGCTACGGATCAAATTCGGCTCGACAAAGCTGTCAATGGCTTGCGGCGCAAGTGGCCAGCCGCGTCAGCTGCATCACCGCTGGCACGGTGGCAGCGCTGGCTGCCGCTCAGCTTCCTCGCAGTCGGCGCAATGATCGCTGTCGGCTCGCACAGCGTTCGCTCTGGGCTGGCCTTGGAAGTTGTGTCGCTCGTCCTCGCGGTGCCATTTTTGATGATTGGCGTGATCCGCATTCTGGCGATCTACCATCTGGTTTGCCCGCCACCGCGTTCGTTGCCGTCGATTTCGGCACAGCCGCGTTCGTCACAGCCGCTGTTCAGGTCTGGCCTTGACCAGCTCGCCTTTGTTGACGCGGGCACTCCGGCAGCTGCCGACCCCGATGGAGCCCAACCCGCCGTGGTGCTGCCCGCCGTAGTGCTGCCCGACATGATGCTGCCCGCCGTGGTACCGTGCGAGGTGTGGCCCGCTTACACGGTTCTCGTCCCGCTCTACAACGAAAGCGCTGTCGCCCACTCGATTGTCGGCGCGCTGGCAGCACTCGATTATCCGCCCGATCGCATCGACATCATGTTCCTGACGGAGTGCAGCGATCACGCCACACGGGCAGCGTTGCAGGCCGAGCCGATGACGGCTGCCATGCGCATTATTATTGTGCCAGATGGCGCGCCGCGCACCAAACCGCGGGCCTTGAATTACGGCTTGCAATTGGCACACGGCGACTTGGTGTGTATTTTCGATGCCGAAGATATTCCCGATCCCCAACAATTGAAAATCGCGGCGACAAGGTTTCATTGTGGCGGGCCAGACTTGGCGTGTCTGCAAGCGCGGCTGTCGATTTATAACCCGACAGCAACGTTTTGGACTGAGCAATTCACCATCGAATACGCCGCCCTGTTTGAAGCTGTTCTGCCAGCGATGGACCGTTTTCGATTACCGCTGCCGTTGGCTGGGACGTCTAATCATTTTCGCATCCAGCCACTCTTGGATGCTGGCGGCTGGGATCCATTCAACGTCACGGAAGATGCCGACCTTGGCTATCGGTTCGCGCGGCTCGGCTATCGGGTTGCGACCATCCTGTCGGTGACAGCTGAGGAAGCGCCGCAATGTTGGCGGGTATGGCGCGGCCAGCGGACCCGCTGGTTAAAAGGCTGGATGCAGACTTATCTTGTGCACATGCGCGAACCCAAACGACTGTGGCGCGAGCTCGGCCCGAGTGGGTTTGTGGCCTTTCAAGTCACGCTCGGCGGCATGGTGCTATCTGCCTTGGTTCATCCGTGGGTTTATCTCGGATTAGCAATGGCGGTCGCCACCGGGTACGTGTCGTGGGCCTCCGACAACACGATCGTCGTCACCCTCATGTTGATCAACGTCATCGTCGGATATGTGGCCGGTATCGTGCTGGCCGTGCTCGCGCTCAATCACCGTGGGCTAAGCCGCCTAGCCACTGCAGCCCTGTTGATCCCGGTGTATTGGCTGGCGATTTCGTTTGCGGCCTATCGCGCACTGATCGAACTGGTCCAGCGGCCGCACCATTGGGAAAAAACCCCGCATGGACGCCATCATGAAACGGCTGGGCCATTCGTAACGTAGACGTCCTGGAACAAAGTCAAAGGCTTCGCATGGTCCTCCTCGCCTCACTGATCGCCGCAACACTGTTTCTGGCCTACACCAACGGGGCGAACGATAACATCAAGGGCGTTGCCACGCTTTACGGTAGCGGGGCCGCCACTTATCGCGTGGCGTTGTTGCTTGGCACAGCAGCCACATTTGCAGGCTGTGTTGCGTCGGTATTTTTGGCCGACACGTTGATCAAGGCTTTTTCCGGCAAGGGCCTTGTGCCGGCGGCAGTCGCAGCCGCGCCGGAATTTCTGACGGCAGTCGCAGCGGGGGCCGGGGCAACGGTCTTGCTTGCCACTCGGTTTGGATTTCCGATTTCAACAACGCACGCTTTGACAGGCGGGTTAACGGGTGCCGGTCTTGTCATGGCTGGCAGCGATCTCAATTTGTCAGCGCTTGGCACGGCGTTTTTCTTGCCGTTGCTGATCAGCCCCCTGCTGGCTGTCGTTTTAACGATGCCGATCTATAAGTTGGCGAGCGTCGCGGTGTCACGCAGCGGGATCAAGCGCGAGAGTTGCGTGTGCGTCGGGCCGCGCGAATTCGTTGCAGCTGAAGGCGGTCAGATGAGTGGCGTTGGCCAGGCCGTGCTCACAGGCTCTGGACCAACCAACAGATCCATGGTGCCTGAACTTACCATCGGAACCGCTGCCTCGTGCACGACGAAATATTCGGGTCGCGTGTTGGGCATTACGGCGCAAAGTCTGGTCGACAGCGTGCATTTTGCGTCAGCCGCGGCGTTGAGTTTCGCTCGCGGTCTCAATGACACGCCAAAAATCGCCGGGCTGCTTTTGACGATGCAGGCCCTCGACATTAAGATTGGTATGATCGCGATCGCCTCAGCTATGGCGCTCGGTGGCCTGCTTCATGCCCACCGGGTCGCCGAAACCATGAGCTTGAAAATATCCAAGATGAACGATGGCCAAGCCCTGACTGCAAACCTTGTTACGGCATGCCTTGTGATCGGCGCGAGTCGGCTTGGCATGCCTGTGTCAACGACACATGTTTCGGTCGGTGCTATTTCAGGGATTGGTATCGTCAACGGCAGCGCCGACCGCTCGGTTATTTCGTCCGTGCTGATGTCCTGGGTCTGCACTTTACCGATTGCTGCAGGTCTTGCTGCACTGGTCGCGCTGACATTCGCACTCTACAACTAGAATTTGAGCTCATTGAAGGACGCACCGATGTATCACCAGACCACCCACGACGTTTACCGCGAGGCGGCGATCAATCCAGAAAAGGGACTGTGCTGCACGACAACGCCGGTCTGGCAATTGCCTGAGCTGACGATCCCGCAAGCGATGCTCGATATGAATTACGGTTGCGGTTCGACGGTCAATCCGCGTGATCTGGTCGGCAATCCGAAGGTTCTCTACGTTGGCGTCGGCGGCGGCATGGAAGTCTTGCAGTTCGCCTATTTCAGCCGTCAGCCGGGCTCCGTCATCGGCCTTGATGTGGTCGACGAAATGATGACCGCGTGTCGGCGCAATCTCGATCAAGCCGAGGCCGTCAATCCTTGGTTCAAATCGAGCTTCGTCGATTTGCGTCATGGCAACGCTCTGGCGCTGCCAATCGACAGCGGCAGCATCGATATCGCAGCCCAGAACTGCTTGTTCAACATCTTCCACGACGCGGACTTGAAGCAGGCGCTGTCGGAAATGTATCGCGTACTGAAGCCGCGCGGGCGGTTGATCTTGTCGGATCCCGTGTGTGATGTGGCGATGCCGGATGTGCTCAAAAACGATGAGCGGTTGCGTGCCATGTGTCTCACCGGCGCAATCCCGCTCGCCGACTACATCAAGCGGCTGACCGATCTTGGCTTTGGCACCATCGAAGTTCGTGCCAAACGGCCGTATCGATTGTTGTCGCCGCGCCATTTCGAAACCGACACGTTAATTCCAATCGAAAGCGTCGAAATCTGCGCCATCAAAGATCCGATGCCAGCCGACGGACCGTGCGTCTTCACAGGCCGGACGGCGATCTATTTCGGCGAGCAGTCGTTCTTCAACGACGGCAAAGGCCACACGCTGGGCCAAAACCAACCTTTGGCAGTGTGCGATAAAACGGCGTCAGCGCTTGGCGCACTTGGCCGCGATGACATTTGGGTCTCGCCGTCAACATACTTCTACGATGGTGGTGGGTGCTGTTGATCGCTGCGTGGAGCCGTGTTGGAGCGGGCGAAGGGAATCGAACCCTCGTATGCAGCTTGGGAAGCTGCCGTTCTACCATTGAACTACGCCCGCGCCGGCTGACCAGCAACCCAGCCAACTGCGTGCGGAACGTGTATCATATCGTGCTCTGCCTGCAATCGACTTACTGCGCAACGAGCAGTTGTTATCGTGTCCGACGATGCAGCCTTACTGGCCGCATCATGTTCCGGAGAGCCGCTTGAGAGTAGCCGATACCCCAACTCTTGAAATCGCGCAGCCACAGCCGATCCGCGCCAAGTTTCAAGATCCCGATTGGACTGTCGACGGCAGCGTGCGCGCGCGCGTCAGCTTGCGACGCCTAGAGACGTTGTGGATCAACACCGGGTCACAATGCAACATCACGTGCCGCAACTGCTATATCGAGTCGAGCCCGAGTAACGATCGATTAGCGTACATTGAACGCGCCGACGTCACAGCATTTCTCGATGAAGCCAAAGCGTTGCAGACGCGCGAGGTTGGGTTCACCGGCGGCGAACCGTTTCTCAATCCGCAATTCTGCGACATGCTGGCTGCAGCCCTCGATCGCGGCTTCGACGTTTTAGTGCTGACCAACGCCATGCTGCCCATGCAGCGGCCGCACATCAAAAAGTATTTGCTCGCCTTGCGCGCGAGCCACGGCCGCCGGTTGCAAGTGCGGGTCAGTCTCGATCATTTCACCGCAGCGCTGCATGAAGTCGAACGCGGAACTGATACATTTGCTAAGACCGTGGCTGGACTTGATTGGCTGGCCGAACACGGCTTCGATCTGGCTATTGCTGGTCGCACCTGCTGGGGCGAAACGGAGACGGAAAGCCGCGCCGGATATCGCGGTCTGATCGCCGATCACGGTTGGCCGATCGACGCCGACGATACGTCAAAACTGATGCTATTGCCGGAAATGGTCGCCGACTACGATGGACCGGAAATCACCAGTCAATGCTGGAGCATTCTGAAGCTCGATCCAACGTCCATGATGTGCGCGTCGTCGCGCATGGTCGTCAAACGCCGTGGCGCGGCGGCCGCAACCGTGCTGCCATGCACGTTGTTGCCCTATGACGTGGCGTTTGAAATGGGCCCGACGTTGGCGGACGCGGCGGTCGCAGACGGCGGCATGTTCGACGCTGGCGCGGTCAAGTTATGCCACGCCCATTGCGCGAAATTCTGCGTGCTCGGTGGTGGCAGCTGCTCGTAAAAAAACTCCGAGGGCAGGCCCTCGGAGCTGTCGGTCATGCGATTGGCGAACTATTTAGCGCTTCGCGAGCAAGTCGCGGATTTCCTTGAGATACAACTCTGAAGGGGCTGGCGGCGGGGCTGCAGCGGCTGCAACCGGCTTCTTCATCGAGTTGACGCCTTTGACGAGCAGGAAGATGGCGAACGCCGTGATCAAGAACTTGATGATGGCGTTGAGGAACAGCCCGTACTTGATCAATACCGGCTCACCGCCTGTTGGCATCGACACGGCCAGGCTGGAGAAGTCCACGCCAGCCATGAGCGCGCCCACTGGCGGCATGACGATGTTATCGACCAGTGTCGACACGATCGGTGCGAATGCAGCGCCCATGATGACGCCGACTGCAAGATCGAGCACGTTGCCGCGCATCGCGAAGTCTCTGAATTCTTGGATCATGCTCATGGCCGTCATCCTTCCGCTGTTGCTGCACTTGACCGCTGCCGGTTTGAGCGACCTTCTGTCGTGTTGGTTGCTTCCAGGCCTCTCGCCCGGGCCATTCAAGTCGTCGCGGCCAGGGTTCGGAGCCACGGTCTAGCTCAAAGCCTCGCCGACATAGACCGCTTTGACCGGGCCGTTACCGCGCAGGCGTTGGTGTCGATATTGATTCGTGTCCGGACGATAAAGAACCGGATCCTTGATCACAATGTTTGCCGATCCGGCGTAACTGCTATTCAGCCGCAATGGTATTGAGGGGAGGGTTCGCCGAACAATCTGCTTTGATGTCCGGGTGCTTTCGGGCACCGCCACGATTGCGCGACAATCGCGTGACACGTGCGGTGGCGGATGATGGGTTGTGCTATCATCGCGCACGCTCTGGTCGGTGCGGCCCTTGGCGGTCGTCGGTGTTGGTCTGAAAAATTTGGAAAGTGGGTTTCGATGATTGAGCGCAAAGAGCGCAAGCCCTATTGGCGTCATACCAAATGGCAGCTCGTCGCAAGCCTCGCGCCGTTTCTGGTCGTGATGGTGGTGCTGCCGCAATACGCCCAGCAATTGAATAGCGAGCGTTTCCTCGGCTTTCCGCTGGGATACTTTCTGGCCGCGCACGGCTTCTTCATAATCGCCATCGTCACCGTGGCAAGCTACGTCAATCGGCAGAACGCCATCGACCACTGGCATGGCGCCAACGAAGACCAATAGGAAGCGGCGTCATGGCCTTCGGCGCGCGGTCACGTCTCGTCAATCCACGGCTTGGCACCTACTTCGCGATCTTCGCAAGTCTGTTTGCAGCGCTGGTCCTGCTAACGCTTATCTTTGAACAACTGCGTATCGACGATGGCTGGCTCCGGCTCGCGATGTTTGGCATTCCGATCCTGCTCTATGGCCTGATCGGCGCGGTGGTTGTGAGTAAGGAGACGCTGGAATTTTTCGCCGCCGGGCGACGGGTGCCGGCTGCCTACTCCGGCTTGGTGATGGCCGTCTCGTCGCTAGGCGCAACGTTCATCGTCACCGGTTGTGGCGCATTCTTTTTCGCCGGCTTCGATGCGCTGGTGCTGATGGTCGGCGCGGTCTCCGGCCTCGTTGTGATGGCCATCGTGCTAGCGCCATTTTATCGGAAATTTGGTGCCTACACGGTGCCAAGTTATCTCGGTCGGCGGTTCGAAAGCAAAACGCTTCGCTTGATTTCAGCCGCCGTCGCAGCGGTGCCGATGTTGCTCGTCATGTCGGCTGAACTCAAACTCGGCGGTCTCATTGCTGGTCAAATGATCGGCGTCGACCCGGTCATGATGATCGCATTTTTGGCCGCCGTCATTGCGTTCAGCACCTGCCCGGGCGGTATGCGATCGTTTACGTGGACGGCTGTTGCGCAATCGATCGTCGTGCTGATTGCCGTCATGACCGTTGCGACCGTGGTGTCGATTTCGATCACGTCGTTGCCCATTCCACAATTGGCGAACGGGCCATTAGTGCGCGGCTTGGTGCGCCAAGAGGTCAACGAGGGTCTGGCGCTAGTGTCAGTGTGGCCGCTTGCGTTTGGCCTGCCAGGCGAAGGCTTGCAGGTTCTGAATAAGCCCTACACGCAGCCGTTCGGCGCCGTCGGCCCACTCGCGTTCATCGTCGCCAGCATGACGATCGCCGCTGGTATCGCCGCGGCGCCTTGGCTGTTGCCGCGCGTCGCCGTTGCGCCTGGCATTTACGAAGCGCGCAAGTCGCTCGGATGGTCAACGGTGTTTGCCGGCTTCATTCTGCTGACGTTGTCGTCGGTCGCAGTCTTTATGCGCGATTTTGCCCTCGACGCCGTGGTGTCCGATCGGATCGGAGCCCTACCGGGTTGGCTCGCTGACGCCGCAAAACTCGGTTTCGTCTCCTATGATCAAACCGCAACGCGCTTGAATTTTGCGTCGCTCGCCTTTGATCGCGATAGCGTCTTGTTCACGTTGCCGATCGCCGCGCAGCTGCCAATGGTGTTCTGCTATCTGTTGATGGCCGGGGGTCTGGCTGCAGCCATTGTGTCGGCTGGCGCGACGGCCGTGTCGCTGGCGGCGGTGCTTGGCGAAGACGTCGTGCAAGGCCTGACGTGGGATCCCGCATCAAAAGACAACCGCGTGTGGATTTCGCGCGGGTTCATCGCTGTCGCGCTGGTCGCGGGGGCGGCCTTGACGGCAATGGCGCCAACGGATCCGCTGCGCTTGGTGCTGTGGGCGCTGGGATTAACGGGCGCGAGCTTATTTCCGGTGCTGGTATTGTCGATCTGGTGGAAGCGCTTGACGGCCGCTGGCGCAGTGGCTGGCATTGCAATCGGATTTGGCGTTGCGGCAACCGCAATATTTTTGGGTGAAGCGGGCGTCATCGGCGTTCCAGGATCAATCGCTGGATGCTTTGGCATTCCGGCCAGTACCGCTGTCGCGTTGCTCGTCAGCGTTATGCGACGCGACGCCAGCCGTCACGCGCTCGAAGCTGTGCGTGACATCCGCGTTCCCGGCGGCCAGATAATCTACGATCGCGATATGCAGCGACTGCAAATGAAAAAGCACACACGCACGTGAGGCCCAATTCCGTGGCGCCGACATCTAAGCTGGCCAACGTCGTGCTGAGGGATCGTTCAGCGATGCCACGACCATGATCAACCCTGTGACGGCCGTCGAGCGCTTGACGCATTACGCTCCGCTGCAACCGTTTCGCGAGCAACGCTTGAATGTCGGCGATGGCCATGTGCTGCACATCGAGCAGTGCGGCAATCGCAATGGCCAGCCCGTCGTGATTTTGCACGGCGGACCGGGCGGCGGCTGCAATCCGACCATGCGCCGATTTCATGATCCAAAGCGCTTCAACATCATTCTCTTCGACCAGCGTGGGTGCGGGCGATCGACACCAAATGCGTCGCTCGATCACAACACCACCGACGATCTGATTGCCGATCTGGAAAAGATCCGTGGCTTGCTCGGCATTGACCGTTGGCATTTGTTCGGCGGCTCGTGGGGCTCGACCTTGGCGCTGGCTTACGCGCAAAAACATCCAGGTCGTGTGCTATCGCTGGTGCTGCGCGGCATATTCTTGGTGACCAAAGCGGAACTGCAATGGTTCTACCAGGATGGCTGCAGCCGATTATTTCCTGAGGCGTTCGCCGCTTTCCAAAAGCCTATCCCAGGCGATGAACGCGGCGATATGATCATGGCGTACCATCGTCGTCTGACGGGCTCGGATCGATTAGTCCAACGCGAGGCGGCGCTGGCGTGGAGCACGTGGGAGGGCTCGACCTTGTCGCTGGTGCCAGAGCCCGATCGGATTGCGCGGTTTGCAAGCGACGCTTATGCGCTCGCGTTCGCGCGGATTGAAGCTCACTATTTCGTCAACGGCGGATTTCTGCCGTTCGAGGGTGCCTTGCTCGCAAACGCAGATGTGCTGGCCAGCATCCCCGGCATCATCGTCCATGGCCGATACGACGTGGTGACACCCATTCGAACGGCGCATCTGCTGCATCGCGCGTGGCCCAACAGTCAGTTGCGCATTGTCGAGGATGCAGGCCATGCGATGACGGAGCCCGGAATTGTCCACGAGCTGGTTCAGGCCAATCGGCATATGGAGCAGATGATCGCCGATCGATAAATCAGAGTGCGCCAGAGTTCGGAGACGGTGCATTTGGAGACGGTGCGTCTGGCGCAGGCGCGCTCGGCGAACGCGGGCTTGGCACTGGATCGGACGGTGGCGCACCATCCGGCACGGGCGTTGGTGTTTGATACTTCTCAACGCGATCGCGAAGTTTCTTGAAAACCCGTTCGACATAGTCAAAGGCCTTGTCGATTTCTTCTTCCGTTGGCAGTTGCCCAGTTGCTGGTTCAGATGGCGGCGAGCCAGATGGGCCCGGCGCAGTGCTGGGTGGTGACGGCAACGGCAAGCCCAAACCGCCGTTTCGCTCTTCGAGCACTTTCAAACGCGCGCGCAGGTCCTTGTTTTCTGCTTCGAGCTTGGCTTGTTCACCTGCGGTCGCGGCAGCTGAGCGATCGGCCAGCGGCTCGCACGACCACGATTGATCTTTGCCGGTGCACAAAGCCAATGCGCCGGTCTGCTTGTCGAGCCGGATGAAACCGCCGTCGACTGGGCTCAGTGTGTACCGGCCTTTGTCGTCGTCGGGCTTTTGCGCAATCGCAACCGTTCCTGTCTGCAACAAGACCAGCACGGATAGCGCTGCAGCGCATGCAACCCCTACTGCCCGTGCCAGCCCAAACTTGTGTTCGTCGTGCATGTTCGTCTCCGCGATGGATCGAGAATTGAGCGCCGCCATTAATGTGTTGGCCTACCGAGCCCGTGTGGCAAGACGGTGCTGGGCGAATCAGTCTCTGCCCCGACGTTTCGATGAAACGCGCAACCCGAGCCGAAAAATTTTGCAACAAGCTGATTTATAATAATTTTCAAGATCTTTCGTGGCCCTTAACGCTCCGTTTACTGGCGACTGAGACTGTCAATCGTGAGCTTGAATCGTGCCGCGTCCGGCTTTGAACCGCTTTGTTGAGAGCGGATGGACCGCGTGTGCTTGCGCTCCTTCCATCCCGACATGCGCGGCGAGCTTGGATAGCGCCGGTGGCGTGCCCTGAGGGAATGACATGGCAAAGACCGATTGGAACGACGAAATCCGCAACGGTGTGGATGCGATTCGTGCGGATGAGTTGCGTCGTTGCGAGGCAGGCGACCTCAAGGGGCTGTTGAATTCGATCGTTGACCAACTGGCAGATGCCGATCGTCGTCACAGTGACACGCTCCACCAAATGCAAGACCGTCTCGCCACCATGGGTCGCGACGCAAGCGTGATCCGCACCCGCGTGCCCGACCAGTTTGCTCCAGCGTTCGGACGCATCGAAGCTGGCATGGCAGAATTGGCGACACGGATTTCAGAACAGTCAAATGGTGTGGTGATGAGCGTCGCCACCGCTGCGCCAAGTGACGTGACGATGGCCGTTGTTGAAGCTATTTCTCCTGCGTCGTCTAACGCCAATTTGTCGATGGCACACCTCGCTGCGGCTTATCCAGCAGTGCCAGCCAAATATGATGCAGCCGACGGCCCCAAAGCCTTGCGCTCGGCAGACGACGGGTTCGTGGCTGCCCCGCGCCAAGCCCTCAACGATGATACCTTCGACGTTATCGAAACCAGTTTGCCTGGCGATGTCAGCAATCCGTGGCAGTCGGATTCCGCCGATGCACTGGCTGACCTCTATGATGTTGGACCATCGAACTACAGCCCGACCGACCACCCAGTCCCATCGTTTGTTGCTTCGGCGCTGCCATCGTTGTCTGGCAGCGCAAACGGCTCATCACTTGCAACCGCCGTCTCGACCATTGACGCGACGTGGCTTGAAACGCGCTTCGCCGACATCAGCCGCCGTATCGATGAAACCATTGCCGACATTCGCCCTGAGCAATCATTTTTCGCGCTCGGCCAGCGGCTCGATAGCGTTGAACAGCATGTTACCAAAATTCTCGAAACCAGTGCCACGCGCGCTGACGTCGACGGTATCCGCCTGATCGAGACCCACATTGACGAGATCGCCAACCACCTCGATCATACCAACGGGCAGCTTGCGCGCCTTGAAACCATCGAAGGTCAACTGTTCGAAATCTCGCAACGTCTCGGCGACATTCAAACAGCGGCGCTCGAACCACAATCGGCCGTCTCGACCCAGGCTCCCTTTGATGTTCACGCTGTCGCGCGAGCAGCGGTCGAGCAGGCCACAAGTCGCTTTGCCGACATCATGCCGGCGGCGCAGGCGATCGCCGATGACGGCGTG
>JANMII010000190.1:0-3379 GCA_031375665.1 Hyphomicrobium sp.
ACAGATCGATTGGCCTGCTGCGGCAACGCTATCTCTCCAAACCAGGCCGTAAGCCCTACACCAATCCGCAAAATTCGGGCGAATCCATGTTTTGACCGATTCTGTCCGAACGGGGTTGATGCAACTTGTCGGTAGGGGCCAGATCCAACCCTACTTTGGGTTTGCGCGCGCGCACGCACTTGCAATCAACGCTGCCAGTTGGCGATCGACCGATCGCGCATCATCCAGGGTGATCATGCGAGCGAACGGCGGCGGCGCTTTCAGGACGGTGTCGGCGACTTTGACACGATCCCCCCCGCTTGCGGCGTCGAGGTCGGCATACACCCGCAGTTTCTTGGCTTGCGGCCACAAAGCCAGGAAAGGCTTTGGCGCAGACACCACGACGAGCGGCGCGCGCGCCGTTATGATGGCGTGCGGAATAGTCCGTAAAACTTCACTGAGCACAAGTTCCGCCAAAGGCCGCAGGCCCTTGGCGTGGGTCAGAATGTCAGCGACCGCTAAGTCGAATTTGGCCGGCGTCAGGCGTGCGGTGGCATAGGCCGCTTGCTGAGCAACGTGCTTATGCGTCGCGAGATCGATAATTTGGACTTTCGAAACGGGCGGCGGGGCGGGCGTGGAGATAGCGATCGGTGTGATGCAATTGCTCACATCTGTGTTGCTGATGTTGAGGAGTTGGTCGGCCGCGTCGCCAACGGCTGTTTCGGCAACCGCGCCAACGAAGGTCGTGTCATCGGCGTAAATGAGGCGGCCACCGTTGTGGTGAATGCGTTCCAGCCACGACGCTTTGGCGAACTGGAAACCCTGATGGCGAAGCCAATCGATGATATCGTTGCGATTGTCGAGCTTGGCCTGTGAGATGACCACCATCCAGCCTGCAAGGTCTTTGCCGGTGTCGTCCTGCAAAGCCTCGATGAACGCTCGCTCCTTTTCTGCGTAGTCGGTTGCCATCACTTACGCCTCAGATCCAGCGTCGCGCGGTCGCCTTGTAGGCGCGATAACGCTCGCCGAAACGCGCCTCGAGATGCCGTTCTTCAAACGTGATCTGCAAAACCGTCACCAGGAGGCCAAAGGCTGCGGCAGCGGCCACAAACCAAATATTTTTTGTCAGTTCAGCCATGGCCAACAAGATCAAGACTTCGCCGAGATAAATCGGGTTGCGGAACCGCGCGAACGGTCCGCTGGTGACCAGGACGGTGGTGGTCTTGTCGGGCATGACGGTCGTCCCAGCCCGGTGAAGGGTCAGGATCGCCCAAGCGATCAGGCTCACGCCGACAGCGCCAAAGGTCCATCCGATGATGCGCGCTGGCAGATCGTCAACGCCGGGCCATGACAGCGGCGCGACCTTTTCGAGCACGAAGGCACTGCCAAGCGCCACCGCAAAAAGTAGCGGCGGCCACGGGAATGTGTTGGCGCGATCGGCGACTATCGACGGCGGTTTAGGATCGTTCATGACGCTATCTTACAGCGAATTGGTTATGGTGCCATGGCACTGCC
This sequence comes from Hyphomicrobium sp., assembly GCA_031375665.1. Classification (GTDB taxonomy): domain Bacteria; phylum Pseudomonadota; class Alphaproteobacteria; order Rhizobiales; family Hyphomicrobiaceae; genus Hyphomicrobium_B. The sequence goes on from JANMII010000190.1 coordinate 1,495, forward strand.
CAGGGGCCGGAGTGGCTTTCCGCGCCGACTTTGATTGCCGCGACGGTCGCCGCTTCATAACCAATCAATTCAGTTGGCTTGCTGCGGTGACTGCCGATTTGGGTGCAGCGACCGTCGGGGTCGGTGTCAACTTGGCATCTGGCTGTGTCAGGTCGCGATCGAGGTCAAAACTTCGACATCCGGCTGCGACCAGCCGCTGGTTTTCGGCGTCAAGCTGCGCGCGATCTGTCGACGCCCGCTGCGTCGCTGGCCTTTTTGCTGGCGCACCGAAGAGATTGCCAAGGCTCGATTGAAATACCTCGGACAGACCTGAAGGTGCGACACGTGTGGCGGCGCCGCGCGCTTCCAGAATTCGCACCTGCATTAATCCAGTGAGCTGCTTGCAATCGGCGTCAGAGCCGCCGTCTTTCGCCAAAAGTTGGGTTTGATCGATTGAGGATGTGGCGTTTGGTGCCGACGTCGCACACGCGGAGAGCGCTATTGCCAACATAATGGCGGGTGTGGTTTGCCAAATCCGGCGTGCGTCCATGCGTTTTAACCTGTCGCCGGTCAACCTGCGGACCATGATCGTCTACTTCTCATCACGTGTAGCATTGCATCGCACACTGACTCGAAGGCCAATGTACGGCAATGGTTTCGGCAAATGAAAATACTTTCGATTGTGCCAAAGCCTTGGTGTGGCGACGACATCACCATTGGCTAGTAGCTCAGTCCGCCGCTACGGTCGCGGCGTAAGAGAATTTGACCTCGGGGGTCACGATAGGGGATCAAAGCTGCATGAACAGACCAAGAATTTTGGCGGCGCTGAGTATGGCCCTCGTCATGACGTTCGTTAGTGGCCAGGAGCGGTCAGTCTTCGCCGCACCCGGTGATGGCGACAATCCCACACCGCTGATGTGCATTTTCGAGCAAGGCCAAAGCTGGACCTACGACGCCGGACAATTCAAATCCGAAGTGCCGGCCAAGTTGGCATTCGAAATAGCCGACGTGGATTTGGAAGGGCAGGTTGCAACGCTGGTGATGAATGGAATACCGGGCGGTAAATTGCGTGTCATCCGCGCGTTAAATGCCATCCATTTTCTGGAAGTCGCAAACGAGGGATTTCTCAACCTGACCACCGTGTATGACGTTGATCCGACGACCGGCGCGCGGCCTGCCGTTCATTCCAGACACTTTGGCATTGTTGGTCAGCCGGTCTTTGGCCAGTACACGGGATTGTGCCGCCCAACCGGTGGCTGAGCCGAAGCTCCCGTCTCGGCAGCCTCGTGGCACGATTATTCTTTCGGACAGGTCTGTGGACAAGCCGCTTGCTTAACAGAGCTACTCGGGCGATGAGCGCGCCATGGCATTGAACATGGTCAAGCTCTGTGTTGGAGCGACGTCGGTTGAGGATCTCGCCGCGTGGCAAATGTCGCGTGCCACATTCAAAGCGCCCGACGGCAAACGATGCGTGGCGCACACCACGTTCCAATCGCCAAGGCGCCAAGCCGAACTCGTGCCGGGCGGTTCACTGTACTGGGTCATCAAAGGTGTCATTCTGGTCAGACAGCCGCTGGTCGGATTTGCGGAGGGGCGAAAAGACGATGGCTCGTCGTGTTGTCTGCTACTGCTTGAACCAACGCTGATCAATGTCCGACCAACGCCACGGCGACCGTTCCAAGGCTGGCGATATTTGACCGCAGAGGACGCGCCACCCGACATCAAACGCGGCGCGAAGGACGAAGTCGCTGCCATGCCGGTTGGCATGCGCAAAAAGCTCGCTGATCTGGGCCTGCTGTAAGCTGGGCCCTTTTCAGTGACGGTAACGGACCAGGCGAGGCGGCGTATGGCGCAGTCACCACCCCCATTTCAGCCGATTATTGCAGCGCTTCCCCACATCGTTCCG
>JANMII010000207.1:0-4266 GCA_031375665.1 Hyphomicrobium sp.
GCATTGATGCCACCCTCATGCGCCGCTGCGCGTTCGTTCAAGCGTTTTTGCAGATCAGATGGCAGTTTGCAGGCAAACAGCACCAGACCAGCCGGCTTCGAGCCATCCCAATGGGCCTCCATCGCAGCGATTTTGGCCGGCTGATGCTTGGCTGTGTTGAGGCCATGAAAATCGCCGATGATCAATTGCAGGGGCGCTAGGATCGCGACCATGCCAAGCCCCATGCGGATCATGGTCTTGGCATCTTCGTGGAACCGGTTGGTCATCAGGTAGCGCGCGCCGACCGACAAAACGACCACCGAAGTCGTCAGGTAGGCGGCCGTGAACATATGCGCGAAGCGATACGGAAAACTCGGGTTAAAAATGATCTCCATCCAACTCACGGGATGGGCGATGCCGTCGATCATCTCGTGACCGGCTGGCGTTTGCATCCAGCTATTGGCCGCCAAAATCCAGAACGCTGAGATCGATGTGCCAACCGCCACCAGCACGGCCGCCGTCACGTGCAAATTCGGTGGAACGCGGTTCCAACCGAACAACAAAATTCCAAGAAACGTCGCTTCAAGAAAAAACGCGGTCAGCGTTTCGTATCCGATCAGCGGTCCGATGACATTGCCGGAAACTTCTGAAAACCGGCTCCAATTGGTGCCGAACTGGTACGACAGCACGATCCCCGACACGACACCCATCGCGAACGAGACAGCAAAAATCTTGGTCCAAAATCGCGCTAAGCGGTTGAAGCGCTCTTCGCCCGTCATCCGCCAGCGGACCAACAGCGTCGCGATGAACGCCGCCAATCCGATCGTGAAACTCGGGAAAATAATGTGGAATGTGACAGTAAATGCGAACTGGATGCGGGCCAGCAATACGGCGTCGATATCCATTCACCGGGCCTCCTCAAGCACGCGAAATCTGCGCGTGTTGCCGAAACTCAGATCATCATGGCCTGATCCGCACCATACGTCGAGCGTTGCGAGAGGTTTGCGCTATCACATCGCGCCGAGGCAAGTCGCAGCGCCAACGCCCACTCAATCGCGCTGGGCTAAGCGCGGCTCCGGCAGCGACCACTGTCGCACAACGCCGTCTTCGCCACCTGTTAACAACGCGCTGCCATCATTGGTAAACGTCAACGCCTGCGCGCCGCCTGCGCTGCCCAAGGGGCGTTGCGATGGCCCGCCAAGCACGCTGCTGTTGAGCGACCAGTAGATCCGCGTGCGCCGCAAGCCGCGCACTCGCACGGTGCCATCGTCGGCGGCTGACGCGATCAATTCCCCGCCCGGCGAATAGGCCAACGCCGCGATCCGTGAGGTGTGAGCTTTTAAAATGCGCTGCACGCGTCCCGTCGTCACCGACCAGATCCGGATATTGCCGTCGAGACTGCCGGCAGCAAACGTCGCGCCATCGGGGGCAACCGCCAACGCTGAAACAAAATCGGAATGGTTGCGAAACGTGCGTCGCGCGTCACGCGTGTCGAGGTTCCACATTTTAACGTTGCGATCGGCCCCGCCCGAGACGAGCCAACGACCAGCCGGATCGACGGCAACGGTTTGCACGGCGCTGTCATGACCTTGCAGCAACGCCACCGGCTCGGATTGCGACGCGGATTCCCAAAGCGCCACCGTCCAGTCGTGTCCGGCGGCTGCAATGCGATCTTCCGATCCAGCAAACGTCGCAGCCCACACCGGCGCGCCGTTGCGTGTGAAGCGATACAAGCGATTGCGCGTTTCAAGATCGTAAACTGACACCACGCCATCGTTGTGAGAGATGACGGCGCGATGGTTACGAATGGCGAGCGACGTTGCCGGTCCATCCGACAGCGCAATTTCGCCTTGCAGCGCTTGCGTGGTGCTCGACCAAATCTTTAGAACATTATCCTGACCGAGCGTCACCGTCAGGCGGCCATCGCCACTAAGCGCGATACTTCTGATCGGCCCACCGTGCGCTTTGAATTCGGCAGACTGTGTAAGCGCTGATCGCGGTGCTGCGGCTGGAATAATGGCGCCGGTTGTAATGCCGGACGCGGTTGGAATGAAAACGCGCTGCAACTGATCCTGCAGCCCGACGAAAGCTGCCGTCAACGCCGCCGCGAGCGCGACTTTCGATTTCAAGCCGCGCGTCCAGCGACGTGTCGGAGCCACATCGGGGCGCGGTTTGATCGCCCGCCCGTTGCTGCGCTGTCGCTCCGGCAAAACTGCAACCGCGTTCGCCACCGGCTTGGCAGCGTCGGCTTTTTTACTTTTTCCGTGCGGCGCAGGCGACGGCGCCGCGACTGCAGCGGCAGGGCTGATCGCATTTGAATTTTTTGCGGTTTTGCCGCGCGATATCGACCACCGCTTTGGCGTCTCGATCTGCGCGTCGGCCTTTTTAGAGGAAGCCTTTTCAGCGCTGGGCTTCTGCAAAGCATCGACGAAATCGAGCAAGCTTCCAGCCTGACCGGGAACATCAGGCGGCGGCGGCACTGGCCCCGCAGCAATCGGCTCAGCTGCGCGGCGTGATTTGCCAGCGCTGCGGCGGACTTCCGTGCGCTCACGCATCCGCGCCAGCACACCCGGCTTTTCGGGTTCCGGCGCGAGCAAAGCGCCGCGCCACGCGCTGATCGATTGCGGCCGTTGATCGATGGCGATGGCAAGCCCGCGCTGCAACGCTTCAAGAAAGCCCGCGCGATAGCCAGCGAGCGCTGCGTCGCGTACCGGCACCATTTCGTCTTTCAGCATCCGTGACGGCGAATCCGGTGGCCGCTTGCCGGCGATGGCGTGATAAAGCGTAGCCGCCAGCGCATAGATGTCGGTCCACGGGCCCTGCTGTCGGCTCGATTCCGCATACTGTTCGTAGGGGCTGTAACCGGGCTTGACGAGCGCCGACACGGTTTTCGTTTTTGAATGCGCCGCCAGCTCTCCCCGTGCCGCGCCAAAGTCGATCAACACCGGATCGCCGCTGTTGCGAATAATGATGTTGTCCGGCGCGATATCACGGTGCAGAAAATCGGCTTTGTGGATCGCCTCCAGCGCATCCAACAGCGGCGCCAAGATCCCGTCGATTTCGCGTTGCCGAGGCGCGCGACCCAATGCCTTCAGCCACGTCTTGAGGCTTTGGCCTTCCTCGAAATGCAGCACCATATAAGCGGTGCCGTTGGCGCGAAAAATCCGATGCACCTTGACGATATTGGGATGATTGAATTTGGCGAGCGTCTGCGCTTCTTCGACAAATCGATCCAGGCCCCACGCGTAGTCGCTGGCGCTGCCCTTCGAGCGCGGTGATGCGACTTTTGACTCGTCTCGAATGGCGAAATCTGCCGGAAAATATTCCTTTATGCTCACACGGCGCGACAGCGCCTGTTCATCGGCAAGATATGTAATGCCAAATCCACCGGCGCCGAGCACGCGTCGGATCATGTAGTCGCCGGTAAGTTCTGTGCCATCTGGTAGGGCGACCAACTGTGTCATGAACCTGTTCGCGGGTGCTGCATTTCCGAAACACTTGTGACTGCTTCGCTGTCGTGCCGCAACAATGTGGCACGGGAAAGAGCGATGAACCCAGAATGAACAAATCCCGTTTGTGTCGTTTTCCGGCCATTCTGCTGCCGCGCTTCACTGCGCCTTTTGTATTCCAGCATCACCCACGCTGAAATTTTCATTTCACTCTTTACGCCGAGGCGTCGCGCCTTTGACCGAAACGCTGCATAATGAGATCGCTGCCATGCACATTCTAAGGTCGGCGCGTTTGCGAAGCATTGTCGGCATTGCGCTCGCGGTCGTGGGGTTCGGTGCGGTTTGTCTGTCGATCAGCACAGCCGACGCGTTGCGAAGTTTAAGCGCTTTCGTTTCAAGTCTAAGCACAATAGCCGACGCTGGTCATGTTGGCGTGCAATCCGCGATCCAAAACGGTTATGCCAGCGCGCCTGCGTTGATGCTCGGCGTCGCCGTGGCAATGGCCCTGCCGTTCCTGACCGCCGCGTCTGCAATTCTCCGCCGCGTGTCGCGCGATGCGGCCGCCACCCGGCGATATCGCGGCGCGCCACTCGCCAGCGTTGACCAAGCAGCACTTTGCGCCAGCGCTCCAGCGGTGCCACCGGCAGCCTGGACCGCGTCGGTTGAAATGATGGGCGGCAGCGGCGGACGGATTGCGATCACCCGCGACATGCTGCGCATCGGCCGCGAAGACGACAACGACATTCGCGTCACAAATCGCGGCATTCATCGCTATCACGCAGCCATCCATCGCGAAGACGATGCCGATTGGCACATTACCGATCTATCGGGCCTCGAT
>JANMII010000217.1:0-13258 GCA_031375665.1 Hyphomicrobium sp.
CGTTGCGGTGTTGTCGGGTGACACTCCGGTGTCGCTGGCAAAGCGTGTGCTAGAGGCCGAACACAAACTTTATCCGGCGGCCGTGCGGCTCGTGGCGTCTGGCCGAACCCGCGTGGAGCAGGAAAAAGTTATTATATTAGAAGATGTTAATAGCTCATCCGCGCTGTTCTCCCCCGCCTTGTTGGAATAAGGTCAATGCGCGCGCCATTCCGGCCGGAGCGCTGTGGCGCAGGGCGGGGCGCCGCATGGACACGACGCCACCAAAGCCTATGATCCGTCCGCTTGATTAAGGTCGCCGGCTGCGGACGCCGGATCCGGCGAAAAAAGCTCGCGAGCCCTTTTGCAGGTCTCCGGTGTGGGTCTCTGGAACAAAGATTGCAGCGCGCGTCACCGAGGCCGCAAAACTGGTTCTGACAAATCGGTTGGCTGATCGGATTCAGTCGATCCGAACGGCCAAGAGCATGGGCATAGAAATTTACGACCGCTCCGTCGGCATAACCCAAATTTTAGGGGAACGCGGGCAGGATCTCGGCACCGGTGTTTGGAGAGAATGAGAATGGTGACGACCGCCAGCCACGCCCAGGGCCTCGGCGACGAGAGCAGCATCTGGTTTAAGCTGACGCCGCTTTTGCGTGGCGACCCCGAAAACCCCATGCGCATTTTAATGCACATGACCGAGCGTTACGGCCCCGTGCTGCCAGTCAATCTCGCCAATCAACGGATCGTGCTCATCTCTGAGCCCGAATACTTTAAGCATGTGCTTGTCACTAAAGCCGACAATTACATCAAATATTTTGACGGCCTGAAGCCGATCTTCGGCAAGTCGATGATTACCAACGACGGCGCGCTTTGGCAGAAAATCCGCATGCCCCAGCAGCCGGCTTTCCATCCAGATATGTTTGCCGAGTACATCCCGTACTTTCTCGCCGCAATCCAAACCAAGATGGAACTGTGGGCCGATCTCGCCAAGTCTGGCGAAACTTTCGAAATGGTCGAACAGACTTGGACACTGGCGGCCGACATGATCTGCAAGGCGCTGTTCGATCGCGACATGCCATTCAACCCGCATGTCGTGTTCAAATGCGTCAAGACCTACACCGATGTGATGAACCATCGTGACATCCGCCTGCGCAAACAAGCTGGCGAAGTCTTCGAGATGGGCGACGAGGACGCCGCCAAGTCCATGGAAATATGGGCCAGTGTGCCGCCAGCCGTGATGGGTGCAGATCCTCGCGAAATGCGCGAACGCACATTGCTGAAGATGATCGAAGCCGCGGTCGCCGATCCGTCCGTGCCTGAGTTCGATACGCAGCAGGCAATCGACGAACTGAAACAGTACTTGTGGGCTGGCACCGAGACGACGGCACTGACCCTGGCGTGGGCACTGTATGAAATCTCGCGGCGCCCGGAAGCTGCCGAGCGCATTCGCCGCGAAGGTGAGACCGTGTATGGCGATCGGCCACCGACGGCGGCTGATTATTCGGGCCTCGCCTACACTCGCGCCGTCATCCAAGAAACCATGCGGCTTTATCCGCCGATCTGGGGCTTGATCCGTGTCGCCGTCGAAGACGACATCATTGGCGGCAAGGAAATCAAAGCCGGTGACCGCGTCACGCTGTTCGCCTACGGCGCCCATCACAACCCGAAATTTTGGGAAGAGCCGGAGGAATTCCGCCCTGAGCGCTGGATGGCTGGCAATGCCAAAAAGCAGGTGAAGTACAGCTACATTCCGTTTGGCGCGGGCAAACGCTCGTGCATCGGCGGCGCGATGAGCCAAGTTGAAAACACGCTCGCTCTGTCACTGCTGCTCCGGCGCTTTCGACCAGAATACGTTGGCGCTAATCCGGCTGGCATCAGCGCAACCGTAACCCTGACGCCCAAAGGCGGGCTGCCGTTCAAAATCCGCGAGTTGAGTTGAAGCTGAACCCGGCTGCAGCCCGGTGATGACGAGATGCTAAGCGACTACAGTTAGCAGCCATTCCTCCGCATACCGACTTATCCACAGCCCCGCATCGCAATGCACTGCCGCTCAACGGCAGCCAATTGTTCGCCTTTGGGCGAGCGATCCTTCGCGCCACTCGCAAGCGCGAAGCTACCGGATCGCATTCCTGCCCCATCACTGTCATAGTCCTTTCGTGCTAGGCGCGTATCTCTGGCACCAACTGAGTGTCGCGGCATGTTTTGCGTCTGCCTCCGCACTGGGTTGAGTTCTCGACGAAGCATTCAAGACCGTGCGCGTCAGACATATTGCTGATGTGTTCAAGCTCCAGGAGACCCCCCGATCATGGAGTCCGTCAAAACTGTACTACTCGGCAAGTCTGTGTTCCTGCTCAGCGGCACCAAGCCCCGCATTGGCAAGAAGCGGGACCGTGACCTCGAGGTTGAAGCCCCAGATAAATTGCTTGAAGCCGCTCGCCGCAATCCAGACGCGGTCGCCTTTGGATTCATCTCAGGAAGTTGGGTCGCGGCGGCTTAACGCCGGTTCCGAGACTAATAAAATTTTACGGCGCGGCTGTTACCAGCCGCGCCGTTTTCATGCCCGTTGGCGATTATTGCCAGAAGCTGCGACCCAATTCCGTTGATTAGGATGGCCCACTGAAATGGGTGGCCTAGTAACAAGCCCGGCCCGGTAATAAGGCTGGCCCCTGACAATGACGGCGTGATCGCCTACCACTCAGCGTGAAGACAAAGGTGCAAAGGGGGATCGTTCGGATGCAGCGCGGTGACCAACCGATCACGGCCGATCTCGTTTCGACAAAGTCCGCCCCCGCGCTAAAGCCGTTTTATTCGCATCTCTATGTTCAGGTGCTCATCGCGATTGCGATCGGCATCGCGCTTGGACATTTCGCGCCGCAGACCGGCGAAGCCATGAAGCCGTTGGGTGACGGGTTCATCAAGCTCATCAAAATGCTGATCGCGCCGATTATTTTCGTCACCGTGGTGCACGGCATCGCTTCGATGCAAGACCTCAAAAAGGTGGGCCGCGTCGGCGTGAAAGCGCTGATCTATTTCGAGATCGTCACAACGCTCGCGCTCGCGCTTGGGCTCATCGTTGGCAACTTGATCCAGCCCGGCGCTGGCATGAATATCGACCCTTCAGCCATCGATACAAAGGCTGTCGAAGGCTTCGTTGCCAAATCGAAGGATCAAAGCACGATTGCTTTTATCCTCGACATCATTCCATCAACGTTTGTTGGCGCATTTTCCGAAGGTAACATTCTGCAGGTCTTGCTGATTGCCGTGTTGTTCGCTTTCGGTTTGCAGGCGCTCGGCAACCGAGGCGCGCCATTGGTCAACCTGATCGATCAAGTTGCACAGGTTTTGTTCCAGATCGTCGGATACGTCATGCGGCTGGCGCCTATCGGCGCATTTGGTGCGATGGCCTTCACCATCGGAAAGTACGGCATCGCGTCGCTCGCAAGCCTCGCATGGTTGATGGGCGCGTTCTATGCCACGTGCGTGCTTTTCATCTTTGGCGTGCTCGGGGCAATCACCTGGATCAACGGCTTCTCGATCGTTCGATTTATCGGCTACATCAAAGAAGAACTTTTGATCGTACTTGGCACCTCATCGTCCGAAAGCGTACTGCCGCGCATGATCCGCAAAATGGAAAAGCTTGGCTGTGACGAAGGCGTCGTCGGCCTCGTCATTCCAACTGGATATTCGTTCAATCTCGACGGCACGTGCATCTATCTGACGATGGCCGCATTGTTCCTAGCACAGGCAACAAATACTGATCTTTCTATCTGGCAGCAGATTGGAATTCTCGGCGTGCTCTTGCTGACGTCGAAAGGCGCAGCGGGCGTTACCGGTTCCGGCTTCATCACGCTTGCAGCGACACTCGGATCGGTTGGTACGATCCCCGTCGCGTCGATTGCCCTGATCCTCGGCATCGACCGGTTCATGTCCGAGGCGCGTGCCCTGACCAACTTAATCGGCAACGGGGTCGCAACGGTCATCATCGCCAAGTCTGAAGGCGCGCTCGATGAAGCGACGTTTGCCCGCGAACTTAAATATGAAACGGATGGTTCGGTATTGAAGACGTCGGCTCAATAGATCTCGACCCGAACAACTGTGATCGCGTCTTCAAAACAGAAACGGCCCCGCAAACGAGGCCGTTTCGATGATATTATGGTAGCGACCCAGGTTCGTAAGTCGCTAGCCGACGATTTCGTCGAGGCGAAAGTTCATTGAAATTTCGCGTTCAGCGGCGCTGGCACTGTCTGAACCGTGCGTCGAGTTTTCACCCTTCGAGACAGCGAACAATTTGCGGACCGTGCCGGCGGCGGCTTCCTTTGGATCGGTTGCGCCCATGACTTCGCGGTATTTCGCAATTGCGCCTTCGCCTTCAAGCACCTGTAACACGATTGGCGCCGACGTCATGAAATCGACGAGCTCGCCGTAAAACGGGCGCGCTGCATGTTCTTCGTAAAACTTTTCCGCCTGCGCTCTGGTCCAACGGACGCGCTTTTGCGCAACGATGCGCAATCCTGCAGCTTCGATCACGGCGTTGATTTGTCCGGTCAGATCGCGGCGGGTCGCGTCGGGCTTTAGAATTGAAAACGTTCGTTCGGTGGCCATGTGGCTTTCTTTCTTTCAACAATTCAATCGGGTTCGCGCGCCTTATACCGGCGGCGCATGAGGCTCACAAGGGCGCCCACGCCGCACATCGGCTTCCGTCCGCTCACGCACAACATGCCGATGCCGCGCCCTCAGGTTGCCTGTCGCACGCCACAATCCGACCGGTAATGGCTTGCTAAATGCAGTTGGGCGCCCAATTGACTGCGGCTTGAGCCTATGAACACTGTGGCTGCAAGCGCGGGGGCGCACGGGGCGTTGGCTGAGAGCTCAGACAACGGAAGTCCATTCGGTTTCGAGCACGTGTGCGAAGAGCGGTCATGAACGGTCAGACGACAGAAACTCAGTGGTACATTGCGCGTGACGGTAAGCAGCATGGGCCGCTGACCGACATCGAGATGCGGACGTTCGTTGCGCATAATTATTTGCGCGCGTCGGATCTAATCTGGCGTCCGGGTATGTCTGAATGGCAGTTGGCACCAACGCTTTTTCCAGCCGTATTTCCCAACCTCGCTGGTGCTGATCCACAACCGGTGACCGCAGCGCCGACCGCGGGCTACGCTCAATCCCCCACGGCCGCGCAGGCCGCGCCGCAGTCAAACTCTGCAAGCGCGAACTCCAATTCCAAATTGTTCAATACAAAGCCGTCTGTAGCGCAAGCGCCATCTGGCCAACGACCATCCCCCGCCGACGCGCAGCGCCAGCCACTTGAGCCGGTTGCCGAGCGCAGTATCGGCAAAAGGTTAGCGATTGCGGCTGTTGCGATAACCGTCATCGGTGGCGGCGCTTTCGCTTTAGCTAATTATCGCGAACCGCTGATGCGCTTCGTTGGTGGTAATGCGCCAGCCGATTTGACGACAGCTCCGCCAACGATCGAAGCGACCGCGACAGCTGCCGAAACGGCGACGTCGTCGGCCGCTGATGCCGGGACTCAGTCGGCATCCCAATCTGCAACCCAGGCGCCAGCAACGCCGCAACCGAGTGACACGGCAGCGGGAACGACCGACTCAAATGTAACGGCATCAACCACCACGCTCTTTTCGCCGAGTGGCGACGTCACCATTGCTGCGGCACCTCAACCGTCTAATGACGCGACATCCACCGCGCCAGCTCAGACGCCAGCTCAAACAAGTGAGCCGAACCAGGTCGCAGCGGTCGCGCCTAACCCGTCGTTCGATGGCAGCGCGGCTGGTGTTGTGGCAACCACCGCCGTATCCCCACCATCCATAGCAGGTTCGACGGTTGACGCTCGTTTACAAAAAATTCCAGCCTGGGCACTGATTAAAAAAGATTATCCCGATTGGTATGTGACCAACATCGCAGCGGCTGAACAACTCGTCGCCGAACAAAAGCCTGCAACGGAAGTCTCAAGTCAAATCGCCCAAAGCCTCGTGTCACTGCGCCGCCAAAACGCCGATAAGGCACTCGCCGCCAGCAACGAAAAACTTCGCCGCATCGCTGTCGCGTTTCTTGAAAACCTGAAGGCGCTGCGCTCGCAGAGTGTGACAGCGTGCTACGGCTTCATTTCAAAAGGGGAGACCAGTCCGTCGGTGGTGCAGCTGGTCGATACGGCCGACGGGCCGACCGCATTCCACGGCCAGATCGGCGCGATTTTCGAAGCAATCGCGGAAGGCACGAAGTCGCCCCAACAGCATCCCCCGGCCGTTAAGGCCGACTATGATCTGCTGATCAAGGAACTGAGCAAGCTCGGTTGGAAGGAAGAAGACCTGCAGGTGTTCTCAAACCCGCGACTACTCGCCAAGCGCGAACCGGAGCGCGTCTGCTCGATGGTTCAGGAATGGTTCGTCGCGCATCTCGCCGTTCCCGATAAAGCTGCCCGCGACCGGTTGCTGTTTGAAACGCTAAAGCCGGTTATCTCGGGCTAAACACGGTGACCTATACAGCGCTGAAAGTGTTGATCACGGCGTTGCTGGTTGTGGCGATTTCGGAAATTTCCAAACGCTCAACTGCCGTCGGTGCGGTGCTGGCGTCACTGCCTTTGACGTCGCTGCTGGCGTTTATCTGGCTCTACGGCGAAACCGCTGACACGGCAAAAGTGGCTTCACTGGCGCGGAGTATCTTTTGGTACGTACTGCCGTCGTTGGTGCTGTTTATCGCGCTGCCCATCCTGCTCGATCGAAGTGTTGGTTTCTGGCCAAGTCTTGCGGTGTCGTGCGCGCTGACCTTTTTGGCGTATTTGCTGATGGTCGCAGTGCTCGGCCGCTTCGGCGTCGCACTTTAGTGGATGGCCGCGACATGCGCGGAAGGTCGCACAAGCGCGCCATTCAATAGTCGGGGTGACAGCGCAGCCCAGACGCGCTATCGGCTCCAGCCATGTTGCACATCAACGATCTGACCTATCGCATCGAGGGCAAGATGATCCTCGACGCCGCTACCGCAGCGATTCCGCCGGGCCACAAAGTCGGCCTCGTCGGGCGCAATGGGGCTGGCAAAACAACATTGTTACGCCTGCTGAAAGGTGAGATCGCGCCTGATGACGGAGCGATTTCGACGCCGCGTAACGCGCGCATCGGTCATGTCGCGCAAGAGGCGCCCGGCGGTGACGACAGCCTAATCGCGTGGGTGTTGGCCGCCGACACCGAACGAGCGGCTCTGCTGCAGGAAGCCGAGCACGCCACCGACCCCCATCGCATCGGCGATATTCAATTGAGGTTGACCGATATCGACGCTCATTCAGCGCCAGCGCGTGCCGCCCAAATTCTATCGGGTCTTGGCTTCGATGATGCAGCCCAGCAGCGCGCGTGTCGTGAGTTTTCTGGCGGTTGGCGAATGCGCGTCGCGCTCGGTGCGATCTTGTTTCTCGTACCTGAAAGTCTGCTGTGTGTAGAGCCGACCAACTTTCTCGATTTGGCAGGTACGCTGTGGCTTGAGACGCATCTGCGCACGTATCCCCACACCGTTGTGATTGTCAGCCATGATCGCGACCTGCTCAATCGCGCCGTCGGCAGCATTCTACATCTCGATCGCGGCAAGCTAACCGTTTACGCTGGCGGTTATGATGACTTTGAAGAAACACGGCGCGAGCGCCAGCGGCTCGAACTCAAACTTAAAAAGAAACAAGACGAACAGCGCCGCCACATTCAAGCGTTCATCGATCGCTTTAAGGCCAAAGCGAGCAAGGCTGCCCAAGCCCAAAGCCGAGTCAAAGCGCTTGCCAAAATGCAGCCGATTGCAGCCGCGATCGATGATCGCATTATTCCGTTCAGCCTGCCCGACCCCAAGAAGATCATTCCCAGCCCGTTGCTGAGAATTGAAAAAGCGAGCGTTGGCTACGCCCCCGGTCAGCCAATTTTGACCAACCTCGATTTGCGCATCGACCACGATGATCGCATCGCGTTGCTTGGCCAGAACGGCAACGGCAAATCGACCTTCGCCAAACTGATCGCTGGACGGCTAGAGCCGTTGACCGGCAAGGTCTTCGGCGCCAACCGGGTCGAAGTCGGATACTTTGCCCAGCATCAGCTGGATGATCTCAATCCCCAGCACACACCCTACGACTACATGCTGCAGTACATGCCCGATGCAACCGAAGCCCAACGCCGCACACGCCTGGGCACGTTTGGTTTCAGCGCTGACAAAGCCGATACCCGCTGCCGTCTTCTGTCGGGGGGTGAGAAGGCCCGCCTGCTGCTGGCGCTGACGGCGTTTCACGGGCCCCACATTCTGATCCTCGACGAGCCGACGAACCATCTCGATGTCGATAGCCGACAGGCCTTGATCCAAGCGCTGATGGAATACAATGGCGCAGTGATTTTGATCAGTCATGACCGCCATCTCGTTGAAGCGACCGCCGATCGGCTGTGGATCGTCCGCGATGGCACCGTTTCCGATTACGATGGCGATATGGAAAGTTATCGCACTGAATTGCTTGCCGAACGCGGTCCGCGCGGACGTGAGAAGGCCCGCGACAGAGACGATCAACCCAACGGCCAAAAGCGCACCGATCAGCGCCGCGCGGCAGCCGAACGCCGCCAAGGGCTCGCACCACTGAAGAAAGCCATGCAGGCTGCTGAGCTAGCCGTGGAAAAACTCAACCGGCAGATCGCTGCCCTCGACGCCAAGTTGGCCGACCCTCAGCTCTACGCGACAAATCCAATGCAAGCGCAGACACTGGTCCAAGACAGGGGTCAACTGGCGAAAACGTTGGCGCGCGCCGAGGACGACTGGCTGCACGCTACAGATGCCTACGACAGCGCAACTGCAAGCGTGGATAGTGATGTCTAAACTTTAGCCGTCAAAAGCGAGAAACACTCTTCTATCTGCCCATCTGTCTTGTATCCGACATATTGCGTACGGTTGGTGCGGGGAGCTGACTGGATCGCGACATGCGGGGTATGTGTTGCGTCCGGAAGCGAGGGCCAGCTGGATCCATCTTGTCAGCTCCCCATAATTTTACCGACGGTTGACATGCGGTTGTAGCCGCTGAAGTTGTGGCGGTCAGGTTCCACGAGGCCACAAACGTCGAGTCCCATGACACGCTGCTGGAACCTTCACTCGAGAGGTCGCGTTGATCGTTTGAACCGGCGCGAAACGAACCGCTGCCCGCGAACGACCAGAAAAACAACCGATTTTTGAAGGTGATATCATGTCCTCGCTCGGACAAACTCGTGTGCTCGGCCGTAATACCGCGGAGGCCGCTGAAACCGTGACCCAGTATTTTGCTTATGTCGCTGGTATTAGTGTCGCTGTTTTGGCCGCTGTCGGTGCTTTCGCGCTGGCCGCTCAGACGGCGCTGGTGCTGGTTGACCAAGTCGCCCGCCCGGGACAGCCCGTGATGGAACGCGTGCTTCCGGCGTCTGTTGCACCACCTGTTGTGCGGACCAATAAACCGCGTGCGACTTTCGCCATGCTTCCGGCAGCCGTCCCCACTAGCATGCAGCAAAACGTCATCGCGTCAAATTACTAAGCCGCCATTGCGCGTCTCTGCTACGGCCACCTGTGTGAACCGCTGATGGCCGGTTATTCTTCATCCAGAAATTTTTGAGAAATCTGCGACGGTCTGCGTTGTCGCGCGGATGTCAGACAGCAATCGCAATCGGTTCTGGCGCAAGGCGGAATCGTCGGCATTGACGAGTATTTGGTTGAAGAATGCGTCCACCGGCCCGCGCAATTCGGCCAGCGCGCGCATCGCGCCAGCGAAATTTTCTACATTGATGGCTGCGACCGTGTCTTGCTTGATGGCCTCGATGGCCGCGGCAAGCGCGGTCTCTTCCTTTTCAACGAGCAGTTTCACTTCATAGCTGCCGGCGTAAGAGGTCTTGTCCTTCTTTTCTTCGATCGACAAAATATTGGCGGCTCGCTTGACGCCTGCCAGCAGATTGGCGCCGTCGTCGGTTTTCAAGAAGGCGTCGAGCGCTTCAACGCGGCGCACGATCAGCGCTAAATCGTCTTGGCCGCCGAGTGCAAATACGGCGTCGATTAAATCGTGGCGCTTGCCCTGATCGCGCAGGAAGACTTTCAGGCGATCGGCGAAGAAGGAGAGCAGGTCGGCTGGCACATTCGTGTCCGACGCTACGCCCTTTTGTTTTGCGCGGAACGGGGCGGCGGCGAGTTCGAAAGCAGCCAACAGCGGCACACGCAAATCGTTGTCCAGCACGATGCGGATGACGCCGAGCGCCGCGCGTCGCAGCTGATAGGGATCACCCGACCCGGTCGGCTTTTCGTTGATGGCCCAGAACCCGACCAGCATGTCGAGCTTGTCGGCCAACGCGACCGCGATCGCGACCGCATCGCCCTGATCGGCGCGAGGGACGATGTCGGTCGGTCCTTTGGGTTTGTAGTGCAGTTCGATGGCTCGCGCGATTTCCGGCTTGGTTCCAGCTTTTTCCGCATAATAGCGGCCCATCAAGCCTTGCAGCTCGGGGAACTCGCCGACCATGCCGGAGACGAGATCAGCTTTCGAGAGTTGCGCTGCCCGTCGCGCGTCTTCTGGGTTAGCGTCGACCGAGCCTGCAATCTGAAAACTGAGTTCTGACACCCGCTCAACGCGATCCCTCTGGCTGCCGAGTTTGTCGTGGAAGGTGATACCGGCCAGCGCGATCGCCATCTCGTCGAGCGGCCGTTTGAGATCTTGCTCCCAGAAAAACTTGGCGTCCGACAACCGGGCGCGAATGACCTTTTCGTTGCCAGCTGTGATGGCCGCGCCGCCGTCGCCAGCAAGGAGGTTCGACACCAGCAAAAATTTATTCGCGAGGGCTTTTGTTTTCGGATGTCGCAGTGAAAAACATTTTTGATGCGACTTCATCGATGTGATCAAACACTCGGCCGGCACATCTAGAAAAGACTGATCGAACGCGCCGAGCAACACGACCGGCCATTCGGTCAACCCGGCGTTCTCGGCCAGAAGCGCGTCATCTTCGATCAGTTCAAGCTTAGCGGCCTTAGCAGCTGCGTGAGCTTGTTCTGCGATGATCGCCATGCGTTGCTTTGGATCGAGCACGACGTAGTGCGATAAAAGCTTTTTTTCGTAGTCGGCAAAGTCGCTAACGGCGAAGGCGTCGCCGCCAAGAAAGCGATGGCCGCGCGTGACGTTTCCGGCAGTGAAACCCGCAAATTCAATCGGCACGATTTTGCCACCCAGCAGGCACAAAACCGATTGCAATGGCCGTACCCATTGGAAGGGCTGTGATCCCCAGCGCATCGATTTGGGCCAGGGAAACTTATGGGCAACGTCGCTGATCGTCTCAGCGATAAGTTCCGCAGCTGGGCGTCCTGGTTTGTCGATGATGGCGACGTAGTAATCGCCTTTCTTGTCATCCTTGACGATCTGCGCGTCAGCGATCGTCGCCAGTCCGGAGGACTTCAAAAAACCTGCCACTGCCTGTTCGGGCGCACCGACGCGCGGGCCTTTTTTCTCCTCCCGCACGGCTGGCGACTGGCCCGGCACGCCCACAATCACCAACGTCAGTCGACGCGGCGTTGAAAAGCTGTGTGCCTCGCCAACGCTGAGACCGCGAGCTTGCAAACCCTCCACCACCAAGCGCGCAAGATCTTCCGCCTCGCGCACCTGCATGCGGGCTGGGATTTCTTCGCTTAACAATTCGAGCAGCAATTCAGACATGGAACGTCGGCTCACATTCTTGGACGAAGCGACCCCGCCACACGGGCTGCGCGGCGGGGTCCAGTCGTCGTTTCAAACCCGTGACCGTTGTTACGGCGTTACTGGAGCCGGTTCAGCCGGGCGGGTCTCCTCACCTGATGCAGGAGCTTCCGCAGGGCTTTCAATCGGGGCTTGTGCGGGTGCCGCATTGTCGAGCGCAGGCGGCGGTTCGCCTGGCGCTGTCGCGGCCGGGTCGGCGGCCGCTGGCGTGTCGTTCATTTGCGTGCCTGGCGCCGGAGTGCTTGGGGTTTGCGTATCAGGGGCTGGCGCTGCAGTCGGCGCCACCTCATTGGCTGGCGTCGGTGCGGCAGGTGTCGTCGGTTCGATCACGACAGGCGTTGTCGCGTCACCGACGATCTTCGCGCCGATATCGGAAATCGCACCGGTCGCCGTGAGATAGCCCAACCCGATGAGGACCATGGCAACAACCATGCGGAAGATTGCCGCTTGCCGCCGCAGCATCAAATAAGCAGCCCCCAACAGCGGAATGCCAAGGGCCGCCAACCCAACGAGAGTATTTTCACTCATGCCCGTCCTCCTTCGGTTTTAAGCCATGCAGCGCAGCACGCCTTTGCGAGTTCGCGGACGCGCAAGATATAACTTTGACGCTCCGTTACAGAAATCACGCCGCGTGCATCGAGCAAATTGAAGACGTGGCTGGCTTTTATGCATTGGTCATAGGCTGGCAGCGCCATGGCGTGGGTGTCAACGCCATCGCCTTTTTGCAGCAAAGATTGGCACTCGGCTTCCGCATCTTTGAAGTGCTGTTGCAGCATGTCCGTATTGGCGTGTTCGAAGTTGTGGCGCGAGTATTCGCGCTCGGCCTGCAAGAAAACATCGCCATAAGCTACGCGGCGCTCGCCGTCTCGGCCGTTATAGTTGAGATCGTAGACCCGATCGACGCCCTGCACGTACATAGCGAGACGTTCGAGACCGTAGGTGATTTCACCTGCGACTGGATTGCAATCGAACCCGCCAACTTGCTGAAAGTATGTGAACTGCGAAACTTCCATGCCGTTGCACCACACCTCCCAACCCAATCCCCAAGCCCCAAGCGTCGGGCTTTCCCAATCGTCCTCGACAAAGCGAATGTCGTTGATCGTGGTATCGATGCCGATGGCGTCAAGACTGGCTAGATAGAGATCCTGAATGTTGGCCGGTGACGGCTTCATGATCACTTGGAACTGGTAGTAGTGCTGCAAGCGGTTTGGATTTTCGCCGTAGCGTCCGTCTTTGGGTCGCCGCGAGGGTTGAACGTAGGCGGCCGACCAGGGCTTCGGACCGAGCGCGCGCAAGGTGGTTGCGGGATGAAACGTTCCGGCCCCCACCTCCATATCGTAGGGTTGCAGGATCACGCACCCTTGGGCGCCCCAAAACTGCTGAAGCGTCAAAATGAGATCCTGGAACGCCTCTCGCGGGCGCAGCGGCGGCGCAATCGTTGCTGGGGCACCTGCCGCTTTCAGAGACATACTTGGTGCTCTCTTTGGGTTGGACGGGCGGCACTATACGCGTTCGACCCCCCTTGTCACGCACCCAGACGCGGGATGTGTTAGACTTTCA
>JANMII010000272.1:0-8952 GCA_031375665.1 Hyphomicrobium sp.
GGCCATCACGGTGATGGTTGATGAAACGCAGAGTTTCCAGAGTCTGTTTGAAATCGATCTTGCGACCGAAATCCGCCAGGACCCCGCCGTCTGCGTTTCCCTTCCTTCAAATTCAATTGTCAAAGAGCAAATTCGCGGACAACCTTCCACCCGGTGGCGTACCGCCGGTTTTTTCGAGACAAATAGGTCTATCCGGAAGAACCGGGTTAAGACCCAAGGTTTCGATGGTTTGTTGCCCTGCGAGGGCGGCGAAGCACTTGTGCCCGCCAACGAAGCCCCTTTAAACAACATCGCTGCCCGAGTGTCAACACGGATTTTTAATTTTGTTCGGGCTGCGCAAGCCTGTCGCAGAAGGCATTATTCTGGCAGTTTTTTCAACGCGTTACTGTTGGGGTGCACGAAGGATTAGATCGCACGCCGGTCGGCAGCTTTAAATTATTCTGGTCTTCGACTTTCGCCACGAACTCGCCTGCTTTGACCTCTCAGTTTGGTTCTGCGGTGGGTTGATCATAGTAAATACTGGGAAAATCAGCGTAACTGTCAGTCGAGGATAGAAGCAGCCCATTCTAGCTTACACTCGTAATATCACGGTCATCACGCAGTCAGCGCCGACAAGCAGGCCATGGGTGTCGGCCAAATCTTATGCCGAGCAATCCTGTAGTCGGCACTGATTTAACGGTCGCCCGCAGTTTTAGTTAGGCTTAGATGAGTTGCGCGTGGATAGTTTGAGGGGGGATCCGCGGTCCGTGTTGACCCGTCGCCGGAAAATATCGCGGTCTGCCGACGGTGCCGTCGCACTCGCCACGCAAACACGCTCAATGACGCCGACTTATCGGCCCGAAACCTATGGCGGCCGAGGTACCGGTTTTGTCAAAGATCTTTATGATGCAGACCACTATGACCAGGGTGGCGGTGGCCGGTTTCGCTGGATGCTCAGCACCTGCTTAGCCGCCACCGTCGGCGCGATTGCAATTCTCGTCGTTGTGTACGGCTCAGCCGATCAACCAATGGACAACGACGGCCTTCTCCCCGCCCTGCAAAGCATTCGCGACGGCTCGACGACGCAGCCCGTCATGCCAAACATGAAAAACGCCGACGGTTTGAAGTGGGCCGCGCCGAAAACCGATCTGCTGCAACTAACCACTGGTGCATTGTCGACGCGCTACATCATCCACGAGAGCTCAAAGAGTCGACGTGATGGCCGCGAATACGTTCGACAAAAGCCGTATGCCCGGATCGTAGCCCGGCTCGCACCTGTTCCAGCCGGCGTTGAAGCCGATATTCCACCCTTCAATCCGTTTCGCCTCTACGCGAACAACAGACCGGTCAGCGCCAATGACGATCTCGATGAAAGCGCCGGCAGCGGTCTGTCACGCACCGATGTTTCGATCAAAGTCGTTGAACTCCTCGGCGGGATTTTGCCTGGCGAAGACGGCCAAGAACTCGACACGCAAGAAGTGGTAGATCTTGTCGACCGAACGACGTCATCCGCGAAGCCAGAATCAGAGGCTGCAGCAACAGAAGCTGCAGCAGCAGCGGGCGAGCCGCTCGATGGCGTTGCGGCGGAAGGTACGGTAGCTGCCTCTACACCCGGCAGTAATTGGCAAATGCAAGCGGCCTCATCGACACAAACCAACACCACTGAAATTTTCAAAACGCCTGATTCCAATGACGACCCAGCGATCGAACTCGAGGGCGGCGAAGTCATGATCGTCACGGTCGGGCGAACCGACACGTTGAACAAAATTCTCACCGCCGCCGGCGCGCCACCCTGGTTGGCACGCACGATGATCGAAGCCGCTCAGTCGACGTTTCCGGAATCAGCTCTTGTGCCGGGACAAGAAGTCCGCATCACGTTGGTGCCATCACTCACGCAAGCCGATCAAAAAGAACCAGCGCGATTTTCGATTTTTTCCGATGGCCACGATCACATCGTGACGGTTTCGCGCAATCCCGCCGGTGAATTCATCGCGTCATCGCAATCCTTGATCGGCAAAGAATTGCAACAAGCTGGCGGCGTTGACGGCGACAGCGGCCAGAACGCCAGCCTGTACGCCAGCATCTACTTCGCGGCTCTCACACAAAACCTACCTGCTGACACCATCGAGCAGATGTTGAAGGTCAATGCGTTCGACAACGATTTCCGTCGCCGCGTGCGCCCGGGCGACACGCTAGAAATGTTCTTCGACATGAAAGAAGAACAATCGACCGACGGGCCACCCGGTGAATTGCTTTATACCGCAATCAACAGCGCCGGCAGCTTGTTCAAGTTCTATCGCTTCCGCAGCGCAGATGGGGTCATCGACTACTATGACGACGCCGGAAACAACTCCAAAAAGTTTTTGATGCGCAAGCCCGTGCGCGGCGACGACGTGCGTCTCACCTCCGGCTATGGCGTTCGTTACCATCCGCTGCTGAACACACGAAAAATGCACACCGGCGTCGATTGGGCGACGGCACCCGGCACGCCCGTGCTCGCCTCTGGCAACGGCACCATCGAGGAAGCTGGCCACAAAGGCTATTACGGCAATTATCTCCGCATTCGTCACGCCAATGGTTATCACACGGCCTATGGCCACATGAGCCGGTTCGCAGCGGGTGCAACGGAAGGCGTGAAAGTGCGGCAGGGCCAGATCATCGGCTACGTTGGCAGCACAGGTCTGTCATCGGGACCGCATTTGCATTTCGAAGTGCTCGTCAACAGCCGCTTTGTCGATCCGATGTCGATCCAGATGCCACGCGAACGCAAGCTGGATGGCAAAGATCTCGCTGATTTTCAGCGCGAACGCGCCCGGATCGAAGAGCTCATGCGTCGCGCGCCGGTTATGACCGCGAATAAATAGCGCGAAGCGGCCACCGACCATCGCATCAGGCGGGCGTCCATCTCACCGTGTAAACAGGCCCTCAACATGGGCGCGAACGTCTTGCGCTGCCATCACCCAATCCGCGTCGCACGGCACGTCTTGACGGACCGACTACTTCGCGGCGGTCACTGGCCCAGCGTTGAGACGATATTGTTTTTTCTTTTAGGTCAGCAACGGATTTCGGCCCGTCGTGCGTTCTAAACAGTGGCTCGACCTTCGTCATGACCAGCACATATGACACAAGGCCTAAAGATGCGAAACCCGTCTCATGCTGCATCGGCAGCGCAGCGCTACACCACAACAGCGATCGTGCTTCACTGGACGATCGCCATGCTATTCCTCGCATCTTACATGGCAGTGTATTACCGCCGCTGGTTTACCGAACCCAAAACGCCAGACAACATGACGGCTCTGCAGATCCATTTAGCCGTTGGAATCACCATCGGCGCGCTGGTACTTCTCCGCGTAATTTGGCGACTGACCCACACGCCACCGAGCTTGCCGTCCCTGCCGGAAAGCGGTCGACAATGGCAGCATCGCGCGGCGGCCATCGGTCATGGATTGCTTTATGCTTTGATGATCGCGATGCCAATCACAGGCTATCTCGGCACGGGTGCTGCAACCGAATATCTCGGAATTCCGAAAGTCGCCGACACGTCGCTGTTTAACTGGCTCGTAGTCGAGCGTCTTGGTTTGACGTTCAAGGAATTCGAAAAGCCCATGGATTTCATCCATAAAAATGCTGGCGCTTACCTCGTGTGGCTTCTCATTTTGGGCCACGCAGCGGCAGCGCTCTATCATCAATTCCAACTCCGCGATGGATTGATGTGGCGCATGTGGCCGGGCGCGCGCTAACGGACGATGATTACACCCACCCTGTCGCATAGTAGGCAACAATCACGACGAACACCGCCGCCGTTTTGATGCACGTGATGGCGAAGATGTCTTTGTAGGCTTGCCGATGGGTCAGCCCTGTCACCGCGAGCAGCGTGATCACGGCGCCATTGTGGGGCAACGTATCCATGCCACCACTCGCCATCGATGCTATCCGATGCATGACCTCGAGTGGAATTTGCGCCGCCCCTGCCGCCGCAATGAATTGATCGGCCATCGCAGCCAACGCGATACTCAACCCGCCCGATGCCGACCCAGTGATGCCAGCCAGCGTTGTCACCGTCACCGCTTGATTGATCAACGGATCGGGTATGGCTTTGAGCGCGCCAGCAATCACCGCGAAACCAGGCAGCGCCGCAATCACGGCCCCAAAACCATACTCCGACGCAGTGTTCATCGCAGCCAGAAGCGCACCAGCAATGGCTGGTTTGATGCCCTCAGCAAACTGCCCCCAAACCGTCCGCCATGCCAAAATCAGAACGGTCCCGATGCCGAGAATCAGCGCGCCCTGCACCGCCCAGATTGCAGCGAACGCCGCAGCGTCTGCCACAACGGGCTTGCCGCCAGGTGTCAAAACAACTTCTGTCATCGGTGCAAATCGCAACGCGATGATGGTCGTCAGAACTTTGTTTGCGACACCGACGACCAGCAACGGCGCGATCGCGATGGCTGGATGAACAGAGACGTGAGACGCAGTCGCTTCCGGTTCGTTGCTGTGTCCATCGCCGTAGCCTTCACCAACCAATGCTGCGGCCTTCCGCCGCCACTCGAGGAACGCCATGCCCACAGCCAGGATGAACGCGGCTCCAACGAGTCCGAGGGTCGGTGCGGCCCACGTATCGGTTTTGAAAAACGTCGTCGGAATAATATTTTGAATCTGCGGAGTGCCAGGTAGCGCATCCATCGTAAACGTGAACGCACCGAGCGCGATGGTCGCCGGGATCAAGCGCTTTGGAATATCGCTGGCGCGAAACATCTCAGCCGCAAAAGGATAAACCGCAAATACCACGACGAACAACGACACCCCGCCATAGGTCAGGATCGCGGCCACCGTAACAATCGCTGCCATGGCGCGTTCGCGACCAATGAACCTGATCGTTGCCGCCACGATCGCGCGCGAAAAACCCGACAGTTCGATCAACTTGCCAAACAGCGCCCCAAGCACAAACACCGGAAAGTACAGCTTCAGAAAGCCGACCATTCTATCCATGAACAATCCGGTAAACACCGGCGCAACGGCACCTGGATCGGTCAATGCAACGGCCGCCATTGCTGCGACTGGCGCGAACACAATAACGCTGTAGCCGCGGTAAGCCGCGACCATCAAAAATATCAGTGCCGCAAGCGCAATCAGTGAACTCAAGCCGCGCGTCTCCGTACCAAAACGCTAATCTATCGCGGTGGCCGAAAGCGGGGATAACTTTATTTTCGCCAATGATATCCAAAGCCATCCAGCTCTCGGCCCGCCACTTCTGCGCCATGGCAAACGCAACAGCGTGCGCATCGCATGCGTCGACCTCGGGGACGTTTTTCCGCCATCACGGCACGACGACCCACTCGCATTCTATCAATCACTTCGAGCCTAGCGGTCTTGATCTCGCCTCGGTTCGGCGGCTGACTATTTGGGCTTGCCATGCACGTTCCCATTAGTCGCTCGAGAAGCGCCCACCTGTGAGTTTTCAGGACGTTGCGCGTCAGCCGATACGGAGCAAAAAATATGATCATGAGTGCCGCTAGTTTTCGCGTTATCGCCGTCGCCACGTCCATCACACCGGTGACGTCACTGGCTGCGTTCGCGCAATCGTCCGTGTCGACCGCGATCGAAGTTGCACCTGCGATGGTGGCTGGCGACGCTGAGACCGCGGCCAAAGCCGCTGCGACTGCGGCCCAAGCCATCGCTGAAAAATTTTCCGGCGGCGAGCGTTCCGTCCAAAGTGAATTGGCTCCAGTCACCGCTGAACCAAACCCTCAAGCGGTAGCTCCGGTCGAAATCGCACCACCGACTTCGACAGCGAATGACGATGGCACTGAAAGCGAATTTACAGACCAGAGCGAACCATCGGCAATTATCGCAGCCATTTCCCACAGCGCCCGCGGTGTTGGTGCCCGTGCAATAGACAACGCGGAGCGGCGTGCCGAAAGGTCAGCTGTGCGGCGAGCCGACCGACGCGCAAACCGGCGTAAAGCACGCGCCACGCAAGCCCCACAAGCCGCCGCTGAGGCCAAGTCCGCGCTCAAACCCGAGCGACGTGCTGTCTCCGCGAAAACGCGTGCTGGCTCAGGTAAAATGCCCGTTTCTCAAAAGGCCGTACCACAAGATTTGCCACCAGCAGAAGCTGCCAAAGCAGAGCCAGGTGTCCTGGCGAAAATTTTCAATCCTAGCTTATGGGGATCATCGGCAAAGAAGCCCATCGATGCGCCCACGGTTCAACCGGCCGCTACGCCAGAGGCTACCCCGACAGTTAAGCCGGTGGATGACGAGCCAAGCCCGTTCAGCAGCGCCTTCCAGTCGAAGTATTGAGCGAGAAACGACGTTTTCTGCAGTTCGGGCTCACCGGCTCACGGTTTATCTTCGATACCGATCACGAACAACACAGCGTAATCCTGTTTGGTGCAGCCATCGACCGGTGGCATCAGCGCCCCTGGTGGCACGGGGAAAGACGCTTTCTGCGCCAGCGACGGCGAGCAAACAGTGCCGGCAGTCTTCGGCGCGTAACGCGCTGCGCGGCACGGCAAGTGCGTCACATCGTAAAGCGTCGCGCCCTTGTCGAGCTCCCAACGCTGACTGCCGTCGGCAGCGATCTCGTGGATCGTCAAAACCGCCGTCGTCTCGCGGTCACCTGTCACCAGATACTTGCCAGCGGCGAGTGGGAAGTCTGGCGTTTCCATAATCAGCCCGTTTTCTTCCAGCCACCAATCATTGCTATCGAATGTCCACTCTGCCGGCGCGACGCCGCCGTTGGCTTTCAATTGAGCAAAATTTTCCAACCGCACGCCGCGTGGACCAGGATCAACCGTCCACATGCCCCACGCTTGCGCCCCCGTTCCCGAACGCGCTGTCGGGTCACCTAACGCTGCGATGAACTGCAACGGAATTCGCCGGAACGAAGCTTCACCCTCGTCGGCTTGCGCACCAGTGTTGGCCGTAACCACACTGACCACGCCAAGTATCGCGCTCAGAAAAACCAATCTCATGTTCGTCACTGTCGCTGTCTCCGATTTTGTAAGCGCGGGTCGGAAAGCCCCCCAGTCCGCTGATACAGGCGTCCTCGCCCGCCGGCGACGAGCGAAGACACGCATTGCATTGACCGCTACGTTGGACGTGGCGACTTGGCCTCATCGGACCGGGCCAACGGGGCCAACTCGCTTCAGCCGTATTATCCGTTCGCTTTCACGGGCCAACCGTTGATCGTCAACGCGCCATCACGCACCGACACCGCCACGGTATCGCCGTCCTTTACGCCACCCGCTAAAACTTGTTCAGCGAGTGGGTCTTGAACATTGCGTTGAATGACCCGCTTCAGAGGTCGTGCGCCATAAGCGGGATCATAGCCGCGATTGGCCAGCCACATTCGCGCTCCGTCATCCATCGTGATCGCGATCTTACGATCAGCCACCAATTGATTGAGGCGATCCATTTGAATGTCGACGATGCGGCTCATGTCCGATCGCTGCAAGCGATGGAACAGAATGATCTCATCGAGCCGGTTGAGAAATTCGGGGCGGAACCGTGAGCGCACTTCGGCCATTACATCGTCGCGCACCAAATCCGTATCTTCGCCTTCCTTTTGATTGACGAGATACTCGGAGCCGATGTTCGACGTCAGCACGATGATGGTGTTCTTGAAATCAACCGTGCGACCTTGACCATCCGTCAGTCGACCATCGTCCAGAACTTGCAACAGCACATTGAAGACGTCTGGATGCGCTTTCTCGATCTCGTCGAACAACACGATCTGGTACGGGCGGCGCCGAACCGCTTCGGTCAATGCACCACCTTCTTCATATCCGACATAGCCCGGCGGCGCGCCGATCAACCGCGCTACGGAATGCTTCTCCATGTACTCGGACATATCGATGCGAGCCATCGCGGTGTCGTCGTCGAACAAAAATCCGGCTAGGGCTTTGGTGAGCTCGGTCTTGCCAACGCCGGTCGGCCCAAGAAACATGAAAGAACCAATCGGCCGATTGGGATCTTGCAGCCCGGCGCGAGCCCGTCGGACGGCGGTTGAAACGGCAATCACTGCTTCTTTCTGCCCGATGACGCGGCGGCCAAGCGCCGTTTCCATCTTGAGGAGTTTGTCGCGCTCGCCCTCAAGCATCTTGTCGACGGGTACACCAGTCCATCGCGACACGACGCCGGCGATCTGGTCGGGCGTCACGGCTTCTTCGACCATCGCCCCCTGCCCGGAAACTGTTTCGATACCGGCGATTTTTTTCTCAAGGTCTGGAATTAAACCGTAGGCCAGCTCACCGGCCCGAGCCAAGTTTCCCTTGCGCTGCGCTTGCTCCAATTCGATGCGAAGCACGTCGAGTTCTTCTTTAAGTTTTTGAGCTGACCCGAGTTTTTTCTTCTCAGCCTCCCAGCGTGCTGTCAGCGCTTTCGACTGTTCCGCCAAATCTGCGATTGATTTATCGAGCTTCGACAGCCGGTCTTTTGACGCGGCGTCGGTTTCTTTTTTCAAGGCTTCGCGTTCAATCATCATCTGCATGACATCGCGGTCGATGACGTCAAGCGCTTCCGGCTTGCTGTCAACTTGCATCCGCAGTCGCGACGAGGCTTCATCGATCAGATCGATGGCTTTGTCAGGCAAGAAGCGATCCGTGATATAACGGTTCGACAATGTGGCGGCCGCGACGATCGCTGAATCCGTGATCCGCACACCATGATGCAACTCATACTTTTCTTTCAAGCCCCGCAGGATCGAGATCGTATCCTCGACGGTGGGCTCATTGACAAAGATCGGCTGGAAGCGCCGTGCAAGAGCTGCATCCTTTTCAATGTGCTTGCGGTATTCATCAAGCGTCGTGGCCCCAACGCAGTGCAATTCGCCACGCGCCAACGCTGGCTTCAAAAGATTGCCAGCATCCATCGCGCCTTCGCTTTTGCCGGCACCCACGATGGTGTGCAGCTCATCGATGAACAAAATGATGCCGCCCTCTTCCGCCTGCACTTCCGAGAGCACGGATTTCA
>JANMII010000085.1:0-2604 GCA_031375665.1 Hyphomicrobium sp.
GATCTCATTTCCAACGACGAACTTGAATACAAAGACGTGCTGCGCGATTTCTGGCGCGATTTCACAGCCGCAATCGCCGAGATCAAGGATCTGCGCGTTGGCGACGTGATGGACGCGTTGAATGAAGTGCTCGCGCCGCACGTTTTTCCAGACAAAGGCGACGGCGTCGATCCGCGCGCCTGTCCGGTCTGCGCGACTGGCCGATTGAGCTTGAAGCCGAGCCGCTTTGGTCCCTTCGTCGGCTGCGCTAATTACCCCGACTGCAACTATAAGCGCTCGCTCGCACAAGGCGGTGGTGCCGACGCTGGCCTCGACGGCAAAATTCTCGGCTACGACGATGACGGCAAGGCAGTCACGCTGCGCACTGGCCGTTTTGGCCCCTACGTGCAGCTTGGCGAAGCTGAAGGCGACGACAAACCAAAGCGCACCAGCTTGCCGAAAGGCATTGATGCCGCAACGCTCGATTTCGACCGCGCGATTCAATTGCTGTCGTTACCACGCGAAGTTGGCACGCACCCCGAAACCGGGACCGTGATTTCAGCCGGGCTTGGTCGCTATGGTCCGTTTATTCTCCATGACGGCACCTACGCCAACGTCGATGGCATTGAAGAAGTTTTCACCATCGGCCTCAACCGGGCTGTGACGCTGTTGGCTGAAAAGCGCGCCGGTGGTGGCACCAGCCGGTTCCAGCGCCAAGCCGCAACAGTTTTAAAAGACCTCGGCGAGCATCCGTCCGAAGGCGGAAAAATCCAGGTGTTATCGGGCAAGTACGGACCCTACGTCAGCCATAACAAAGTCAATGCCACGGTTCCAAAAGCCAAAGACCCAGCCGAACTGACAGTCGAGGATGCGCTGGCCTTGTTGGCTGAGCGAATTGAAAAAGGCGGCGGCAAAAAACCGGCACGCAAAGCCAAGCCGGCTGCAAAGTCAGCGGCCAAACCGAAAGCTGCCACCGCTGCAGCGAGAGTGGCACCCCGATCGAAGCCGGTTGCAAAAACTGCCGCGTCAGCTTCGCCAGCGGCCAAAGCGGCAGCGAGCCAATCGAAACCAGCAAAAAAGACTGCCGCAAAAAAATCGGCAAAAACCAAGCTCTAGAAAGGCAAACCCGCGGTGGCCCGCAATCCAAAAGACGCCCGTGGTGCGGCAGGTTCTGGTGCCAAAAAACGCGGCGGCCCAGCGCCATTTGCACCAGCCGACGGCGGCATCCCGACCAAAGATCAGATCATTCAATTTTTGAACGGCGCAACGGGCAAGGCTGGCAAACGCGAAGTTGCGCGCGCCTTCGGCATCAAGGGCGGCGCGAAGATCGCGCTCAAGCGACGGCTCGGTGAAATGGCCGACGAAGGTTTACTTTCGGGCGACAAAAAGCATTTGCGCGAACGCGGCCGCCTGCCACCCACCACGACGCTCGAAGTCACCGGCCGTGATCGCGACGGCGATCTGCTCGCCAAACCTTTGCACTGGGAAGACGATGACGGCCAACGTCCGCTGATCCGCGTGCTTGCAGCCGACAGCCCGCTCGATGGTGACATCGGCATCGGCGATCGTATTCTTGCCCAAATCACAAAATTGCAGCGCGATGGCGAGCCGGCTGAATTTGAAGCGGTGCCGCTGAAAAAGATGCCGCGCGAAAAGCACCGCATGCTTGGCGTCTATCGGACATCGAGCCGCGATAGTGGAAGCCGGGGCGGTGGCACCATCGAACCGATCGATCGCAAAGATTTAAGGTCATGGTCGATCCTACCTGGCGATGACGGCGACGCCCATGACGGCGATCTGGTCCGCTACGAACTCGTCCGGCGTGGCCGCTTCGCAACGCCGCGCGCCAACATTCTGGAAAGCCTTGGCAACCCAGCCGACGAACGCCAGATCTCGCTGATCGCAATCCACGCCCACGGCATCCCGGAAGATTTCCCCGAAGCCGTGATGGCGGAAGCCGAAGCGCTGCCCGCGCCCACACTCGACGGCCGCACCGATCTGCGCGCGCTCCCGCTCGTCACCATCGATCCGACTGATGCGCGCGATCACGACGATGCGGTGCACGCCGAACCTGATCTTGATTCAAAAAATTCTGGTGGGTGGATCGTGACTGTCGCGATCGCGGACGTGGCTCACTACATCCGACCCGGATCGAAGCTCGATAGCGAAGCCCAATTGCGCGGCAACTCGGTCTATTTTCCCGATCGCGTTGTGCCGATGCTGCCGGAGAAAATCTCAAACGATTTGTGTTCACTGCGCGAAGCGCAAGAGCGCCCCTGTCTGGCAGTGCGGATGATTTTCGACAAGCACGGCGTCAAGCAAGGCCACACCTTCATGCGGGCCATGATGCGGTCAGCAGCCAAGCTTGCCTATCAGGAAGCCCAAGCCGCCATCGATGGCAATCCATCTGACAAAAGCGCGCCGCTGCTCGAGCCGGTGTTGAAACCGCTATGGGCTGCCTATTCTGCGATGGGCCGCGCACGCGATGCCCGCGGCCCGCTCGATCTCGATTTGCCGGAACGTAAAATCGTCCTCGGCAGTGATGGTCGCGTGTCGGGCATCATCACGCCCGAACGCTTGGCGGCCCACAAACTGATCGAAGAAATGATGATCCAAGCCAACGTG
>JANMII010000007.1:0-2262 GCA_031375665.1 Hyphomicrobium sp.
ATGGAAACATCGCCCGTGAACGTCAGGTTGCCGGTCTCCAACAGCATTTGGAAAAATGCGGCGTCCCAGCGGATGTTCAGCTCATTGCCAATCCGCATGTAATCAGCGGCGATGGTTTGAAAGCGCTCATCCAGGCGCGGGTTCCGCATGCGCAAGAACGACGTCAGCCGCCCCGGCGTCACGCATGCCGGCACCGCGTTGGCAGCACTCATTTTGACTTGAGGAAGGTCGGCCATCGCGGCCGAAGTCAGGGCAACCGAAAGCGGTACGGCTGCAGCCAAAGCGAGCGCGAATGGCGCCCGAACGCGGCACATCATGATTCCACCCATAAGACGCGGCACCCCTCGCAGAGCGCCCTACAAAACAGTAAAGGTTCGTAGGCGCTTAACGTTAAGAAAGTGTTGATCCGAGCCCCCGTTGCTCGGATCGACACCATGGGCGCGTATTTGGGCAGCATTGAGAGGCTGGTGGGGAAGCTTTGCGGCGCGGACGGTGGGCGTGTGATTGAAAAGGTCCGGACTATCTCGCGAAATCGGTTTCGTTCGCTGGCGCCACGATGGTGGCCGATTAGGTCAAATGTTGCCCGCCATCGAGCGCGATCATCTGCCCGGTCATTGAGGGCGATGACAAAATAAACCTGACAGCCGCCGCGATTTCTTCAGGTGTCGGTCCGGTTTTCAAAAGCGTTGATTGAGCTTCCGCTGCAAACTCGGCTTCAGTTTGGTGGATAGAGCGCAGCACTGGTCCTGGACCAATCGCGTTGACGCGCACGCGCGGCGCCAGACCTTGGGCCAGCGTTCGCGTTGCAGTCCACAAGCCGGCCTTGGAGATCGTGTAGGAGAAAAAATCGGGCGTTAGTTTCCAGACCCGCTGGTCGATGATGTTGATGATGTTGCCGTCGCAATCGGCTGGCAGATGGCGAAACATCGCTTGAGCTAGAAAGACTGGCGCTTTCAAATTGACGTCGAGGTGGGTGTCCCAGGTGGCCTCGTCGACGTTCTCGACGGTGTCTTTCTGAAATTCCGAGGCGTTATTGACGAGGCACGTCACCGGTCCGAGGCGGCCAACGACCTCAGCCATTAGCGCGTCGAGCGCAGCAAAGTTCGCCAGATCGGCGGCAAACGCCACGGCAGTGCCGCCGTTCGCTGCGATTTCCGCGACGACCTCATCGACGTCTTGGCGCGAAGACCGGTAGTGCAGCGCGACATTCCAGCCCGTGCGCGCAAAATCGAGTGCGATGGCCCGACCAATGCGCCGGGCAGCACCGGTGATGAGCGCAGTGGGCCAAGGTTGCGTCGTTGCGGGCGGTGTTGACGTGGGACCAGTTTGTGCGCGTGCGATCATTTCGGTGGAGAATTCTCTGAGCAAAGCGTCGGATGCATGTCGTTGGGGCGTGCAGGATAGGCGCGGGCGGGTTGAAGTGTTGCCCAGATACACGAATAGTGCGTTGCACGCATGCGCCCGCACCGATTGATCGGTCGGGCGTTTGATTTTTGGCTGCTGTGAAAGCGTTCAGAGTTACCACTTTGACGGGTAGCTTTGCCTGATCCTGCCCAAACACGAGGCAAAGTTAACTTTTCGCGGGCCTTTTTAACCAGCATCGTTGCCGACATGTGACAGCGAGACCTCAAGTCATCCTGTTTCGCGTGGAACTGCTTGAGTGCCGGGGTCGAAAGCGGTTTTATCTGGGCAAGAGCGAGGCGACTCGCGACGGGTTGGGGGGCCACGCGTGTTGCGCTGGTCCGGCACGGGGAAAGACAGAGATGAAAATGATCAAGAGCGGTTTAGGTCTGGCTGGGTTGGTTACGGCAACCGCCCTGACGTTCGGAAGTGCTGCCCGCGCTGAGGAGCGGACGTTTGGGTATAGCACCACGATCGGCGCGACGAGCGATTATGTGTTCCGCGGTTTCTCGCAGACCAAAGAAGATCCAGCTTTCCAGATGTCTGTCGACGTGACGTACGGCATCGCATATGCGGGAATTTGGGGCTCAAACCTCGATGTTGACTCGCCTGGCTTCGATTTTGGCAGCGGCGAAATCGACTTTTACGCGGGCTTGAAGCCGGTTGTTGGTCCGGTGACCTTAGATCTCGGAGTTTTGTACTACTACTATCCGGGCTCTGACGATGACGGCGGGCTCGAAGCAGACTACGTCGAATTCAAGATTGGCGCGGCGGTTACGCCGTTTGAGAACGCTGCGGCCTCGGCAGCTTACTATTATACGCCTGATAATTTCGGTGAGGTTGGAGACAATCACGTCTTCG
>JANMII010000056.1:0-2174 GCA_031375665.1 Hyphomicrobium sp.
CATCGCGACGTTAGAATGCATGAAATCGTTCTCATCGACCGATTTCCGCGCCGACCTCGCGCGCATCACCGTGCCAACGCTGATCATTCACGGTGACGCCGACAAAACAGTGCCGATTGCGCCGACCGGAAAAGCCGCCGCAGAAGCGATCCCCACTGCCGAACTGGCAATCTATTCCGGTGCGCCGCACGGGTTGTTTTATACCCACCGCCACGAGCTGAACTCCGACATCGCGGCCTTTGTGTCTGAAGGTGAGATTGTCTTGGAGGCCGCCGCCTAACCGCCATCGCGGTTTGACAGCAACGCGCGCTAAGAGTTGGCGCGACACTTGACAGGGTAACGGATCATCCTAGAAGCCTCTTCGTCATCTTACCTGCATGGTTGGCAGCGAGTGAGACAAGGAGAGGTTTCGATGTCTGACATTACGTTGACGTTCCCCGATGGCGCACGCCGTCAGGTTCCTGCCGGGACATCCGGGCTCGACGTCGCAAAAAGCATTTCGCCATCCCTTGCCAAGCGCACTGTCGCGATGCAGCTCGATGGTGTGCTGAGCGATCTATCCGACCCCATCGCCAAAGACAGCACCATTAATTTTGTCGCTCGCACCGATGCGGCCGCGCTCGAATTGATCCGGCATGATGCAGCCCACGTCATGGCGGAAGCCGTACAGGCGTTGTGGCCCGGTACACAAGTCACCATTGGCCCCGTTATCGACAATGGCTTCTTCTACGATTTCGCCAAGGCCGAGCCGTTCTTGCCGGATGACCTGGCAAAGATCGAAAAGAAGATGCACGAGATCATTGGCCGGAACGCAGCCTTCACCAAGGAAGAGTGGAGCCGCGATAAGGCCAAGGCGCACTTCGCTTCCAAAGGCGAAACCTTCAAGATCGAATTGGTCGACGCCATTCCCGCTGACCAGACGCTGAAAATCTACAAGCAGGGCGAGTGGCTAGATTTATGTCGCGGCCCGCACATGACCTCGACTGGCGCCATCGGTAAAGCGTTCAAGCTGACAAAATTTGCCGGCGCGTATTGGCGGGGTGATTCAAACAATCCGCAACTGCAACGCATCTACGGCACCGCCTGGGCAACGCAAGACGAGCTTGATGCGTATCTTAATCAGATCGAGGAGGCAGAAAAACGCGACCACCGCAAACTTGGCCGTGAGATGGATCTGTTCCATTTCCAAGAAGAAGCACCCGGCTCGGTCTTCTGGCACGCCAAAGGATGGACGCTGTTTCAGACGCTGATTTCCTACATGCGCCGCCAGCAGCAGGCGGCTGGATACATGGAAGTCAATTCTCCCGACATGATGGAGAAGCACTTCTGGGAGCTATCCGGCCATTGGGAAAACTACGGCGAGAACATGTTTACGACCACGCTGCCTGATGAGCGCGTGTTCTGCTGCAAGCCGATGAACTGCCCCGGCCATGTCCAGATCTACAAACATGGCTTGAAGAGTTATCGCGATCTGCCGTTGAAGATTGCCGAGTTTGGCAAGGTGCATCGCTATGAGCCGTCGGGCGCGCTGCATGGCATGTTGCGCGTGCGCCATTTTACGCAAGACGACGCCCACATTTTTATCACCGAAGATCAGATCATGGAGGAATGCCTCAAGATCAATGATCTGCTGCTCGCGATCTACAAGGACTTCGGCTTCGAGAGCATCTTCATCAAGCTGTCGACGCGGCCACCCAAGCGGGTGGGCGCAGACGAGCTTTGGGACAAAGCTGAAAAAGCGCTGGGCGATGTGCTGGAAGAAGTAAAACGGCAATCGAACGGTCAAATCAAAACCGCGATCAATCCGGGCGAGGGCGCATTCTACGGACCAAAACTCGAATACGTGCTGCGCGACGCCATCGGCCGCGATTGGCAGTGCGGCACCACGCAGGTCGACTTCAACTTGGCCGGCCGCCTCGGCGCGTTTTACATCGACGAACACTCCAACAAGAAAACGCCGGTGATGATCCACCGTGCGATTTTCGGTTCGCTCGAACGCTTCACCGGCATTCTGATCGAAAACTTCGCCGGTCATTTCCCGCTGTGGCTGGCGCCCTTGCAGGTCGTCGTCGCGACCATCACGAGCGAAGCCGACGGCTACGCCAACGAAGTTGTGGCCGCCTGCAAGGCTGCCGGACTGCGGGTTGAAGCTGATCTGCGCAATGAAAAGATCG
>JANMII010000058.1:0-13163 GCA_031375665.1 Hyphomicrobium sp.
GCAAATGCTGGTGCCGGAAAATAAGCGCAAGAAAAAGATCACCACCAAGGAGATCGAAGCGACCGTTGCGACCATGGCGCGGATCCCGCCGAAGACTGTAACGAAGAGCGATGCCGAGGTGATGGGCAACCTCAACCGCGATCTCAAGCGGTTGGTATTTGGCCAGGATGCTGCAATCGAAGCCTTGACCAGCGCAATCAAGCTGGCGCGCGCCGGGCTGCGCGAACCGGAAAAGCCGATCGGCAGCTATTTGTTCTCAGGCCCAACGGGCGTCGGAAAAACCGAGGTTGCGAAACAACTCGCCAACTTGCTCGGCGTGGAGCTGTTGCGTTTCGACATGTCGGAATACATGGAGAAACACACGGTCTCGCGGTTGATCGGCGCGCCACCAGGCTATGTCGGTTTCGACCAGGGCGGACTGTTGACCGATGGCATCGATCAGCACCCGCATTCGGTTTTGCTGCTTGATGAAATTGAAAAGGCCCACCCGGATCTGTTCAATATTCTGTTGCAGGTTATGGATCACGGTAAGCTCACCGACCACAACGGCAAGTCAGTCGATTTCCGCAACGTGGTGCTGATCATGACCACTAACGCTGGCGCGTCCGACATGGCGAAACCGGCCATGGGCTTTAATCGCACAAAGCGCGAGGGCGAGGACACCGAAGCGATCTCCAAGATGTTCACGCCAGAATTCCGCAACCGGCTCGATGCCGTGGTGCCGTTCTCGGGGCTGTCGCCAGAGATTATCACAAAGGTCGTGGAGAAGTTCATCTTCCAATTGGAAGCGCAACTTGCCGATCGTGGCGTGACCATCGAACTGGCGGATGAAGCCGCACTGTGGATCGCCGACAAGGGCTACGACGCCAAATTTGGTGCCCGCCCGCTTGGCCGCGTGATCCAAGAGTACATCAAGAAGCCGCTGGCTGAAGAGTTGCTGTTTGGCAAACTAGAGCATGGCGGCAACGTCAAGATTCTGGTCAAAGGCAAGGGCGACGAGCGCGCGCTTGCGTTCGAATACGTCTCGATCGATCCGGCAAAGAAGCCGAAGTCACCGGAAGATGAGGACGATGACGGTCCGCAGCCCGTGCTCGCGGATGCAACTCCCAAAAAGGCGTTGTCGGGCCCGCGGGAGAAATCGAAATCGTCAGGAACAGTGCCAAGTGTTCCGCGCCGCAAGAAGGACGATTGAGCGGCCGAGGCCGTTTTGGCATCGCAACCGACTAAACTGCATAACGAGAAAGCGTCGGGCTCAGCCCGGTGCCTTTTTGTGCATCGTCTGTCTCAGCCGACCAGCAGCGGTGTCTTGCCAATCATGGTTCGGTCGGAAATCTGCTTGACCAAAAAGTCTGCGACATCCGCGCGGGAGATAAAACCACCGCGCCAGTCCTTCATGTCTGGGTAAACATGGTAGCGCTGCGTTAGGGGTTTGTTGGTCAGCCCACCCGGCCGCACGATGGTCCACTCCAGCGTACTTTTCTGCATCGTGTCTTCAGCGATATCTTTGTCGGAATAGACCCGCTGCAAGAACAGCGGAAAAACAATGCTGTCGTAGGCAAACCCAATGCGGCCGCGCGAGTTGCCAGCTCCTGCCCCCGTGACGGCGATCAAGCGCTTGACGCCCGCTGCTTCCATGGCGGGCACCAACAGTGCGGTGGCTTTTGAAAATAGCGTGGTGCCAAACACAAGTTCCTTGGCTGTGCGCACACCGAGCGATTGGATGACGACATCAACATCTCGAAGTGCTGCGTCGAGATCGGTGTGGGAGAGCGCGTCGCCGGTGATTTTGGTCAGTCGAGGGTCGTCGATCCCGATTGTGTTCGCTGAACGTGCAAACGCCTTAACGGAATGCCCGGCGGACAATGCCGCGCGCACGGTTTCAAGGCCAATGCCCTGACTTGCACCGATGATGAGGACGGTCGCCATGTCAATCAACGCTCCTTCGATTGCATGTCACCCGGCGCCATCAGTCTGAAATGGTGGGCTCGACAAGACGCGCCAGATTAGCAAGTGACTGCTGCCATCCAACATAGCACGCTTCAATTGGGATTGCGGCTGGGATGCCGCTTTGTTCAATAGCGATATCCGTCCCAACAGAGACGGCCGTCAACGTGACAGTGACTGTCATGGTACCGGGAAGGCTTGGCTCGTCGAATGCATCCGTATAGCGAAGACGCTTATCAGCAATGAGTTCGAGATATTCGCCGCCGAACGCGTGCGTGGCGCTGGTCGTAAAATTCGTGAACGACATCCGAAACGTGCCGCCGACTTCAGCCTGTAGATGATGGACGGTGGCATAAAACCCCTCGGGCGGTAACCACTGGGCCAGGGCACCAGGCGTAATAAAAGCGCGGTAGACCTTGTCGGGTGGGCAGCGAAGGACGCGATGCAGCGTCACGGTATTGCCAGCCATGGTCATGTTCCATTCGATATCAGCGCGGCGCGCAGCAGGTCGGCATTTCGCGCTAACACGGCCGGATCTTCCATTTTTCCGGTGTGAGATTTCAGCGGTTGCCCATCATAGCGCGGGACCACATGAACGTGGAGATGAAACACGGTTTGGCCGCCAGCTGGTTCGTTGTACTGCAGGATTGAAATTCCATCTGCGGCGAAAGCGATTTGAGCCGCGCGCGCGACACGCTGTGTCAGTGGCAGCAGCTTTATCAGCGTTGTCGCGTCTGCATCCAGAAGGTTACGCGATGATGTTTTGGGCACCACCAACGCGTGCCCGTTTGATTGCGGCATCACGTCCATAAAGCACATGGTATCGTCATCTTCGTAGACTTTGTGGCACGGAATGTCGCCGCGCAGAATCTTGGCGAAGATGTTGCTGTGATCATAGGTCATGACGTGCTCACAATAAGTCAGGCGACGAGGCGTAAAACGCGCCAACTTTCGCGTAAAGTCGAGGCCGCAAACCGGCGGCCGTGTTGTCACCGTCGCGCCATCTCCGACCATCCTGGCACAGCGCGGAAAACCCGCCAGAGCAATTTAATCCTGTTCGTGCCGGTAGGGCCCGAGTTCTTCGAGCTGGCTGTTCATTGTGGTGACGGCCCGGCGTTCGCGTTTCAAGTAGTGATCGACGGCGCGACGCAGTCCATGGTCCGCCAGCCAATGCGCTGAGTGGGTCGTCACCGGCAGATAGCCACGCGCCAGTTTGTGATCGCCTTGGGCGCCAGCCTCGACCCGCTTTAGGCCGTGGCTGATGGCATAGTCGATGGCTTGATAATAGCAGACCTCGAAGTGCAGGCATGGGAGCTGCTCAATCGCGCCCCAATAGCGCCCGTAAAGGCAATCGCCACCAATCAGGTTCAGCGCGCCCGCAATGTAGGTGTCGCCGCGCTTAACCATCACCAGCAGGCACTGTGCGCCCATGCCAGCACCCAGGTGCGAAAAGAAGGCGCGGTTGAGATACGGCCGACCCCACTTGCGGTTTCCGGTGTCGACGTAGAAGCGATAGAACGCATCCCAGTGCGCTTCCGTGATGTCGCCACCCGATAGCGTCTCGATCGTCAACGGTCCAGCGGTGCCGCCGGTGAGTGCATCTAGGCGTTCCTTGCGAATGGCTTTGCGCTTGCGCGAGGCAAGGCTGGCTAAAAAATCGTCGAATGTCGCGTAGCCGCGATTGTGCCAGTGAAACTGCTGGCCGGTGCGAGGTAAATAACCTAAGGGCGCTAAACGCGCTGCCGCGCTGTCATCCGTGAACGTGATGTGGACGGACGAAAACCCGGCCTGTTCGGCAAACGCAATCGCGCCTGCCGCCAGCGCTTGTTCATCGGCCAATTGACGAGGTCCGGGCCGCGCCAATAATCGTGGTCCAGGAACGGGCGTAAACGGCACGGCGATCTGTAGTTTGGGGTAATAGCGCCCGCCCGCCTGTTCGTAGGCATCAGCCCAGCTGTGATCGAACACGTATTCACCCTGGCTGTGCAGTTTGATGTAGCAGGGGGCCACAGCGCTGACGGCACCGGCCTCATCTTCCAGCACAAGGTGGCGCGGCAACCACCCGCTGCTGCCGCCGACCGATCCAGAGCGTTCAAGCGCGTTGAGAAACGCATGCGACACAAAGGGGTTCATAAGCGTGGCGTCTGGGTTGGCGCACGCGTTCCATTCGGTCGGCGGGATGCTCGCGATGTCGTCGACGACACGCACGACCGCTGTTGCAGCGTCAGTGCTAGCAAAGCCAATGGCCGGGTCGACCGTATCATCAGCGTTGGCGTTCTCGATCGACATAACGCTGTGTCGCTCCTTGTGCGCTGTCAGCCTTGCAGAAGGTTTACGTCATAATCAGCCAAAAGATCATGGCCGCAATTCGCCGTGTTCTGACGAACCGCCTTGGAACGCGGTTCTAGCTCGGCTAGTTTAGTGGCGAAAAGTTCAAACGACGGGATCGTGACGGAGCTTGGAACGACGATGGTTCGACAAAGTTGGTTGAGCGTTCCTAGCGCTGTGATGGTGGCTGTCACCATTGCGATCGCAAGCTCGACAGCCATTGCGCGTGATGGCGTTGTGATTTCGCGGCCGTCCTATTTGCGCAATCTGGTTTCGGCTGAAAAGATGGAAGCGACTGCCGCGCTTCAATATCAAGACCTAACGCGGCAAGCGTTCCAGAAGCAGGCGCTGGCCGATGAGCGTGATCCACAATTGCGCCGCCTGCGCCGGATCGCAGCCGACCTGATGCCGTTCACTGAGAAGTTCAACGCGCGCGCAAAAGATTGGCAGTGGGAGATCAATCTCCTGATGTCGAAACAGATCAATGCGTTTTGCATGCCGGGCGGCAAAATTGTGTTCTTTGCCGGCATTCTCGAACAGCTGAAGCTGACGGATGACGAAGTCGCCATGGTGATGGGCCACGAGATCGCTCACGCGCTGCGCGAACACGCGCGCGAGCGGGCGGCGAAATCAGCTCTGACGAACTTCGGCGCGTTGGCCGTCGGCGTGCTGGTGGGCGGTGGCGTTGGCGATTTGGCGCGCGTCGGCGGCGGACTGATGAGTTTAAAGTTCAGCCGCGACGATGAGAGTGAAGCTGATCTCGTTGGCATGGAGTTGGCTGCGCGCGCTGGCTATGATCCACGCTCTGGAATTACGCTATGGCAGAAAATGCAATCAGGGAGCAGAGGCGCGCCACCGGCTTGGTTTTCAACCCACCCATCGAGTAAGGCGCGGGTCAAATATATCGAGAGTAATCTGCCCGATGTGATGCCGCTCTATCAGCAGGCGCGGTCAAGCAAGCGCGGTTGAAACACAACTCACTTTTATTGCGCTGCAAATAGCCCGACCGGCTCTTAAATGATTAAGGTTTAAAACCCTCGAAGATGATCGCGTCGGCATGAGCTGCGGCAATCATCTGATCCTTAGCGGTTCGAACCGTCCAGGTGAACAGCGGCATGTTCTGGACGTGGCGGGCGTGAACCGTTGCGGGTGTTGGCAACGCCTTGACGTCATAGGCGTAAAAATCGGGTGCGGCCGCGGCTGATAATTCGAGGTTGCTGAGGGCCAGTCCACGCTGACGCGAAATGTGCTGGTTCCACCATCCAGCACCGCGATAGCGGCCCGAGACTATTCCGCGCGGCACCGATGGCGCGAGACGACGGCAGACCGCGATCACATCGGGGTCAAATGATATCAACGCGACGGGGCCATCGTAGGCTTGAGACAGGTCTGCCACTTGCTGCAGGAAGCACATGTCAGGTGGTGTCCATTCACTTTTGATTTCGACCAAGAGCGGCACGCGACCAGCAACCAAATCGAAAAGATCGGACAACAGCGGAATACCAACCGTAGTGCTGCCGCGAAATCTGATTGCACTGAGTTGGGTCAGCGTCGCCAAGGCGACCGCGCCGCGCGCATCGGTCAGCCGGTCCCACGTCAAATCGTGAAACACGATCGGTTGTCCGTCGCGACCTGGACGGACATCACACTCGATGGCGTAACCGTTCGCGATGGCCGCTTTGAAAGCTGGGATCGTATTTTCGATGATGCCGTCAGCAGATCTATGCAACCCGCGGTGGGCAACGGGACGAACAAACGTGTTCCGAACATACGCCGCGCGATCCTGCACGGTCAGCGCACTTTAATGATTGCGTCGATTTCGACTGCAGCACCCATTGGCAGGGCGGCAACCCCGACGGCTGCCCGCGTGTGTCGTCCGCTCTCGCCCAACACCGCTACCATCAAATCGGATGCGCCATTGATCACCTGGGGCTGATCGTTGAAGTCGGGCGTCGAGGTCACGAAACCGGTGAGCCGCAGAACCTGGCCAATGCGGTCGAGGTCGCCGAGCGCTGCCTTGGCTTGCGCCAGGATGTTCAGTGCACATAACCGGGCGGCGGCTTCACCGTCGGCGACACTCAGATTGCCGGGGCCGTGGCCAAGACAGCCCGTGACAACGTGGCCAGCCCCGTCCTTTGAAATTTGGCCTGAAATGAATACCAAATCGCCGACGATAAGCGTTGGCACATAGTTGGCGACGGGTTGCGGCGCGTTCGGCAGCACCAGGCCGAGGGCTACGAGCCGGCTTTCGGCATCATTCGACATGGCACGCGCCCTTTCAGTCGTGGCTAACGAAGATGATTTTTGGCCGTGCTACGGCCACTTTGCAATGGCGGTGGTGCGGTTCTACATTAGCGCCTAGGGCGGATTTCAATGCGAGACGCCGTTGGAACGGATATCGTTCCAGACGTTCGGCGCATCGACCGAACGACTTAAATCGTATGAGTGAGTGGTTATCTTAAATGCTACGTTTATTGCTACCCAGTGTCAGTGCGCTTGTTGGTTGTGCCTCAGCTTGGCCGGTTCCGGCCGCGCATGCGGCCGCTGGGGTGAAATTTGCTCCGCACCGTGCCGTCTACGAAATCTCGTTGGCGGAAGCCACGGCTGGCGCTGGCGTCGAGGGCTTGTCGGGGCGGATGGTTTACGAGGTCAACGGCTCGCAATGCGAAGGCTACACCCAGGCGATGCGGTTCGTGTCGCGGATGACCAATCAAGAGGGCGTCGAAAGCCTGAATGATTTGCGTAACTCTAGCTTTGAAGACGCCAAGGGTACGCAGCTGCGGTTTTCGTCAACGCAATACCAAAATGACAAAGTGGTGGAAGCGAGCGAGGGCGACGCAGCCCGGACCAAAGCGAGTGAAGCGACTGTTGATTTGGTAAAACCAACGAAAACGCGCGTTACGCTTCCCGGCGACATTTATTTTCCAATGCAACATGCCGCAGCACTGATTACAGCGGCGCGCAGCGGCAAATCGATTATCGCGGCAAATCTTTATGATGGCGCTGAGAAGGGCGATAAATACTATCTGACGACCACGGCGATTGGGAAAAAGACGGCGCGTGGTGTAGGCTCGGCGAACCCGTCGGTGGTTGGGGCAGATCGATTGGCTGAACTTGAATCGTGGCCGATGGCCATCAGCTATTTTGAGCCCGGTCAGAACAATATCGACGCCGTTCCAGCCTATGAGTTGTCGGTTCGGTACTACGAGAACGGCGTCACCGGAAATCTGAAAATTGACTACGGCGGGTTTGCGATCAACGGTGTGCTTAAAGAACTGACGTTTCTAGAGCAGTCGAAGTGCGAGACTGGGTCGAATTAGAGCCTCATCGCTTAAATTCATGCTCGAATGGATCGCTCTGAGGTCGCGGCCAGCAAGGCCGCACCGCGCACGCCGCTGGCGTCGCCCCACTTTGGCCGCCTGATTTCGATCGGCGCGTCATCGCAAAAAATGTACGGGCGCATCAACGCTGGAAGCCGCTCGTACAAGTGGTCAAGCTGCGAGAGCCCGCCGCCAAGAACGATCACATCGGGATCGATCACGTTGACGACAGCGGCCAAACCGCGCGCAAGCCGATCCGCGTGACGTTCTAGCGTCGCCAGCGCAGGTTGATCATTGTCCCGGGCGAGATCAGAAATTTCGCGGGCCGTGCGCACGGAGCCCGTCGCGCGCGCATGATCAGCGCTGAGCGCTGGCCCCGAAACCCAAGTCTCAATGCAATTGGTTCGACCACACCAACACGGCAGTCCTGGCATTTCGCCATGTTTTGAATCGGGCCATGGCAAAGGGTTGTGTCCGATCTCGCCGGTGATCCCAAGTGGCCCATCGATGATCTGGCCGTTGATGACCAAACCGCTGCCTGTTCCCGTGCCGATGATCACGCCCAGCACGCAGTGTGCTGACGCGGCCG
Source organism: Hyphomicrobium sp. (assembly GCA_031375665.1). Lineage (GTDB taxonomy): Bacteria > Pseudomonadota > Alphaproteobacteria > Rhizobiales > Hyphomicrobiaceae > Hyphomicrobium_B. Next base: position 8,182 of record JANMII010000058.1, read on the forward strand.
CACCGTCGACCGCTTCCGATAGAGCAAAGCAGTTGGCGTCGTTGGTGATGGCGACAGATCGGTTGAGCGCGGTAGTCAGATCAGCCCGTAAGTCACGCCCATTGAGCCATGTGGAATTGGCATTACGAACGAGACCGGTTCGCTTCGAGAGGCTGCCGGGAATGCCAATGCCGATGGGCGTGCGCGCTGGGTCTTGGGCGTCAACACCGGTGGTCAATTCAACTGCTGCGACCAGCTCGCAAACGGCTTGCACAGTTGCAGCATAATCGTGTTGTGGCGTTGCAATGCGTCGGCGCGCTGTAACGGCGCCGTTGGCAGTGATCCGGATGACTTCGATTTTGCTGCCGCCAAGATCGATGCCGATGGCGTCGCGTGGTGGGTGGCCGACGGGCCGCGCAGTTGCGTCATCGGACCTGGACGGTTGGGCGATCATTCTGGGCCAGCCAACAACGCGTAAGCGGGTGCGATCAATTCGGGGCGCACACCGACCTCGGCTGCAAACACCAGCAGCAGACTTTCATCGGCCAGCAGATACTCAAGCACCGCTGCCTGCATATGAGTTTCCGACGCGCTGGCCCGCATATCGTCTGGCGCCATGCCCGTCAGGGCGAAGAACCGGCTGACCCTGTCGTCATCGGAGGCCAAAAACGCCAAGCCTTGCAGCGCAATCGCGCTGGCACCATCAATATCGAGCCGGTTTTGCTTTAGTCTCACTGTGTTGGCCTCAAAATCGGGTTTCGTTTAACTGTTGGTTACTGCTTCGGCTGCACAGTGAGCGAGCGGAGTTCACCGAGAATCGGTGCACAACCGGTCGGTACAACGCAAGCGGTCGGGCTGCATGACCTTTCAAAACACCAGATCGACGATCGAGCACCGACCGAGCGAACCGCGAGGGGCGACGCGCTCAGTGCTGATCGTCGAGGATAACGAGCTGAACATGAAGCTGTTTCATGATCTGCTCGCAGCCCACGGCTATCGCACCATCCAGACCCGCAACGGTTTTGATGCCCTGGAGCTTGCCCGCCAGCACAGCCCGGACCTGATCCTAATGGATATCCAGCTGCCTGAGGTATCAGGGTTGGAAGTCACCAAGTGGATCAAGGACGACGATGGTCTGCGCCACATTCCAATCATAGCCGTGACGGCGTTCGCCATGAAGGGCGATGAGGAGCGAATTCGCTCGGGAGGGTGTGAAGCCTACATCTCGAAGCCGATTTCGGTGATGTCGTTCCTCGACACGGTCCGCCGTTTCATCGGACCCTCGGTTGCGCCAGCGATTAGCCCCGCGATCAATCCGACGATCAATCACTAGGGCGCCGTTGCCCGATTGCGTTCACAGTCTCACGTTCAACAACCGATGGTTAGCATTCACGTTCCAACTCCTACGCTCTAACTTCCAGGCTCTAACTAGATGACTGCCCGCGTCCTCGTCGTCGATGATATCCTCGCCAACGTTAAGCTGCTCGAAGCCCGTTTGCAGGCTGAATACTTCGAAGTCTTGTCGGCGTTCAGTGGTCCAGAAGCGCTCGACATGTTGAACCGTGAGCGCGTCGATGTGGTGCTGTTGGATGTTATGATGCCGGGTATGGATGGCTTTGAGGTTTGCCGCCGCATCAAAGCCAATCCTAAAACGCAGCATTTGCCGGTCGTCATGGTAACCGCACTCGATCAGGCCGCGGACAAGGTGCAGGGGCTCGGCAATGGCGCGGACGACTTTCTTACCAAGCCCGTCGACGACATCGCGCTGATCACGCGGGTCAAAAATCTCGCCCGGTTGAAAATGCTGAACGATGAAATGGTCATGCGGGCATCGACCGGCAAAGATATGGGTCTGCCTGACGATGGCGCGTTGGCAAAGGCCTTATCGGGCCGCTCTGGGCGGATCCTGGTGGTCGACGACCATCCCCGCTCGGCAGCTCGGCTGTTGGAAGTTCTCAGTACGTCCAACGATGCCTTCGCCGAACGCGATCCACAAGCCGCGCTCGCAAAACTTGCGGAACACAACTTCGATTTGGTCGTGATCTCGTTGTCGTTGCAGGCGTCAGATGGGTTGCGGCTGTGTTCGCAGATCCGTTCGCTCGAGCGAACCCGGCATCTGCCAATTATCATTTTGGTCGAGCCGGGCGATGAGGCTCGCCTGATGCGCGGTCTCGACATGGGCGTGAACGATTACCTGATGCGGCCGGTTGATCGCCATGAATTGCACGCTCGCGTCAAAACTCAGATCAAACGCAAGCGCCATTCTGATTTCCTCCGCCACCGGCTGGCTGAGACAGTCGAGATGTCGATCACCGATGCTCTGACCAGTTTGCATAATCGTCGTTACATGGAAGGGCACATGAAGACGCTGGTGTCCGATTGCTTACGAACGGGACGCCGCTTGTCGATGCTCGTTGCCGACATCGATCACTTCAAGCTCGTCAACGACACCTACGGCCACGATGTTGGCGATGCCGTGCTGCGGGAATTTTCGGTCCGCCTCAAACGCAATACGCGCGGTATGGACCTGGCGTGTCGGCTCGGCGGAGAGGAATTCGTCATCATCATGCCGGACACCGAAATCGCGCGCGCCTATCAGGTCGGCGAGCGATTGCGTGCCTGCATCGCGGCAGAGCTCTTCAGCACAGGAACCGCCGCTGCTGGAGGCTCCAACCAAATTCGCGTCACCGCGAGTGTTGGTCTCAGCACACTCGAGCGTGCCGATGATACGCCTGAGACGATTTTCAAACGGGCCGACAACGCGCTCTACGCCGCCAAAAAGCGAGGACGCAACCGCGTGGTCGCGGACGCCGCTTAAACTGACTTTAGCTGGCCAGCGTTCAGAGAAGCCCAACGAACGCCATAATTTTACCACGCATCAAGATAATGCGTGCTGGCAGGGGCTTGGAGAATAAATGTTATAGTTCAGCGGGTTGTCGGGATCGCATAATTTCGTTTATCGACGAATCGTAACTGATTGATCACAGCCAAAGCAAAACTTGCATTTGGCACAATCTTCTGGCACGAATCCGATGGGTGAAAAGATTTTCATCGAAAACATTCAAATCGCCGCTCGCATGTTGTCACGATGGCAAGGGCGGCTGACTCAGTTCCCGCCCGCGATGTCGACCGCAAGACAAAGTGTGTGGGTGCAGATCGATCCAAGCGTCCACAAGAGTGGCCTCCTCGAAAGGTCGCGGCGGATCGATCGTCAAGCTAGGTGGGGGACAACGCCCTCTTTGAACCTCACCTGGTCACGGCCAGGGTCTTGGGACTATCTCGGAACGATTTACCCCGCTGCCGAGTTTGTTTCGGGCCCTGGCCACCAGTTTCTTTCACCAGCCGGACTTCTGCAGTCCACGTCGAAGTAACGTCGGATCTGATGTTAAGTTTCGCTGACGGTTGGTTTTTTTTATGGACCCGGATCGCTCAGCGGTGGTCTGTCGCGATGGCGTGACGAAGCCTGTGTGATCCTCAGCTCGGCTCTCGGCTGGCCAAGTCAATCATCACTTGATCTTTGTTTCCTTGAACTCCACGTGCTTGCGCACGATTGGATCGTACTTTTTGAAAACCAGTTTCTCGGTGGAGGTGCGTGGGTTCTTCTTGGTGACGTAGAAGAAACCGGTGCCAGCTGACGACAACAGCTTGATTTTTTGCGTAACAGGTTTTGCCATGGCGGTGGCCTCAGGTCTTTCGTCCGGACAGGATATCTGGAAGGAGCCGCAACATACGCATCAATCTGCCCCTGTCAAGGCGGTGCGGCGGCCCTAACGCCGAACGAAGCGGCATGTTCTGCTCAATCACACACATGGCGTCGTCCCGCGCTGGTAAAGCCCTGCTTCCTCGAAGTAAAATGGCACGGTTACCGGTGGCTCACTAGCGGCTCGCTGGTCAGCGGACGCCAACCACGCCGCTGCATCCTCCAGAACCAGTTTTGTAATGTTGGGGATGTCTAAGCGTCTCGCGTCGATCAGGCTAAACCAGCCAAGATCCAAGAGTTCGCCATCGGTGAGGTCGCTGTTTGATGCGATGTCGGCGCGATAGCCAATAAAAAACCACGTGTCGTAGCGGCGGACCCGGCCGGGCGGCGTGATGGCCCGCGCCAATGGCGTTAAATTGCCGGGGCTGGCAATGCGCAAGCCTGTTTCTTCCTCCAGTTCGCGGACTGCCGCTTGGATGAATGCCGTCAACGGCGTTGGATGATTTTCGCCGGTGAATGGCAGCCGATCGCCACTATCGACACGGCCACCTGGAAATACCCATTTGTTCGGCAAGAAAACTTGGCTGCTGTGCCGCCGTCCCATGAGTAATCGATAGGGACTGCTGGCGTCATCGACCAGCACAACGCAGGCTGCGTCGCGGATCTCGACACCCTCGCTGTCGGCAGCCGGTGGCCGTGAACCAGACGACATCGCCTTGCCTGACAAGCTGATTTAAGTTGCGCGCTCGGGCTCGACGGGTGCGAGGTCTGCGCCTTCATACGCCGTGCTCCCGAAGCCATGCATGCGAAGCGCCCACTGATAGCCAATCAGAGCACCCTTGACGCGTGGCAGCATCCATAGTGTCAAAAGCAACAAGACTGGAATCCAGATGGCGAATTGCAGCCATGGATTGACCGTGTAGTTGCGCTCGACGAAGAAAATTCCGCCGATCACGATATGGCCAGTGATGGTCATGACAAAATAAGGCGGCGCATCGTCGGCACGCTGATGGTGGAGCTCGGTGCCGCACACGCCGCATTGGTCAGCAACCTTGAGGTAGCTCTTGTAGAGCGCTCCCTGATTGCAGCACGGGCAGCGCTGAGACCAGCCGTGACGGATGGAAGACCAGATGCTGCGCTCCGCCTCGCAAGCGCTGTCGATGGCGGCTTTGGCTTCGTTCGGCGATGGGATCACGGTGTGTGGCATAACACGGAAGATGATTGGCGACTTGATTTTGGTCAAGTGACGCTACAGCCGCAGCGTCAGGCCGGGACGAGGGAAACGGCGGTAAATCAACGACGC
>JANMII010000087.1:0-16363 GCA_031375665.1 Hyphomicrobium sp.
ACGTCAAGTCCACTGCTACCGAAAACAGCCCCGTTTTCGCCTGAAGAAATTGACCTGCTCAACCGCGTGGTGTCGCGATCGACGCCCCAACAGCGGTCATGGCTCGCTGGGTTTTTTGCCGGTTTTGAAGCCGCACAAGGCACGGCCGCGTTGCCAGTGGTCGCCGCCAAACCGCGCGTCCCATTGACAATCCTTTACGGCAGCGAAAGCGGCAATTGCGAAACGCTGGCCGCGAAAGCCAAGAAAGCCGCCCAAAAACACGGTCTCGACGCCAAAGTTTTCGACATGGCTGATGCCGACATGGGCTTGCTGGCCAAGTCGAAAAACATCGTTGTCTACGCCTCAACATGGGGCGAGGGTGACCCACCGGCACGGGCCGTCGATTTCTATGCGTCACTTATGAGCGATGCGGCGCCCCGGTTGGATGGTGCCAAATTTGCCGTGCTCGGATTGGGTGATACGGCCTACGCACAGTTCTGTGCTGTCGGCAAAGCCATTGACGCGCGCCTTGAGGCGTTGGGCGGTCAGCGCGTTGCTGACCGCGTCGATCTTGATCTCGATTTTGCCAAACAAGCCGCCACATGGACCGAGGGCGCTCTGGGTCGGTTGGCGCCGGTCGCCGATGCAGCAACGGGCACGGTGGTGCACGTCGACTTTTCCGCGCCAGCTGTTGATGTCGATGCCGCGGATATTGACGCCGACGAACCGTTGTTCACGGCCGAAGACCCGCTTGAAGCCGAGATCTCTACACTGGTCAATCTGAACGGGTCTGGGTCGTCACGCGAAACCTGGCACGTTGAGTTTGCGACCGACAATTCAGCCTTCAACTATCAGCCAGGCGATGCCATCGGCTTGATCCCCGAGAACGATCCCCAACTCGTCGATCAAGTTTTGCAAGCGGTGGGCCTTGGATCTGATGCGAGCTTGCTGCTGAAAATCCAGAAGGGCTACGACGTCACAACGCTGTCGCGGGCGCTTGTCGACAATTATGCCAAGCTGACCGGGCGCAGCGATGTCAAAGAGCTGCTGGGCGGCGATGGCTACACGAAGTTCGCGTTTGACCGCCAGTTGGTCGACGTGTTCGAGACGTTCCCTGAAAAATTGACGGCGGAGCAACTGCTGAGTCTACTGCGGCCTCTGCCAGGCCGATTGTACTCGGTTGCGTCGAGCATCAAGGCTCATCCCGGCGAAGCCCATTTGTTGGTTGGTGGTGTGCGCTGGCAGTCGCACGGCAAGAAGCGAAATGGCGTGGCCTCGATCTTTCTCGCCGAGCGCCGCAAGGTCGGCCAGACTGCACGCATCTACGTCAAGCCGAACCGGCATTTCCGGCTACCAACGGATGGCAATACACCGATCATCATGATTGGGGCGGGAACCGGCGTTGCACCTTATCGTGGCTTCATCGAAGAGCGCATTGAGACCGGCGCCACCGGCAAGAGCTGGTTGTTCTTTGGTGAGCGCAACTACACCAACGATTTCCTCTATCAGTTGGAATGGCAAGACCACGTAGCGAGCGGCGCACTGACCAACATCGACGTTGCTTTCTCGCGCGATCAGCCGGAGAAAATCTATGTTCAATCACGGCTGTGGGAGCGACGCGCACAAATTCAAAATTGGCTGAATGACGGCGCGCACCTCTACGTCTGCGGCGATGAAAAAGGCATGGCGAAAGATGTCGATGCGACACTCGTCAGAATTTTGGCAGAAGACTTGAAGGGCGACCTGGAATCAGGGCGGGCAAAACTCAAAGAGCTCACCAAGACCGGGCGCTATCAACGCGACGTCTATTGAGCCGACCATTTTGAGACCAGGTGTGAGGGGCCATGCGCCGCGACACGGATTGGCGCCTCAACCTGACCACACCACACGCATTGGAAAGACGCATGACCGATAAAACTGATAAGCGCGCCAAGAACGAGATCATCAAGGAAAACAGCCACCACTTGCGTGGTACCCTGGCTGAGGGTCTGGCTGACGTTCTCACCGGCAATATCGCCGAGGACGATCACCAGTTGATCAAATTCCACGGTTCATACATTCAAGATGACCGCGACGTGCGCGGTGAGCGCTCGAAGAAAAAGCTGGAGAAAGCATTTTCGTTCATGCTGCGCTTGCGGATTCCTGGCGGCTATCTCAATGCCCGCCAATGGGTCGTGCTGGACAACATCGCAACAACGTACGCTAACGGCACACTTCGGCTGACGACGCGCGAGACATTTCAATATCACGGCGTGATCAAGTCGAACTTGAAACGCACGATGCAGGCGATCAATACTGCCGCGCTTGACACGTTGGCTGCGTGCGGCGACGTCAATCGCAATGTCATGAGTGCCGGAAACCCGCACCTATCGAAGGCCCACAGCCAAGCTTACGACTTGGGCAAAGAGATCAGCGAACACTTGCTTCCGAAGACCCGCGCTTACCACGAGATCTGGCTCGATGGCGAAAAGGTCGAGGACAAATCGGGGCCTGCTGGCCAGGATGAAGAACCGATGTACGGCGAGCGTTACTTGCCGCGCAAGTTCAAGACGGTCATTGCTGTTCCGCCCAGCAACGACGTCGACATTTTCGCCCATGATCTTGGCTATATCGCCATCGTCGAAAACGGCGAAGTGGTTGGTTGGAACGTCACTGTTGGCGGCGGTATGGGCATGACCCACGGCGACCTCAACACGTTCCCGCGGACCGCCGACCACCTCGGATTTTGCACGCGTGAGCAAGCCATCAAGGTTGGTGAGGCGGTTTTGACCGTGCAACGCGACTGGGGCAACCGCGAAGTTCGTGCGCGGGCGCGGCTCAAGTACACCATTGAAGATCGCGGCTTGGCAGCATTCAAAGCCGAAGTTGAAAAGCGTTGTGGCTTCAAGCTTGCAACGCCAAAGCCGTTTGAATTCACCAGCACCACAGATCGGCTCGGGTGGCAGCAGGGCAATGACAAAGCTTGGCATCTGACGTTGTTCGTTGAGAACGGTCGCATCAAGGATCGGCCCGGCAGCACCCTGCGATCAGCGCTGCGTGAAATTGCTGACGCGGATCTTTGCGGGTTTGTTGCGTCGGCCAATCAGAACGTTCTGTTGACCGACATCGCGCCACAGGCGAAAGCGACGGTCGAGGCGATTTTGGCAAAGCACGGCATCGCGACTGACGTGTCGTCACGACTGCGCGCCAACGCGATGGCCTGTGTTTCGCTGCCAACCTGCGGGTTGGCGCTGGCCGAGAGCGAGCGCTATTTGCCGAGCCTGATCACGCGGCTTGAGGATAGTCTCGACAAGGCCGGGTTGCGCGACGATGACATCATCATGCGGATGACGGGATGCCCGAACGGCTGCGCACGGCCTTATCTGGCCGAGATCGGTTTGGTTGGACGAAACCCCGGTGTCTACAATTTGTATCTGGGCGCAGCGTTCGATGGGTCGCGGTTGTCGAAACTCTACGCCCAGGATGTGAAAGAGGAGCGGATCATTGCGCTACTGGAACCACTGTTCCTCAAGTACGCCAAAGAACGCAAAGCACGTGAGCGTTTCGGTGACTTTGTTATTCGCGCTGGGATCGTCAAGCCGACGACGTCTGGCAACACGTTTCACGCCGATTTGCAGCTCGCCTGATTGCGGCGCGGCTGTTGTCGTCTGACCGGACTCAAAGGCGGCGCTGGGCACCAGTGCCGCCTTAAACTTTGAGCCAAAGTTGGTAGGCCGCGAACGTGAGAATGATTGCCAGTGCGCCACGCAGCACGCCATCGGGCAGCACGCCTGTTAAGCGCGAACCGATGGCGATACCCGGCAGCGACCCAATCAATAGCAACCCGAGCAGCGTGAAGTTGGTATTGCCCATGCCCATGTGGGCGAGCCCCGACACCAGCGTCAACGGCACCGCATGTACAACATCGGTGCCGACCAAGCGCCGGGTCAGAAGCTGCGGATAGAGCAACGCCAGCACGACCACGCCAATCGCACCGGCGCCAACCGACGTCAGCGTAACGACCGAACCGAGTGTCAGGCCGAGCAGCACGGTCGGCAGCCGGCGCACGGGGATGTCTTGCAGCGGAAGACCCAAGTCACGGCGTTTGATCATGAGTGGATAAATCAAAATGGCCAGTGCGCTTAGAACCAGCGCGCCAACCAGGGCCTGCTTGATGAAGCGCGCCATCACAGCGGTGTCGGGATTAAAGTGGTGAAGCAGCGCAAGTGTGATCAAAGCGCCAGGGACGCTGCCAGCCGCCAACCAGCCGACCAACTTCCAACTGACATTGCCAAGGGTGTGATGGGGTGCGGCCGCCGACGCCTTGGTGATTGATGCAAACAACAGGTCGGTGCCAACCGCCAGCGCGGGCGCGACGCCGATGTGCGTAATCAAAAATGGCGTCATCAGCGATCCCGCGCCAACGCCAGTCATACCGACCAGAAAGCCGACGACGAGGCCACCGCTGACGATCATCGGCCACAAATCAGGGATGTTCAGTTCGAGCATCGCATTGGCTTTGATGAGGGGTGACGGCGGGGCGTGCGACTAGGTCAGAGCCGACAGGATCGTTCTAGCACTGAGCATGATGATAACGACCCCGACAATCGCCATGAGGACTTTATCGGGGAGGTGTTTGGTTGTGAGCGCTGCAAACGGCGCAGCTATAACGCCGCCAAGGACAAGACCGACAATGATGGGGAACAACTCTAAGCCGATCGTCAACATGAACGTCGCCGAGATCGTCAAAGTCACGAAGAACTCCGACAGCGAGACAGATCCAATGGCATAGCGCGGCTTTGTGCCCTGACCGATCAATGACGTTGTGACGATGGGCCCCCATCCGCCGCCACCGATCGAATCCATGAACCCGCCAATGAAGCCGAGCGGCGCAACCCGCTCCGGCGGATCGCGCTCTTCAACCGACGCACGCATTGCCTTCCAAAGAATGTAGATGCCCATCAACAGCAAGTAGGCTGCAACAAATGGCTTGATCTGGTTGCCATCGATGTTTGAGAGCACGTAAGCGCCGATGCCACCACCGATAGCTCCTGGAATAGCCAGCCGCCGCACCAACTTGAAATCGACGTTGCCAAGTTTCCAGTGCGAAGCGCCAGAGGCAGCGGTCGTGAAGGTTTCAGCGGCGTGGACGCAGGCGCTGGCAGTTGCGGGTGGAATTCCCATACTGAGCAACACCGATGACGACATCACGCCGTAGGCCATGCCGATTGCGCCGTCGACCATTTGGGCGACGAAGCCGACCGCGACATACAGTAAAATGTCTTCCCACATGGGCTTTCCCTAACGACCTCTGGCGCGGTGTTCGTTGCGTAACAAAAGATCGCGAACGTCGTCATACAGCATGGCGACGCCCGCGACACGCGCGCTTCACTATAAATCGGCGATGGTGTGATGCTTAAAGGCCAGGATCCATTCCGTCGTCGACCATTGGCGGTGGTTCGATGGCAACCGACACGCCCGCTGCGCGCAGCAAAATCGCGGCTTCATTGGCGCGACGCAGGAATTCCTCGCGATCGACGGCGCTCAAAGACAGATCACGACACAATCCGTTCGCCAACATTGAGCGGGTTAAAACAAAATGGCCATCGAGCGGCACTTCACTCTTAGCGCTGACGGATGTTGCGACGCCGCCAGCGATTGACGCACCGGTGACGGCGTCAACGAGCAGCAGCGTGCCGGTCTCCGGCGTGTCGGTAAAGACATCGATAGCGGCGGGTCGGCCGAGTGAAATTTTGACAATCGCAATATCGTTGACGCCGCAGGTTTTAGCCGCGTTTGATGACATTGTTTCGAGATCGAGCAGGGCTTTGATTTCGATGTTTGAGATCGGCACCAAGTCCGTGACGGTACGCAACAAGTATCCAGCGGTTGGATCAAACGGCGTCTCAGAAAGCCAAACAAAGCGAGCGTCAACGGTTTGCGCTGCGACCGGCCGCATTTCTAGGCTTGAGAGAACCGCCCCGCGCGATACGTCGATGTCGGTGTCGAGTTGCAGTGCGACGGCCAATCCGGCGGAAGCGCGCGCCAGATCGCCGTCGAAGGTCGCGATGCGCGTGACCTTTGCGCTGCGACCGCTGATGGCGTCGACGACAGTATCGCCAACGCTAATTGCTCCCGATGAGACGGTGCCAGCAAGGCCGCGAAAATCAAGACCATCGCGCAGCACGGTTTGCACCGGCATGCGGAACACGCCGCCGACCTGCGACCCGCGGTTGACCGATTTTTCGAGATGCTGGATCAACGTCGCGCCAGAGTACCAGGCCATGTTGGTGGAAGCGGTCGCAACGTTGTCGCCGTAGACCGCAGACAATGGAATGGCGGCTGCATCCCAGAAGTTGAACTTCCAGCACAACGTTCGAAAATCAGATTCGATTTTGCGGAAAGCGGCTTCGGACCAGCCGACCAAATCCATTTTGTTGACCGCGAGAACAACTCGCTTAACGCCGACAAGATCGAGAATGGCGGCGTGACGCTTGGTTTGCTTTTTGACGCCCACGCGCGCATCGACCAGCAAAATCGCGACGTCGGCGTGCGAAGCACCCGACGCCATGTTGCGGGTGTATTGCTCATGGCCTGGACTGTCGATGATGACGAAACGACGGGTCTCGGTGTCGAAATAGCGCCATGCGATGTCGATGGTGATGCCTTGCTCGCGTTCGGCCAACAGGCCGTCGAGCAACATCGAGTAATCCGGCAAGTCCGTGCCAGCGGCCTTGCGGCCCGAGCGGCGCACGTTCTCGCGCTGATCTTCATATAAATCGGACGCATCCCAAAGCAGCCGACCAATCAACGTCGACTTGCCGTCATCGACCGATCCGCAAGTGAGCAAATGCACGATGCCGTCGAGTTCGCGCGGCAGCACGATCGGGGCTTTCGTCGAAGTCGGCACCGCAGTTGGCGTCTCGCCTTTACGCAGGGCTTGGGCCGTCATTAGAAATAGCCTTCCTGCTTTTTCTTTTCCATTGCGCCCGCTTGATCATGGTCGATCAAGCGGCCTTCGCGTTCTGACGTCTGCGCGTTCAAGGTTTCGGCGACGACACTTTCGATGGTATCGGCATCAGATTGAACGGCTGCCGTCAATGGATAACAGCCAAGGGTGCGGAAGCGGATCCGGCGCATCTTTATCTCTTCGCCCTCCTTTGGCTTAAGCCGATCATCGTCGACCATCAGCAACTGACCATTGCGCAGGATTGTTGGCCGCTCGGCTGCGAAATACAGCGGCACCACGTCGAGTTTTTCACGCAGGATATAGCGCCACACGTCTTTTTCGGTCCAGTTCGACATCGGGAACACGCGCACGGTTTCGCCCATGCCAAGGCGACCGTTGAGCAGACGCCACATCTCGGGGCGTTGCATGCGCGCGTCCCACCGATGTCCGGGGGCTCTGAACGAAAAAACCCGCTCTTTGGCCCGGCTGGCTTCCTCGTCTCGACGTGCGCCACCGAAGGCTGCATCAAAACCATATTTGTCGAGCGCTTGCTTCAGCGCTTGTGTTTTCATCACGTCGGTGTGGACCGACGGGGCGTGATCGATCGGGTTGATGCCGCGCGCCAATCCGTCCTGATTGGTGTGCACGATCAGGTCGAGACCGAAGTCGGCCGCGGTCTTATCGCGAAACGCGATCATGTCGTGGAACTTCCACGTGGTGTCGACGTGCAGCAGCGGGAACGGCAGCTTTTGGGGATAAAACGCCTTGCGGGCCAAGTGCAGCAAGACGGTTGAATCTTTGCCGATCGAATACATCAATACGGGTTTTCGAAACTGGGCTGCAGCTTCGCGAAAAATGTGGATGCTTTCAGCTTCGAGCAAATCGAGATGGGACGGTGAGGCGGTCATTAAATGTGGTTCCGGTGCGACGGCACGATGCGGCTTAAAAACAATCCATTAACGCGAGACGTAGGCGCGTTTAGCCGGGGTCAACCGCTGCAACGTGAAGTCCGCATTCTTTGCTGTTTTCGTTCTCCCACCACCACCGGCCAGCGCGAAGATCTTCACCGGGCAGAACGGCGCGCGTGCACGGTTGGCAGCCAATCGACGGGAAGCCTTTGGCGTGCAGCGTGTTGATTGGGATTTTGTTGGCGGAGATATAGGTTTCAAGCTGGCCAAGCGACCAGTCTGCGATCGGGTTTAATTTAATGAGGCCGTGTTCCGCGTCGTAATCGGCAAACGGAACGTCGGCACGACCGGCCGATTGATCCCGTCGTAGGCCGGTCATCCATCCGCTGGCCCCTGCCAGCGCAAGATTGAGCGGGCGGACTTTGCGAACGTCGCAGCAAGCTTTGCGCGCCTCGACCGAATAGCGAAATCCGTAGATACCGTCCTCGGCGACTAACGCTTCGACGTCGCGGGCATCCGGAAAAGTGACGCGCACTTTGATGCCGTAGCGGCCTTCTGTTTCAAACAATGTGTCGAGTGTTTCGGGAAAATGTCGACCCGTGTCGAGCGTAAATATGTCAACGGCTCCGTCCGATATCGCGCCAGTGACGGCCAGCGCGTGTGTGATGGCCTGATCCTCAATGCCAAGACTGGACGAAAAAGCGATGCGTCCGGGACGGGCCTCCAAGACAGTTTGCGTGATCAATCGAATTCGATCCTCAAGCGACGCCACGCTGGCAAGCTCTCGGGCGAGCCGCTCGGCGAGCGCGCGCATGGCTGTCGCGGGTGTGGCTTCAGCCGGCGCGCTGATAGGCACCGCCAGATGAGCGAGTTCAGCCGGGGCCTTGATCGACATGTTGAAATTCTCCTGGTGGCCGGAACCTACGGGTAAGTCATTCCCGTGGAAAGCCCTTTGCGAAAAAAAGCATATCGTATTCGTTCGTCGCTTCGATTTAATAGAATTTTTTTCTATAAGGGCGCTGGCGCAGTACGATTCAGGCTCACCAGCCGGACGGCGCTGCAATGGCCGTTGGTCCACCACGCGTGGTGCCATCGACGCCAACGATGTTGGCTGCCACCCACTCCGCAGCGCTGGTGCCGGCTACAACGCCCGTCGCGAAGCAGGCTTGCAACAAATATCCCCCTGTTGGCGCGTCCCAGTCGAGCATTTCACCGACAACAAAGACGCCTGGACGGTGCGTCGCCATCAGTCCAGGTGTCAGCTGCGCAAGGGTAACGCCGCCAGCTGTAGAAATGGCGCGGTCCAAGCCAGCCAACCCGGAAATTTTGAGCGGCATGGCTTTGATGCGATCGGCGATCGCCACCGTGTCCAGTTCGGGCTCGCCTTGCGGAAAAGGCATCTCGTGCAGCAGACCGATGGCTTGTGGGTCGAGAGCCAAGACTTTGCGCAAGTGGTTGGACAGTGATCGTCGTCCGCGAGTGGTCCTGATCCGCGCTGCGACATCGGCAGCCACCATGTCGGGCTTGAGATCGATCGTGAGCAACGCTTCTCCCGTTTCGCTCAAAGCTTTGCGGATTGGGCGGCTCAAAGCGTAGACGGCGCCGCCTTCCAAACCGCGCGCAGTGATCATCGCTTCTCCGCGAGCGGTTTCGCGGCCAACGCGCAACGCGATCCGCTTCAAGGGCCGTCCGGCAAACTTGGTGGCAAACAAGTCCGACCACGCAATCGTCACGCCGCAGTTCGATGGCTGAAGGGCAGCCACATCAAAGCCGGTGGTGCGTAGTGGCGCGACCCACGAACCATCTGAGCCCAGCTTTGGCCAGCTGGCACCACCTAGTGCCAGAATGACAGCGCCGCAGCGCTGCTCGCATGTGCCACCATCGGGACCACGAATGAGCGGCATCGATTGGTCGGTCAAGCCGACCCAAGTGTGGCGCAGCTTGAAGACGACGCCGAGCTCGGTCAGTCGTTGCAGCCACGCGCGCAACAACGGCGATGCTTTCATCGCCTTCGGAAAAATCCGCCCGCTCGATCCAACAAATGTCGGCTGACCAAGGCCGTGAGCCCACGCCACCATGTGCTCGGGTGTAAATGATCTCACGATGCGCGCGATGGCATCATGGCCCTCGCCGTAGCGCTGGAGAAAGCGGTCAAGATTTTCAGAGTGGGTCAGGTTTAAGCCGCCGCGACCTGCCAGCAAAAACTTACGAGCCGGCGACGCCATGCGGTCAAACACAATAACACGGGCGCCATGCCGCGCTGCCGTCTCGGCTGCCATCAAACCCGCTGGACCAGCGCCGATAACGATGACGTCGGCATCAAGGCTCGATGCGGTGATGGGCGTTTTAGCAGCGAGTTCGGCTTTGAGGAGGATGTCGTCCGCGCGTGACGGGTTTTCGAGATCGCTCACCACACACCGGTATTGGTCATTGACAGCCACGGTTCAGCCGCAGCCAGCGCATCGCCCTTTTGCAGCAACTCGACCGACACCAAATCGGGAGATCGCACAAAGGCCAGCGCGCCATCTCGCGGAGGTCGATTGATGACGATCCCGGCTGCTTGCAGGCGGGCGCACGTCGCATAGATGTCGTCGACAACGAATGCGACGTGCCCGAAATTTCGCGCCGACCCGTAATCTTCCGCATCCCAATTATACGTCAATTCCAACATCGGTGCTTTGTCGGAGCGCGCGCGGGCTTCATCGGCCGGTGCTGCGAGGAAGATCAGCGTGAAGCGGCCTTTTTGATTTTCGATCCGACGGATTTCGATCAGGCCAAGCGCACCACAATAAAACTTTAGGCTGGCGTCGATGTCGCGAATGCGCAGCATGGTGTGCAAATATCGCATCGTCATGGTCAGATGCTCCACGGTTTTTGTTGAGTGTGAGGATACCGACGCGGCGTGTGCTTGTCGTTATGTCACCAGACTGCGTATGGCCAGACTTCATGCGACCAGACTTCATGCGACCAGCCTTCATGCGGCCCGACTGCAACAGATCGTCGACGATCGACATATTGCACCGCAACAGTAACGAGTCGTCGTTTGCACCGAGCTGTTCATAACTCACATCACGAAACATCGGTGTGCCAGCAACCGCCGACCTAAAACGTGCGCTTTATCTCACGAACTTTACAGCTCTGCCCGCTGACCCACTGCGCCATCGTTGCGTCTTTTGCCTGTGGATGAAAAATCGGCAATGAAATGCTGATTCGAGAAAAGCGTGAAGCTGTGCATGACCATGTTAACTGCGCCGATTCATGCGCTTAACGCGTCGCGTGACTGTTAGCCATTTGCGCACAGCAGCGCGTCAAGAGCGAATGGTTAAAAAACCTGCTGGTCCTAGATGTCGCTGATGATATTCTTGGCAACGTCGAATGGTTGCGAAGTGATTCGCGGACAACCTGAAGAGGGCTCTTCGAGGTTGGCTGCAACGCTCTTCGCCGCGACGACGGTGTTCAACGTAAGCGCAGTAGCGGGGTAAAACGTGATGGGGGATTCAAAGCGTCCGAGTTTATCGGACTTCGACACGCCAATCGTCGGCGGGTCGGAAGCTTTGGAAGACGCCGGTCTCGAAGTGTTCGAGATAGCCGGGTCGATCAAATGGTTTGATGCGTCGAAGGGCTACGGCTTTATCGTTCCAGACAACGGGCTGCCGGATATTCTACTCCACGTCACTTGTTTGCGGGCCGGTGGCTTTCAAACGGCCTACGAGGGGGCCCGCCTTCATTGCGAAGTTTTGAAGCGGCCAAAAGGCATGCAGGCCTTTCGCATCCTCAGCATGGACGAAAGTACAGCCATCCATCCGTCGCAGTTGCCGCAGCGCACGCACGTGATCGTGACGCCGGAAAGCGATTGGATCCGCGTTTATGTCAAGTGGTTTAATCGAGTTCGCGGTTTTGGCTTCTTGACACAGGGCGAAGGCTCGCCCGATATCTTCTGCCATATGGAAACTTTGCGGCGGTTTGGCTTTACAGAGCTTCGGCCGGGGCAGTTTGTGCAGGTTCGCTGGGGTTATGGCTCAAAGGGCTGCATGGCAGCGGAATTGCGGCCTGATGGCGTTCCAACCGGGCTTCCAGCGCGCAACTAGGCCGCGACACGCGCTAGCCCGTGGTTCGGGGTCGGAGCGGTTTATCGTGCAACGAAAAAATTCAAAGAGGGTCGCCAATCGCGTGGCCCTCTTTTTTTGTTTTACGCTTTGGCTCGTGGGGGGAGTGATGCCCGTCAGGTCATTGAGTGTACCGGCGGCCGAAGCCAAAATGCGGATCGATCGCCTGGGCATCGAGCGCGGCGGACGTGGCGAGATGCGAACGTTCTCGATCGAGGTCGCAGCCACCGATCGCGAAAAAGCACTCGGGCTGATGTATCGCACCAAGATGATTGACGGCGAGGGCATGCTGTTTCACTACGGCCGCAGCCAGATCATTACGATGTGGATGCGCAACACGTATATTCCGCTGGATATGATTTTCATTCGCAGCAACGGCGAGGTGCATCGCATCGAAGCCAACACCACGCCGTTTTCAGAGCAAATCATTGCCTCAGGCGCGCCTGTAGCAGCCGTTTTAGAGATCGCTGGCGGCGCTGCCAAGCGCCTCGACATCCGCCCGGGTGACCGGGTTCGCCACCCGTTGTTTGGAACGCCGCCGCCACCTTAGTTTTGGGCCGGTCCACGCGGCACTCAGAATTGATCTGCCAATTGCTGCCGCAACGCTTTGCGTTTTCATAATTGCCAGTGTATGACCTGCGGCGTGCTCCAGCAGCGCTCGACCAAACAAGGCGTCGCGCTTTGCCATGGCACCCGCTGCACGGTATCCGGTTCTATCGGGATGCTGGGGTCAACGTGAAGATCGTCGGGGTGTAGCTCAGCCTGGTAGAGCATCTGCTTTGGGAGCAGAGGGTCGCGTGTTCGAATCATGTCGCCCCGACCAATCTTCACACGATTTCCGCAACGCGCTGCCTATCGCCTGCCGCCCGCCGCCTGCCGCCCATCACGCGCTGCTGCGACGGATGATCAGCTTGGCGACATTCGCCATTCGGATCGCATGGTCATCTTCGGCGAATGGTGGGCATGCCGCCACTTGTCTCGGCGGCATCCGCCCCCATCTCGCGGCCAGCACAAGCGATCAGACACCATCCAAGAGCGTTTCACCAATGACCGCACGAATTTATCAGCCCGCTCGTAGCGCCACCCAATCGGGCGAAGCATCGACCAAAGATTGGGTTCTTGAATTTGAGCCCCAGCAGCGTCGTGAGCCCGAGCCGTTGATGGGCTGGATAAGTTCGGGCGATACCCAGGCTCAAGTCCGGCTGGAATTTGCGAGCAAAGACGAAGCGATCGCATACGCGCAGCGTGCTGGTCTTGCTTTCACCGTGTCGGAGCCCAAGCCGCGCAAGCCCATCGCCAAATCTTATGCCGACAATTTTCGCTACGGCCGCATTGGAAGCTGGACGCACTAGGCAAGCGATGCTGTCACCGACTGTAAGTCGTGGCCTGTGGCTCATTGTGATCGCACTGATTGCTATCCTGGCTTTCAAAACGCGGGACAACTTCGCGGTATTGTTTACCGGCGTTGGCACACTGACTGTTGATGCAGCGTCAAGCCCTGACACCGTTGTGATGTCGTGGTCGGGTCAAGTCGAAGCCCCGATGGAGCAGCGCATCGCTGAAACTTTCGAGCGCCACAAGGCGACGGCCAAAACGTTCGTGCTATCGCTGTCGTCGCCTGGAGGGTCGGTTGATCACGGTGGTCGAGTGGCGCGCGTGCTGCGGCGGATATCGGAAAGCCATCGGCTAGAGACAGTGGTCGAGGCGCGGCGGTTTTGTGCGTCAATGTGCGTGCCGCTCTATCTTCAAGGGCAACGCCGGACGGCTGCGGCGCGCGCCCGCTTCATGTTCCACCAAGTCAGCTTCAGCGATTTTTTTTCTGAAGAAAAAATTGAGGTGCCCGATGGCGCGCGGGCGTCGGCGACGCGGCAATTTTTCATGGCGTACTTCAAGCCAGCCGGTGTGCCCGCGCGATGGATTGAGGCCATGCTGACAGCAACCGCTGACGGCGATAACATCTGGAAGACCGCTGAGGAATTGGTCGAAGAACGTGCCGGCATCGTGCAGTCGGTTTATTGAGCCCGTTGACGGCACGAGACACTGCGATAGCGTTCGGCTGAGGCCAATGCCGCGCTCCAACGCAAAACGGCTCAGGCAAACAGGCCGACCGCCTTCTCGATTGTTTTCCAAACGCCCCACGCCAGCGGCACACCGACCAGCAACCAGAACGGCAGCGCTTTCGCGTCGAGCCCGCCGGTGCCAATCCCATACGAGCCTGTTGCAGCCGCCGCACCGACTGGGCGCAGCTTGGCTTGCTCAGCTGCGACGTCGGCATCGGACATATGCCATTTGGCGTCGACTGGGCGGACCAGAAGGTTTGCGATCCAACCGACCGCGAGCATGGCTGCGAGGATGTAGAAAATCGGCGCGTAGATCTGGTCGGCTGGCACACCCGAGGCCGCTCGCGTGTCGTGCAAATAGTTGACGATGACCGGCCCCAAAATTCCAGCCGTAGACCACGCGGTCAACAAGCGGCCGTGGATGGCGCCGACAAACTGCGTACCAAACATGTCAGCGAGATAGGCCGGAATGGTCGCGAAACCGCCGCCGTACATCGAGGCGATGATGCAGAAGCAGCCAACGAAAATCGCCAGCGATTTCCAATCAGCCCCCATTGATGCCAACACATAGAGTGCGGCGCCAAGCGTAAAGAACACAAAATACGTCGCCTTGCGCCCGAGTTTGTCGGAGGACGACGCCCACACGAAGCGGCCAAAAATATTGAACAGCGACACGAGCCCGACGAAGCCGGCTCCGACGGCTGCTGCGGCTGCAGCGAGGGCTGCATCTTTTTTCATATCGAGATAGCCAAGCTCACTCTGGCCAACCAGCGCGCCGCCGAAGGTTTCCTGCAGCATTGGCGAAGCGGCCCCGATGATGCCGATGCCAGCCGATACGTTCATGCACAATACCAGCCACAACAACCAGAACTGCGGTGTTTTGTGCGCGTCTTGCAAATGAACGTGCTTCGACGAAATCATTGCGTTGCTGGTGGCCGGCGGCGTCCAACCTTCAGGCTTCCAGCCGGCCGGTGGCAGGCGGTAGTTAAAAGCGCCAATCATCATGAAAGCGAAATAGATGGCGGCCATGGCTAAAAATGTTTGCCAGACACCCGGATCAGAAGCGGTTTTGAAGGTGTCCATCAGATACGCAGCCAATGGCGAACCAATCATCGCGCCGCCACCAAAGCCCATGATCGCCATGCCGGTCGCCATGCCGCGACGATCGGGGAACCATTTGATCAAGGTCGAGACGGGCGAAATGTAGCCAAGGCCAAGACCGACGCCGCCAATGATGCCCGACCCGACCCACAGCATCCAAAGTTGGTGCAAATAAACGCCCAACGCCGAGATGACGAGGCCGCCGCACCAGCATACGGCCGACACGACACCAGCCTTGCGCGGTCCGGCCCGTTCCAACCATCCGCCCCACGTTGCAGCCGACACACCGAGCAGCACAAAAAAGAACGTGTACATCCAGCCGAGGTCGAACTGACTCCAATTGCAATCGGTGGCGGTTAGTGCGCGAAGCGTGCCGGCGGCCTTTTCAGAGAACGTCGTAGCGCCAGCCGAACACGCAGCCAGCGCCTTGCCATCGGCCCCGATCAGAGCGTTCTCGAGCGGTTTCCAGAACACAGAAAACCCGTAGGCCATGCCGATGCATAAATGGATCGCCAGCGCTGCCGGCGGCACCATCCAGCGGTTGAAGCCGGTGGTCGCGATGATGCGTTCGCGATCGAGCAATCTGGCCGGTTCGCTGCCGGTCGCCGTCATGTCGGACGCTGCCATTCACAAGTCCCCCAAAGTCGCGCGCGGCGCTGATTAAATGGCATTTGACACAGCGCACGGCTGCCGGGCAACCGGGGCGAACTAGATTTTGCTGACCACATATTTGCTGATCACGTGTTTGCTGACCACTTGTTTGCTAACCACTGGCATGGGTTGGGCCAAAAGGTTTGACCGGGCCGGTCGTGACTTGCGTTCGCCGCAACGTCGCACTATCGACATGACCGGGCGTCATGACCGAGCGACATGGCCCTGAAACCACGGCCGCATATCGCCGCTTCTTTGCAGCTTGGCTTCATGGCGGCATTGTTGCGGATTTTGGTCATCAGCGTGTGTTAGATTATCCAACGCTGCCGCAAGGCGGTGATGTCCGTCGCCAGTATCGCGATTTTTGCCGAGCGTGCACCGGATCGGCCCCGTAGCTCAGCTGGATAGAGCGCGAACCTTCTAAGTTCGATGTCGCAGGTTCAAATCCTGCCGGGGTCGCCACGCCGACCAAAATATCCGAATTCTTACCAAAGTGTGAGCGGCTCAGCTTGGGCGCGTAACGTGCGAGCTGACAGATTGCTGTTCGACGGCTCGCTGTTTACCGGGCGCGCTGCACTCGGCGGCAATTGCATAAAATTTTTCGCGGTGCAGTTAGGAAGTGCAAAGCAC
>JANMII010000199.1:0-4132 GCA_031375665.1 Hyphomicrobium sp.
AGCAAAGACACCGACCAACTGCGCAACCGCATCAACTACATCGAACTGTCGCGCGACGACAAAGCTCACCGCTTCGTCGTGACGTGGAATGCGTTCCAAGACGGCAACCGGTTGGCGTATCTCGCTCTGTCGATTGCTGTCGCGATCGATAGTCTGATCTTTATGTCAGGTTTGTTTGGCGCCAACGCCGTGCGCTCGCCTCTGTCGGATGTGCCAAGCTTCAAATCGCGCTCGGCATCGCAATTGGAAGCGACCATTAATGCAGCGCTTGGCCCGCAACCCTACGAGACCGCCTGGCTGACGCTCAACGCACTGCGACCCATCACCAACCAGGATGGATTTTCAGCGATCGCTGATTTGAGCGTCATGGAGCGTTCATCGGCTGATCGAGTTCGCATGGTGCTGACCGCTGGTGCTGACATTGGTGCGGTTGAAACAGCGAGCGTCAATCCTGAACGCTACCGCGTGCGCAGCGAACTGCGCGAATACCTATCGGGTGTTTGCGACAAGCATTTCAAGAACGACGCGACAGCAAAAGATCGCGCGCGCCTCGATCAATTGGTGATGTCGGCTCTTGCACCCCATCCGCGCGAACACGCTGACATCGTACTCCATACCTTGGAGCCAATCCGCGAGACCGAAGGCTTCACGTCGATGGTCAACTTGGCGGAGATCACTGACAGCTATGACAACCGTGTGGTCCGTCGTGTCATGAATGCCGGGGCCTCACTGAAAGCCGTCGCACCCGACAAGGACCTGCGCGACCGTTTTTATATTCGGCCTGGATTGTACGAAACGTTGTTGACGATCCGCGCCACCGCTGACCAATCACCCAACTACCGGCAAGAGCGCTGGCGCTTTGATGAGGCGCAAAATCGTCCAGCGATCGATGCGGGAACGCTTCGTGACGCCGCTCCGCGCCTGGAAAAGCAGCAGAGCCCGCCAGAGTTACCGCGGCCTTCGCCGGCTCTCCCGCGCATCATGCCGTTGACCGGTGAAGAAAAGGCGTCGCTCGCCGGCTATTATCAGGCGGCATTGCTCAACGCGATCGATCTGTCGCCCGACATCGTCCATGACCGTCTTCAATCTGAGGCGGCACGCGCTGGCATGCTCGATGCCTGGAAGGCGCTGGATGCACACAGCAAGAAGAACCAACTACTCGGTCTCGTGCTGCGCGAATTCCAAAACGAACAAGACCGTCGCTTGAGTGACATCTACAGCCGACTGCTCAGCGAAATTGGTGGCGATGAACGCAAGCGGACACTGCTTGACGCCGTCGAAGACCAGATCCGCGATCAGCTTGCCCTCTACATGCTGTTTCCCGAAACCCACCTGATCGACAACTTGATCGGGGACATCGAAGCCGCAGCCCAATCGGATGATGGCCTCCAGCACGGCGAGCAGGCGCTGAAGGACCAGCTAAAGTATGTGCGTGAAGCGCTTGGTCAGCTCAATTTGTCGAACGCTGGGTCATGGGCTGAAATTCGCCAGCGCTTGGCGATCGGCTACAAAAAAGACATTCCGAATTTCTTGAACAAATATCCGCCGCAGCACGACGATTACCGGGATGAATCAGACACATGAGCTTGGTCGACTACAGTCGGCGCATCGCGCGGTGATTGCTCGAATTTTTGGCCACTGTTCTAGGACTGATGCATTGGCAGACCGATTGTTTTGAGGCACTGCGGATCTGACGGCCCGCTTCGA
Source organism: Hyphomicrobium sp. (assembly GCA_031375665.1). Classification (GTDB taxonomy): domain Bacteria; phylum Pseudomonadota; class Alphaproteobacteria; order Rhizobiales; family Hyphomicrobiaceae; genus Hyphomicrobium_B. Next base: position 1,708 of record JANMII010000199.1, read on the forward strand.
TCTCGCGTTATCGTATCGGCGTTTTTTCAATTAGAGACATCGCTCGGACGCGGAGCTCGCGATTTTTGACAATCACAAAAAGTATTTCAGAATTCCAGTAATCGCCGCCGCATCGGTGGTCACAAGCTTTTGGCTCGTGTCGGGCGACCTCGCAACAGGCAACCTCGTGCCAGGCGACCTCGTCACAGCGGCCCGCGAATCGGTCACGCCTGGCATGTCATGGCTGATTTGAGGTCGGGTTATTCATCCGATAGATCCGGCGTCCGAACATCTTGAAACCGCCCGACGTCAGGCTCGGAAAGCAACGACCGTTTGACGCTGTTCGCCGAGACCCTCGATTTTCAACGCCATCACATCGCCAGCCTTGAGATACTCCGGCGGCTTTTTTGCCGACCCAACGCCGGGTGGCGTACCCGTGGTGACGATATCTCCCGGCTCCAGAACCATGAACTCGGTCACGTAAGCAAGCAATTTGGGGATCGAGAATATCATCGTTGCCGTCGAACCCTGTTGCTTGATCGCGCCGTTGACGTGGAGTGACATGGCGAGATTATGCGGATCGGTGATTTCATCAGTGGTCACCAGCCAAGGCCCGATCGGCCCAAACGTTTCAGCAGACTTGCCCTTGACCCATTGGCCGTTGCGTTTGACCTGAAAGCGGCGCTCTGAGACATCGTTGCAAATCGTGTATCCGGCGATGAAGCCGACCGCGTCTTTTTCTTCGACGTAGCGCGCGCGTCGACCGATGACGAAAGCAATCTCGCACTCCCAATCCATGCGATCGGAATTTTTCGGATACATCACGTCGTCATTGGGACCACAAACGCACGTCGACGCCTTGTTAAACAAGATCGGCTCTGCTGGCAGCTCTTGGCCGGTTTCCTTGGCGTGATCGGCGTAGTTCAAACCAATCGCGACAAAATTATGCGTGCCAGCCACCGGCGGTCCAACGCGTGTGTTGGCTGGCGCCAGCGGCAACGCCATGAGATCGAGTTTCGAGAGCGCAGCGAGCCGTTCTGGGTCAAGGTTGTCGCCGGACAAATCTGCGATGTGCTGCGAGAGATCCCGAATGGCGCCATCGGCGTCGACAGCGCCTGGCTTTTCGTGTCCGACCGAACCAAACCTGACAAACTTCATCGACGAACCTCCGAGACGCGAATGGATCAAGCAGCGAGCAGAACGCCATAACACAATCGACGCTACCTGCCGCCACCAACGTGTAGGGGTCGTGAGGCGTGCTTGAGCCATGACCGCGATTGGCGAAGAGGTTGGAAGAATAAACCCGTACCTCACCCCACCTCAGCGGACGGTCGCGCGCGAAAAACCGGGAGTTTGCAGATCCCACTAACGATCGTGCTTTGGCCTCAAGTGTTCGACGGCCTACCGAAACTGGATTCGAACTTTGCTAAGATCAAGCTGGGAGCAAGGCGACCCGGCGAGCGCGCCGCCCCTGCGGAGCGCCCCCCCCCGCGCGGAGCGCCCATGGTCGCGTGAGCGCAAAGTGGCGGAGAGGGAGGGATTCGAACCCGCACCCTGTCTTGGCGCGCGTTCGCGCGCGAAAACCGGGAGTTCGCAGTCCCACCCATGATCGTGCCTTTGTCTACACAGTGGCGGAGAGGGAGGGATTCGAACCCGCACCCTGTCTCGGCGCGCGTTCGCGCGCGAAAACCGGGGGTTCGCAGTCCCACCCATGACCGTGCCTTCGTCTACACAGTGGCGGTGGACGCAGTCGAGAGCGAGACGGTCTCTGCAGCCAGATTCGAAAGAACAGGGAATTTTCGCTGAAATCTAGCCCTTCGGCCTCGAGTCTTCTGCGTTAGCGGCCGAAAACTGGGAGCGTTTGACTGAAATTCCCTAAAAACGGAACAGGGATTTTCAGTCTATATCAGGGACTTTTTCCAACAAAACAGGGACGGTGCAGCTGATGTCAGGGACCTCAGTTGAGTCGTGTTTGGCACGAGAATTGCTCGTTATTACCGTTAATCTAGCAGTGCAATTCGAGCCTCGTCAAATCAACACCGACTCAAAAATATCTAACCACCGATCGATCGACTCCAATCCCTTTTCGGCGACCATGCGAATGCTCGCTAAAGGTCACAAAGCATGGATAGAGACGAGCAACCTATTGGCCGCTTTGGATCGCAATTCGCGCGAGCCGATACCGGACATTGTGCGTGTCCGACATCAGCGCATGTGAGTCAGAACGAGCGGCCAACTGAGTAGAGCACCCCTCTTGAATTTGGTTCAATTGGTTCGGGTGCGGCGATAACGACGACGAGGGCTTAGGCCAGAACTCGTGTCAACTTTTTCCCCTAGTCGCTGGCCCACGATAGCCACCGTGCCAATGTCCGCTCGCCCACGATGGTAGCAGGATTTGCGTCCGTCTTTTGCAACGCTTAAAATCAGCGCTCGGGCGCGCCGCGCT
>JANMII010000203.1:0-35543 GCA_031375665.1 Hyphomicrobium sp.
CGCACTGTCATCGCGCTTGCCAAGGCCCGCGGCATCACCGTCGTCGAGCGCGCTATCATGCCCGACGAGCTCTCGTCCTTCAGCGAATGCTTCATCACCGGCACGGCCGCCGAAGTCACACCGGTCAGCGAAATCGGCGATCACGTTTATAAGAAGGCAGCCAACACCGAGACGATGCTCAACGACTACATGTCAGGCGTCCGCCCGAAAGCGCGAGCGGCGGCTGAGTAACCACGTCTTGCGATCGGCGCATCGCCCCGGCTTTTGCAGCGGTTTCGCGCTTGTGGGTCGTACGATCCTGGCAGAAACTCCAGGCAAACGTGGTTGATGGTTGGGCGGCACGGCGATGCGGATGAAAATTGGTCATAGCGTCAAGCGCTGCATAACCACAGCGCTCGCGCTTTGCGTCGCTGCGGCGCTGCTGGTCGCGCCCAGTTCAGCGCAACAATCATCGCGTGCGCAAGGATCGGGCGGTGGGATTTACCCGCAGCGCGATTGCCAAACGCTGCTAACATGCAACTACGCGCGCAACGGTCGGTATCGCGGCTGCGTGTCGAGCTACAGCTGCCGAGCTTGTGAATTCGTCACCACCCGGTGTCGCGACAACAGCCGACGCGTTTGCCAGCAAGTCCGATGCGGTTGGGGCGCCTAGCTGCAGCGCTCAGGTGTTGCGCAGCATGATCGGCGCGCAAACGGCGGTCAGAAATAGCGCGATCGAGCTGCTGGTTGCGACCAGTGTGGTCGTTTCGAACGTCGTCCCAAACATCGCGCCAATGCCAACCATCATGCCGGTCCAAAACAGCGCCGGAATGAGAGCAACGGCGACGATGCCAGCCGCGCGCGCCGAGCGAATGCGCGGTGACGTGTCCGCCGGCTTAGCCTGGTCGATCGTGCGGGCGATGGCATGGACGGCTGCGGGCATGAAGATCTCCTGGTCAGTGGTTCGATGCGGAGACGTGAAGGTCGTGGAAGCGCAGGGAACATTGACGCGAGGGGCAGCGTAGGTCGCCAACTATAAATACAATCTTAACGCCCAGGATGACGTGGAACCCCGCAGCGATCAATGCTCGGCACAATGCTAACGAAGCGTTACATGTTGATGTTGATGGTGCGATGCAAAGCCACTGACATGCTGCTTGCGCCATCACAGGCGTGAAGCGCAATGGTCGAAAATACAGGTTAAAACCACAAAAAGCCCATGACCGGACAAATGACCTACGATGTCGCCATCATTGGCGGCGGCCATAACGGCTTGACCACGGCCGCCTATCTCGCAGGTGCGGGATTGAGCGTGGTCGTGCTTGAAAAAAATAATGTGGTTGGTGGGGCGGCGATTACGGAAGAATTCGCGCCAGGCTTTCGTAATTCGGTGGCGTCGTACACCGTCAGTTTGCTTAATCCGAAGGTTATCCGCGACCTCGAATTGAAGCGCTTCGGCCTCGATATCATCGAACGACCGGCTGGCAACTTCTGGCCACTTGATGATGCGACCGGCGTGTTGATGCCCTACGGCGCCGAAGAGCGGATCGTGGCCATCGCGGCGCTGTCGCCGAAAGATGCGCGCGCCTATCCGCTTTACGACGCAGCGCTTGAACGATCCGCTGCAATCCTTCGCGATCTCGTCAACCGAACGCCCCCCAACGCGGGCGGCGGATGGTTCGAACTTTTGAAAGGCGGCGCTCTCGGCCGTCGCGTGCTCAACATTTCGATCGAAGACCAACGCCAACTTGTCGAACTGTTCACGGCCAGTGCAGCTGACTTCTTGAGCCGCTGGTTCGAAAACGAGACCGTCAAAGCGATGTTCGCGTTCGACGGCATCGTCGGCGCCTACGCGTCGCCCGAAACGCCCGGTACCGCTTATGTGCTGCTGCATCACTGCTTCGGCGAGGTCAACGGCAAGTCGGGGGTGTGGGGGCATGCCCACGGCGGCATGGGCGCGATCACGCAAGCGATGGCCAAATGCGCTGTGTCGCGCGGCGCTACAATTCGAACCGATGCCCCAGTTGATCGCGTGCACGTCGACAATGGCCGGGCTAACGGTGTGATTCTCGCTAGTGGTGAAACGATATCCGCGCGCGCGGTCGCAACAAACGTCAGCCCGAAACTGTTGTTTCGCGATCTCATCGCCAATGGCGATGTCACTGAGGCAACGCGCCGACCGTTTCTCGCCATCAAGACGGGTTCGGGCACGTTCCGTATGAACGTGGCTCTATCGCAGTTGCCGGAATTCACCTGCCGTCCGGGCTCGCATCAGCAGCGCCACCATGGTGCGGGCATCATCATTGGGCCGACAATGGCGTATCTCGAACAGGCCTACATTGATGCGCGCACCCATGGCTGGTCGACGAAGCCAATTGTCGAAATGCTGATCCCATCAACGCTTGATGCGTCACTCGCGCCTGTCGGGCAGCACGTGGCGAGTTTGTTCGTCCAGCATGTCGCGCCAAAGCTTCCAGACGGGCGAACGTGGGACAATCCCGTCGAGCGCGAGACCTTTGCTGATCTCGTAATCGATACCGTCACGCGATTAGCACCAAACTTCAAAACGTCGGTGCTGCACCGCCAAATCTTGTCGCCGCTCGATCTGGAGCGGCGGTTTGGCCTCGTCGATGGCGATATTTTTCATGGCCAGTTGAGTTTGGGGCAATTATTTTCAGCGCGCCCGGTTTTGGGCCACGCCAATTATCGTTTGCCGCTGACGGGCTTATACGTATGTGGCTCTGGCGCGCATCCCGGCGGCGGCGTCACGGGTTCGCCGGGCATGAACGCGGCACGCGAAATCCTACGCGATCTGAAACCCCGGCGAGGCTTTTCGTAAATGCGGATCTCAGCCACCGTCGCGCTCGACGACAGCGAACTTGAAGAGCGATTTGTGCGCTCATCGGGTCCAGGCGGCCAAAACGTCAACAAGGTTTCAACGGCTGTTGAACTGCGGTTCAACCTTTCGGCCAACATCTCGATCCCGCCCGCAGCCAAAGCGCGGCTTGAAAAACTCGCTGGTCGACGGTTGACGCTTGATGGCATTTTGATCATCCAGGCGGATCAATTTCGCACGCAGGAGATGAACCGCTCCGACGCTCGCAAGCGGCTCGCTGCTCTGATTGCCGAAGCCTTGATCGCGCCCAAACCGAGGCTAAAGACACGGCCGACGCGAGCATCAAAAGAGCGCCGTATCAAAGCCAAGTCCGTTCGCAGCACCGTTAAAAAGCATCGCAGCGGTAAGCCGGATTTCGATTGATCGGTCATCACCGACGCAGGCCATGCCGAACGTTGTTGATCGTTTGCACGCGTGATTACGCGGCATCATACTCGGCGCCAAAACAGATTCGGGCATGGCCTCATGAATGACGACAAACGCGATCCTGGGGATGGAAGCGGCAGCAGCAGCAGCCGCGGAAAGCGCGATGGCATCGCTACCATTCGCCTGCGTCACGATCGCCGCGCCCGTGCGATTTCACGTGCAGGCGCAATTGCGCTTGTCGTAAGCACGGTCGCAATCGGCCTTTACGTGGCGTATTTCGTCTGATTGTGAAGCGCGCTGCGCAACAGCTCAGATGGGCGAATATCGCACTCATTGGGCTGACATGATGCTGCGTGTGGTGCGAGCAATCGGCTTCAACGTTAGTCGCGCGTGAAATCTCAAGTGTGTAAGTCGCTGATAGGTCTCGGCTTCAACGATAATGCGCATCTGGTCGAAACCACGTCTCGCCACAGTTCGGAACATTCCCAGCCCCTTGATGCTTTGACCAACAGCACGTGAACGAGAAAACGTGAGCATTGCGACGACGCGAACGCAGCTCGGCTAGCGCCGAGAGAAAGGCATTTCGCGCGACGCTAAAGGAGGCATGAGATGAAGCAAACTTTCTACACAGCGACGCGGATGGTCATTCCGAGCCTGATCGTCGGGCTGCTTTCGACTGTTGCGATAGCCGCCCCCGGCGATCGGGTCGGTGGCGACCGCGCGGGCGGCCGTGACGGCGCTGTCAACGTCGAGCGCGGCGCTGGCTCTGAGCGGGGTGGTGCCGGTAAGGCTGCTCCGACCGCTCCCGCAGCTGACTCTGCAGTTCAACGGGATACGTCCGCACGAACCGGCGAAGGTCGAGGCGAAAAGATGCGCGGTAATGTCGAAAACCGACGTGATCGCAGCGACGCATCGGACCGTCCACGACGGCTGGACCGTGCCGACAACCCGGGTCGGCGCTTCACCAATGACGATCGTCGCAATCGTAATTGGCGCGGCGGTCGCCGATACAATTGGGGTCCCGGCGTCGCATTTTACTTCAGCGACGGCTACTACTACGGCGAATGTAATTGGTTGAAGCGGCGTGCCCGCGAGACTGGCAATCGCATCTGGTTGCGTCGTTACGCGCAGTGCCGCAACGCAGTCTGACACCAAGCCACAAAAGCGAAACGCCCGGGACAACGTTCCGGGCGTTTTCCATTTCAGGCGTTTTCCATCGACATCGGTCGTGTCAGCCGCTCGGTTTCGCCGCTGATTGAAATGGTAGTAGTGGTGATTTTTTGGTAGCGGGAGGCGGACTTGAACCGCCGACCTAAGGATTATGAGACCTTCGCTCTAACCACCTGAGCTATCCCGCCATCGCCGCCATCTGTCGATCGCGAGCCCGTCTATAGGGAGCGGCGGTGACCACTGTCAACCACCACGGCTGCCGTGAACAACGCCTCAACGCGATTCCATAATACCAACCGTTGATCGACTTATTCGGCCGCAAGCGGCGCTTTGACAGCTGTGGCATCCTTGCGGAAACGCATCATCGTGAACAAGCCCATGGGCCGAAGTGACCGGCGCTCTATCAGCTTGAGGTCGTTGCAAACCATGACCCGCGAGACGTCAAAGACAGAATGCCAACCGACCAGATCGGCGAACGGAGCCATTCGTCGCTCAACCCACCCGCGCACACCGTCATCCTGACTGAAATGGTTGACCAGCATGACTTCACCACCGGGTCTGGCGACGCGGGCAAGTTCTTGCATGACCTTGGCTGGATCGGGAACCACGGTGATCACGTACATTGCGACAACGGTATCGAACGAGTTGTCCGCAAATTCTAGGTTGCTGGCGTCCATCTCGTGCAAGCCAGAGACGTTTTTCAGGCCGGCGTCGGTAACACGCTCGCGAGCTTTATCAAGCATCTCAGGCGCGAGATCGATGCCAGTAATCGACAAGTCTGAGCGATAATCTGGCAATGACAAGCCCGTGCCGACGCCGACTTCCAAAACTTTGCCTGCGCTGGCGTTGATCACTTCCACCGCATGGCGGCGACCGGCGGTTGAGATGCGGCCAAAGGTGTAGTCATAAACTGGCGCCCACCGGCGATAAGCATCGCGAACATCATTTTCGTCGAGTTGATGCGGCTTGGTCAGATTGACACCGCGCATGAGCATTGCGCCCGATTGTTGACGCTGCTTTTCACCCACCGTGCATCTCCTTCGAAGTGCCGCTATCCCCGTTTAACGGAGATTAGCCACCGAAACCAACTGCTGTCACCGCGTCACGCTGCGCTTCAGCGTTTGAGGTCTTCAGTGTCTTGGCAATGTAGCCGCCGCCGAGAATACGGGCTTGCGGCCCATTATCGGAATAAAACACGCACGCTTGTCCCGTCGCGATGCCTTCTTCGCCGTCGATGAGGTCGACACGATGGCAACCGTCGGCGTCAGCGTGCAACACAGCAGCACGCGGCGCTTGCGACGACCGCAATCGAACATACAGATCAAGACCGTGGACTGCGACCTGTTCGAGCGGCTTTTCCCCCAGCCAATTGGTATCGCGTAGGACAAGACCGGTCGTCTTCAAGGCTGATTTCGGCCCAACGAGTACCTGGTTGCGCGCGGCATCAAGCCGAATGACGAACAACGGTTCAGGCCCCGGAATTTTGAGGCCCCGGCGTTGGCCGACCGTGTAATGAATAATGCCCTCGTGCCGTCCCAAGACGCGGCCGTCGATGTGGACAATATCGCCGGCGTCCATCGCGCTTGGCATCAATCGTTGAATGACGTCGGTGTAGCGCCCCGTCGGCACGAAGCAGATATCCTGACTGTCGGCTTTGTCGGCGATTGCGATGTTGTGCTGGCGGGCGAGTTCGCGCACCTCTGATTTGCGCAAGCCGCCGAGAGGAAAGCGGAGCGTTTCCAATTGCGCTGGTGTGATGCCGAACAGGAAATAGCTCTGGTCGCGTTCGGCATCGACTGCGCGAGCAAGTGTTGGACCATCAGGCCCATCGAGGCGCTGCACATAATGGCCCGTCACCAGCCTATCGGCGCCCAGATCACGTGCGGTTTCGAGCAAATCGCGAAACTTGATTTCGTTGTTGCACGTTACGCACGGGATCGGCGTTTCACCGGCAACATAGCTCGCAGCGAATCGATCGATGACTTTGGCGGCAAAGCGAGCCTCATAGTCGAGAACGTAATGCGGGATGCCAAGCGCGTCTGCAACTTGGCGGGCGTCGTGGATGTCCTGGCCAGCGCAACAGCTGCCTTTGCGGCCGGTTGCTGATCCATGATCATAGAGCTGCAACGTGATGCCAATCACGTCGTGACCCTCGGCCTTCATCATCGCTGCGGCCACCGAGCTGTCGACGCCGCCGGACATTGCGACAACCACGCGCAATGGCTTGGTCGCGGCGGGCGCGATTGCGGTTGGCTCAGTCTTGGCGGTTGGACTCACGTTCATAAAATTTTGTGCCATCGGTCAGATTAAAAGCAACTGTCGCATTCCGTCGCCTTCATACCAGCCGTTCCTTTCATGCCAGCCGACCATCGTCACCGGTCGAGCTTTGGTCAGGGCGGAACCCGTTGGCCGTCCACGGAATTCGCGAATAAGCGCGGTCGAACGGCATTACTTCTCCCGGCGCAAAGTTACGCTGGATCAACGGAGGCCCTAAAACCGCGACCGTCTCGAATGATTATAGCAATTAACGTCTCTGGCCAAGGTGATGACGCGCATGTTCGCCGACCAAATGCATACCCTATTTCAGCCAAAATCGCAGCCGACTTGGCCTGAAACTGGCAAGGACGATCCCAACGAGCGTAATTCGGGTCAAACCGGGATGCTCGTTAGCACAACAAAGACGAAATGTGGCCTTCGCGCTGGACCGTGAGACACCTTTTAATGTTGTGTTGACTCAGTGCCTTAGCGCTAATTTAATGGCAACCAAGTACAACACTTGGACGTGGTCTGAAAGTGTATTGAGTATCATGACCGAACAACAAATGAGAGCGCGCGGGCGCATTGTGATTGGACCGGACGGCTCAGCGCTGACCGTTGCCGACCTTCCCCCGCGGGATACCAAACGCTGGGTCATCCGGCGCAAGGCAGAAGTGGTCGCAGCCGTTCGTGGTGGGCTGCTCAGCATGGAAGAAGCATGCGAGCGCTACACGCTAACAGTTGACGAATTTCTGTCCTGGCAGCGGTCGATTGATCAGCACGGGCTTCCAGGCCTGCGCGCGACCAAGATCCAAACCTATCGCAGCGGCAGCGCTTAAATCAGCGATACGGTGAGTATTCGGCGGCCCAGCCCACCGTGGGCGCCGATCATCGGCACATCGTCGATTGTGGGTCGTTAGCGGATCCGCGTCATCTGTTTGACGAGTCGCGGCCAGTTGTTTGCCAGATGCACACCGCACTTTTGATGGTTGTGCGAGCCACCCCTCGCATTCCAACTACGGCTTAATTTGAGGCGACGCGGTCTTGCCCTTTGCGATCAGCGATTTGGTCGATTGCGCGACCGCGACTGCCTTCGCATTTTTGGCCTTCGTTGCCGCTCCAGCGACCGGCTGTGAACCTGTTCCGTCTTGAGGTGACCATCCAACGGCTGTCGTGGCACCTGTGCAACCTTGCTCACCCTTAGACCAGCGGCCAACTTCTGAGTTGAGTGCCAAGGCCATTGGCTCCGGAAGCTTCAAATTTTCAGCCTCAACAACAGATACTTCGCCCTGAGGCTCGATCTTGACGCGGTAAGCTTTTGCGCCGCGCGGGTTGGGCTGGCTTGGTTCGCGGACATGGAGCGTGATCTCGGCTCGTCCGCCGCGAGAGGGAGCATCCGCCTCGGCGTGATAAATGTAAGCCGATTTCAAAGGTCCGGCCGGGCCAAACCAACACTGCACGGCGCCACGGGCAATGCGCGCATAAATCTCTGTCGGAGTACCAACCGGTTCGATGCGCGTGACCGTGCCAATGGGCGCAGTCGGCGCTGGTGCCGCAAGTTTCGGAAGCGCGAGATTGGGCATCGAAAGCCCGCTGCCTGCGTTAAAACCCGTTGGCAGCGCGCCGGTCAATGCACTATCGCCAGCGCAACCGCCCAGAAGCGTGCCAGCAAGGATTGCGATAACGACAAAAGCAGACCGCTGCGGCAATCGGGCCCCGGCGCACTGCCCAAAGTGGGCTAATCCAAGGATCGTCGACGGCGTCCATGGGCGATGTGGCGCGTCGCGGCCGGCAGCACAAAAACGGGTTTCGACGTCAATCACTGGCCAAGCCTTGTTGCGCGCGTTTCAACGGTGTGGTGCCAAGCGAACGGTGACTCTTGGCTTCATCGTTATTCGGTGCGGCCTGGGTGCTGCGGCCTGGGTGTTGCGGCCTGGGTGTTGCGAACTGGGTGTCGATACATGCCGCCACGAATCACACGCCACGCCATAACTTACTTGCGCCACCGACCAATCCACCAAACTGATTGACGGTTTATCCTCGGCAACGCGATCACAGTCCAGCCTAAGCCGGTGCACAGCATAGCAAAAAGGCGGCGCCTTGTCGGCACCGCCTGGTTACTGTCTGTTGGTGGCGCTCATTTTCTCAGCGCGCTGCGCTATTGGCGATACGGTCGGCGCGACGGCGACCACTGGGACGTTGATCAATCCGGCCTTCGGCTTGCGCGACAGATCGGGCAAGGTTCTCAATGGTGTCGTCACGTTCCCGAACGGCCGCGGCGAGCTGGTCGCGCAGACCATTGGTTGAATTTCTCAAGTTATCCCGGCGTTGAGCTGCAGCTTTTGCAAACGTCGAGTACGAAAAATGCGCACTATCACGGATGCCGGTGCGATCCTCTTCAAGTTGGATCTGGCGATCCAGGTCACCCGCCATCGTATCGAACTCGCGGATGATCCGCTCCAGGTCATCGACCTTGCGATTTTTTTCGTCCACGTCCCGCCGCTTTAACCGCATCACTGTCTCGCGTGCTTTCATCGTTCGATACCCTGAACATATTCGAACTTCGCTGCCAGCAGAAACAAGAACTGTGCCAGCGTGTTGTGCCCTAGCGCTAAATGTTGGCTAGAGCGGACGTAACGTGCGTTAACACTGTCGCAAGGTCAAGTTGCCGACGGCACTTGGCGACAGTGGCTTAACCCTATCACCGTGCGCTTAAGTTGCGGTAAAGCAACGCGTTACCAAATCCCTTGTGACCGCCCCGATCGAAGCCATTTTTTGGCCGCGGCGCACTAGGGAGCGATGGCGAATTCTGTTAGCTGTTGATTCGTACTGGTTTTCAGCTTGACGTCAGGAAAAGTGGGTTTGGATCGAGGTGGGCGCCTTGGACAGATTCGCCTGATTGCGAGCCTGGGGGCGGGCGAGGGGTGCAAGCATTACAATTCGTGGACGTGGGCGGGCCATCACACTGGCGCGAACGTGGGGGTTTGTCTCTCGCGCCAGCAAAGGCGGGCTTCTCACTCAGAACTTTCGAACCAAGGACTTTCGAAAATCTGAAGATTTGTCGTTAGCACACAGACAAAATTAGGCTTTGTTAACCTCTCGTCGGTAACTTCCTAACAACAGTTTAGCTCGAAGCAGTTGTGCGTTCTCTTTTGGGGCGAAGAGCAAACGGAACGCAGACGAAGCACGAGAGGGACGGTCATGCGAGTTCTACTTATTGAAGACGACAGCGCCACGGCTCAAAGCATCGAACTGATGCTGCAGTCGGAAGGCTTTAACGTATACACGACAGACTTGGGCGAAGAGGGCGTCGATCTCGGCAAGCTCTACGACTACGATATTATTCTACTCGACCTCAATCTGCCGGATATGAGCGGCTATGAGGTCCTGAAGACCCTGCGTGTGTCAAAGGTGTCGACGCCAATTTTGATCCTATCGGGTCTCGCAGGTATCGACGACAAAGTGCGGGGCCTTGGCTTTGGCGCCGACGACTACATGACGAAGCCGTTCCACAAAGACGAGCTGGTAGCGCGAATTCAAGCCATCGTCCGTCGTTCGAAGGGCCACGCTCAATCGATCATCGAAACCGGCGATTTGCGCGTCAACCTCGACACTAAGACGGTCGACGTTCACGGCCAGCGGGTGCATTTGACTGGCAAAGAATATCAAATGCTCGAGCTGCTTTCACTGCGCAAGGGCACGACGCTGACAAAGGAAATGTTCCTCAACCACCTCTATGGCGGCATGGACGAGCCCGAACTCAAGATCATCGACGTGTTCATCTGCAAGCTGCGCAAAAAGTTGCAAGCAGCGACCGGTGGCAAGCACCACATCGAGACCGTTTGGGGTCGGGGCTACGTGCTTCGCGATCCGGGCGATGAAGGAATTGTCGCGGCGTAAGCATCAGACCACAGCCGCACTCATGGTTTGTTAGCGTGATGTCGATCCTTCCATTACCTTCAGGGGCCTCGCGGGCCCCTGTTTTTTTGCGCCTCCCCCTATTCTGCGGGAGTAGCTCGTGGATGGGTCTCATCGACGGCGCTATTTGCTTCGATGCGGGCCGCTTCGTCGATGTGGGACGGCGCTTGACCGAGATATGAATAGACGGCTGGCACGACAAACAGTGTCAACAGCGTGCCAAAACTCATGCCGCCAACAATGACCCAGCCAATCTGCTGGCGGCTTTCAGCGCCAGCGCCCTCGCCGAGTGCCAACGGCAATGCGCCAAGCACCATCGCACCGGTCGTCATTAGAATGGGTCGAAGCCGAAGCACGGCAGCTTCGACCACTGCGGTCCAGCGATCATCGCCGAGGCTCTGGCGTTGGTTTGCGAATTCGACAATCAAAATCCCGTGCTTCGTGATCAGGCCAACCAGCGTCACAAGCCCGATTTGCGAGTAGACGTTGAGGGTCCCATTGGTTAGCCACAAAGCGCCAAGCGCGCCGGTTAGCGACAGCGGGACAGTCAGCATGATGATGATGGGATCGCGGAAACTTTCAAATTGGGCTGCGAGCACCAAGTAGATAAAGCCAAGCGCTAGAACGAACACCAACGCTAGGCTGTCGGCGGACGCTCGAAAATCGCGGCTCTGGCCGTTGACGTCCGTCTGCACCGTCGGTGGCAGCACTTCACTGGCGGCTTGATCAAGAAAGGCCAAGCCGTCGCCGACGGTGTACCCCGGTGCTAGGTTTGCCTGTATTGTCACCGAACGAAGCTGATTGAAACGCTTCAGCTCTTTTGGCGCGACTGATTCGCGAATTGAAACGATATTCGACAATTGCACCATGTCGCCGCGTGGGCTGCGAAGAAATATCGTCGATAGGGCTTGCGGAGACGCCCGGTCTTTGGCGTCGAGTTGAACATAGACATCGTACTGCTCGCCGTTTTGTTCAAAGCGCGTGACTTGGCGCCCTCCGAGCAACGTCTCAAGTGTTCGACCCACAGCGGTGATGTCGATCCCCAGATCGGCAACCTTGGCCCGGTCAATTTCGATCCGCAATTCTGGCGAGTTGAGTTTCAAGTCGGTGTCGAGGCTTTCAAGGCCTGGATACGCGCGAGCTTTCTCCAGCATTTTATCAACCATCGTCTGCAGTTCTTGATAGGTGCCTGACGATTGAATTATGAATTCGATCGGACGACCGGCACCGCGCTGACCAAAAGCACCAGGCGACTGCGCAACCGCTAAAATTCCAGGAATGCGCCGCAGCTGCGGATTGATTTCAGCGGTGATCTGCTGTTGCGAGCGTTCGCGATCATCCCAATCGGTCAACGGAGCAAACACCAGCGACTGCGAAACGTCAGGCGTGCCAGCGATCACGAGGCGGTCCCGCACCTCGGGCACCGCCGACAGAATGGCACCCATTTGATCGGCATAGCGGGCCGTGTACCCAATGGTGGCACCTTCCGGCGCCGTACCGCGCAGCCGAAGCACGCCCCGATCTTCCTGCGGCGACAATTCGGATTTCAACGATGTAAACAACACCCCACTCATGACCGCGACACCGGCGGCGATGGCCAGCACCAGCACGCGGACTTTTAGTGCGATGCCCAAAATTCGCCGGTAGCCACTTTCGAGGCCGGATAAGCCGCGCTCGATCAACAGAAAAACGCGGCCTGGATTAGGGTTGTGGCGCAATAATTTTGACGACATCATCGGGGTCAAGGTGAGGGCGACGAAACCCGACACAATCACGGCGCCAGCGAGCGTTAGTGCGAACTCCAAAAACAAACGTCCGGTTTTTCCCGGAGCGAAGGCGATGGGCGCGTAGACGGCGGCAAGCGTCAAGGTCATCGCAACCACGGCGAAGCCAATTTCCTTGGTGCCTTTGATAGCCGCCGGAACGGGTTTCATGCCGTCTTCAATATGACGGTAGATGTTTTCGAGCACGACGATCGCGTCATCGACGACGAGGCCAATGGCCAAGACCATGGCCAAGAGGGTCAAGGTGTTGACGGAAAAACCAAGCGCGTACATCAGTGTGAACGTCGCGATCAGCGAAATTGGTATCGTCACGATTGGAATGATCGCTGCTCGGAACGAGCGCAGGAAAAACAGGATCACGAGCACGACCAGCACGATGGCCTCGGCAATCGTCGTGTAAACAGCGCGGATCGATCGTTCGATGAAGATGCTGTCGTCATTGCCAACAGCGGCTTCCAAGCCATCGGGCAGTGACGCATTGATCTCGGGCAAGACCTTGCGAACAGCCGTAGATACGTCGAGTGGGTTGGCCGTCGCCTGCTTGATGACGCCGACCGCGATGGCCGGCGTGCCGTTAAAGTTGCTTTGCCGACGCTCATCGACAGCGCCAAGTTCGACGCGCGCGACTTCGCCGAGTTTGACCTGGTGGCCGTTGGACAGCTTGACGATGACTTGGCGAAACTGCTCGGCTGTGGTCAGGCCGGTCCGTGACAGCACGCTGAATTCGCGGTCTTGGCTTTCAATACGTCCCGATGGAATTTCCGCATTCTGCGCCCGCAGCGCATCTTCCACGTCCTGCACGGTCAGATTGAAAGCGGCCAATCGCTCGCGGTCGATCCAAATGCGCATCGCATAGCGCCGTTCGCCAAAAATCTGGACATCGGCGACGCCGGTCAGATTTTTCAGCTTATCGACGATGAAACGATCGACGTAGTCGGTGATTTCGAGGGCCGATTTATTCGGGCTCGAAAACACCAGGAACATGATCGCTTGAGCGTCGGCCTCGACTTTTGCGATGATCGGCTCGTCAACTTCGTCGGGTAGCCGACCGCGTACGCGGCTGGCGCGGTCGCGCACATCGCTGGCTGCGACGTCCGCATCGATATCGGGGCGAAAGCGAACCGTGATGCGGCTGGATTCCTGCCGACTGGACGATTCTAAGACATCGATCCCTTCAATACCGGCAATCGATCCTTCGAGAATTTGCGTGACTTGGCTTTCGATGATTTCGGCCGACGCGCCGGGATAGTTTGTAGTAACCGACACCACGGGTTCATCGACGTTGGGATATTCACGCACGGTTAGCCGGTCGAACGACACGATGCCGAGCAAGATCAGAATGAGGCTCGAGACGGTGGAGAAAACCGGCCGCCGAATGTAAAATTCGAAAAGTCCCATCAGCCGCTCCGACCGACCGACAAAGCGGCCTTGGCGGGTACGGCGCCTGTTGTCAGAACTTCAATGCTCGACCCGTTGCGCAATTTCTGTTGGCCAGCAATCACCACAGTCGCCTTGGGATCTAGCCCTTCAAGAATTTCGACTTCGGCATCTTTGCGCTCGCCAAGTTTCACAACGGCTTCGATGGCTTTGCCATTGTCGATGCGAAACACGACACTCTCGCCGCCGCGCGGAACAACGGCGCTTTCGGGAATGAGCGTGACCTCGCGCGACGTTAGCCCCTTAACCGTGATCCGCGCGAACAATCCAGGTCGCAGCACCAGTCCATCGTTGGGCAAACGAGCGCGAATTTGGAGCGCGCGTCCGTTGACGTCGACCAGCGGGTTAATGGCGTAAATCTCCCCGCCAAAAGTTTGGTCGGGGAACGCGTCGACTGTGACGTCCAGCTTTTGGCCGACTTTGATTTGAGCCAAGTAGACTTCAGGAAGTTTGAAATCAACTTTCAGTGCATCAATTTTTTCGATGTTGACGATCGGGCTACCGATCGGAATGAACGCGCCGATCGAAACGCTACGGGTGCCAGCGACACCATCGAAAGGCGCCACGAGTGTATGCTTACTTAGCCGCGTTTGCGCGAGCTCGACCGCCGCGTTAGCGGTCTCGAAATTCGAGAGTGCCTCATCGCGCGTGCGGCCGGTCACTGTCCCCGTGCGTGCGAGCGTGCGAGCACGGTCGTTATTGGCATCGGCAAGGGCCAGCCGGGCTTTGGCATCGGCGAGATCAGCTTTGGCCAAAGCTTCGTCGAGGCGAACAATGATGTCTCCCGACTTGACCGGTTGGCCTTCGTTGAAGGGGATCGTTGAAACACGGCCGGCAATTTCTGAGGCGATTTGGACAGCTTCATCGGACTGCAAAGACCCAACTGCGCGAATGTCGCCCGACGCAACAGCCTGCCTTGCTGGCGCCACTTCAACCACGACCGGCGCGTTCGCATCACGACGCGATCCGCCCGCCGCTGGAGCTGACGCTGCGACCCTAGGAGTTGCTGCCGGAGCCGAGTGGTCACGACCCGTGACCATTTGGATCAACGGCGCAACCGCGTCTGGTTTTGCCCAGACCAATGCCGCAGCGCCCGCAGCCACTGCAATCATCCCGACCGTCATCATCAAACCCGTTCGCATGTCTCGCACCCCAATTGCGTCACAGTATTTGTCATCCAGTCCGTTTTCATTGCCTCTTGCGGCTTGATCAGCCTGAAGCATAGGCCCGCATACTGGTCAGATACGTCTAATTTGTAACGCGCATCCCGACGACGAAAACGAACCCCAACGCGTGTCGACCGCTCCGCGTCCCGTTTTGTACGCTTTCGCTCATGCCGCTAACGCGGCAAGCAACAAAAACCGTCGGCTTCTAACTCAGATTGTTACGCTCGGCATGTTTGTGTGGAAATCATCGCCGGATGCCGTTACGTGGACCACGCAATGGCCTGATGTCACAGGGCTAGCGGTCGAAAAACGTGAGCGTACAAACGAGCACTTGGTCAACAAACATGACAACACCCGTTTCCCAATCCATTCCGGCCGCCGCGCGCTTCAAAGTTGCCATTGTTCCAGTGACGCCGTTTGAACAGAATTGCACGTTGATTTGGGACGAGGCGACGAAGATCGGCGCGGTCGTCGATCCTGGCGGTGACATCGACCGGATCGAAGCTGCGATCGCCGAAACCGGCATTCAAATTGAAAAGATATTGCTGACGCATGGTCACATCGATCATGCAGGCGGCGCCGACGAATTGCGCGGCAAGCTTGGCGTCGAGATTGAGGGTCCGCACCGCGCAGATGAAATCCTGTTGAACGCACTGGAGATGCAGGGGCGAACCTACGGCATCTCTGGCTCGCGCAACGTCATGCCCGACCGCTGGATCGGCGACGGAGATCACGTCACGGTTGCTGGCCAGACGTTTGAGGTGTTGCATTGTCCAGGTCATTCGCCAGGTTCAGTCGTGTTTTACCAACGCGATCAAAAGCTCGCACTCGTCGGTGATGTCCTGTTTCGCGGCTCTATTGGACGAACCGATTTCCCATACGGCGACCACACGGCGCTGATAAACGCGATCAAAACCAAGTTGTTCCCGCTCGGCGATGACGTTTCGTTTATCTGCGGGCATGGTCCGCCCGGGCAAATTGGGCAAGAGCGGCGCACCAACCCATTCTTGATTTGAGGTCGCTCTGCGGTTCGGCTGCGCAAGGCGGACCGTACCGGCGATCCGAATACGCGGCAAAGTTCTGTGGGTTAAGTGCGCTTATTGCGGGTGACGGATTTCGAGACAGCCAAAGACGCCGCATTCGTTCAGCAGTCCGCCTGAACCGATATCGCGGCTATTGCCTTCATCGCGATCAATGGTTTCGACGCGAAGGGTCTCAGCGCAGCTTCGCCGGCAGCTGACCCACGTACCGCCGGGCAAGCGCACTTCCGGCGAATATTTAGCTGGCCGCACGGCGGCTGAGATTTCGCCATTGCCATAACGGCTGTAGGCCGTCACCACCGGGCGCTCGGTTTCGTTGGCGTAACCGCGCTGTGCCGAGGTTGGGGCAGTAGCTGCTACAATCCCGACCAATGAAATTGCTACTGCCAACGCTCGGTGATGAGCTGAACGATCAGCGCGCAAATGCGTCATGGCTGCACCCTTGTGTAATCGCGACTGTATTATCGCGACATCGAGATGTTGATGCCTTTGAGCGTTGGCCCGCCTGTCGAAACGGAAACTTGGTGACCTCCGCCGCCGACTGACACTGACATTGAGCCTTGAATGCCGCCGTTGATATTCAGATTTAAGCGGCTAGCTGAGGCTTTGCCGGTGACGGTGCCAGACTGGTTATACGTCCGTTCTTCCCAATCACCCGACACTGTGCCGTTGGCGGACTTGAGATTGGCGCGCAGTTCAACCTTTGCGGACGCGTTGGCGCAACGGATTGATAATCCTAAGCTGTCACCACCCCCGGTATAGTAGCCTTTGCAACGCAAGCTCTCGGTTTTGCCACCGTCGAACTTAGCCGTCCCCGAGCCATTCCAAGTGCCGTTGAGCGAAGCAAACGGGTTGTCAGCGGCCTGCGTCGGCCACGCCGCCAGCAAGATAACCAAAACAGCCAGTGCCGCCTGCGAAACCCAGCGGTGCATGCCATTGGCAACGCGACGACCTGTCAAATTAATCACCAAAGTTCCCTCCGCCGCTGAAATCGCGACCCTCTGCTTATGACAAGGCAGCACTGAATTGGCGAGCCCCTGTTGATCGGTAGACTGTGACAAGACGGCGACAACACCTGGGTCTGGGGGAGTTGTGCCGTCGTGCTAGCTGGGTGCCATCACGGGTGATCCGCTGCACCGCTCGGTTTACGAAACGGTGAAGCAGCCCGCTCCAACAATCTGATCAGCGCCGCGCCATGTTGACACTGACGCCCGTTAAAGACGTTCCCTGCGACGAGATCGCAAACGTATGTCTGTTGCCTGCGACGCTCAGCGTTAAAAACCCCGTTGTGCTGCCGGAAATTCGCAATCTGACGGAATTCGCCGACGCAGACCCGTTGGCTGCTCCGCTCAGGCCGAAAGAGTTTTCAGCCCAGTTCCCCGAAACCTTATTGCCAGCCGCGGCCAAAGTGCCGGTCAGATTGATCTGTGCCGACGGACTGGCACAGCGCACGTTGAGAGCCAAGTTTGAGCCGCCGCCCGAGTATCGCGCTGAGCAGCGTAATTTCTCGCTCTGGCCGCCGGCAAACGACGCTCGCCCTGCACCCGACCAATTGCCCTTGAGCGCATTGAAGGCATCGGCCGACCAAGCCGGCTGCGGCGCGAGTAAGGTGGCTGCCGCCAAAAGTGCAGCGCCCATGGCGGCGGCCCATTTCAAACCATGCCGGCGTTCTGCAATCGGCACGGCGCGTGCGCGAAGATGAACTTTAAGCGGTGGGTGCGATGGCATGTGCTGCCTGCTTTCCTGTTGAGACTTTGCCGTTGGCGGGATGGTGCCAGCGGGACGACCGAGCGCGCGACCCGGTCTTGTTGACACAAAGGATGGGAGAGTCCCGCCGTCTCCACAAGACCCCAGCGGGTCCTGGTCGCGATTATTTGTCGTGACAGATAACCTACGCTTGAGCGCAACGATAAGTTTCCCAAAAGCGAACATCAAAGCGACGCGATCGGCGCGCACATTTGTTGATCAAAATCAGTCGGGGCTGATCGAGAAAATAACCAAGGTCACGCCGCAGCGCCAGAAAAATAGGCAGCGCTCGCCGCGTTGAGGGAGTTAGCGTCATGGCTACCGCATATCGCACCGCTTTGGTGTGCAGTACACTTGCACTTTCGACACTTGTGACCGGCGAAAATCAGGCGGCGCTTCCAATTGACCCACTCGCGCATTTGGTGGGCCGCTGGGTTGGCCAAGCGGTGATGACGCCGACCTCCGGGCCAAGTGCCAACTTCAAATGTGTCGTCACATACTTGCCGCGAAAAGGTGTGCCCGGCATGCAGCAGAATCTACGTTGCGACAATGGAGCTGACTTTAAGCTCCATGCTGCGACGGATCTTGAAGTTCGAGGCGAGAAAGTCACCGGCCATTGGCGAGACAAAATCAATGAAGTCGAAGGGACGTTGGCTGGCGACGTCACTGCCGATGGCTTTGAAATCCAACTTTCGGGAAGATATTTTCAAGCCAAGATGGCCGTTGCTGGCGAGGGTTGTAATCAGTCCGTCAAGGTGATGCCAACGCAGTCCGACATGTTTCGCGAGTTAGCGGCGACATTGAAAAAGTGCTAATCAACCCGCCTCGATGACCCGCAGAGTTCTGCGAGTGGGGGTTATCGGCGTGGTCTCTGTTAAAACGGCGGCTTAATCTGCTTGCAGTGCGGCGGATAGCCAGCCGCGTAATCGAGATCGATGATGACGTCATAGAGCGTCTCGGGCCAGGGATCGGGGTACGTTCCGTCCTCGGCCCCGAGCATGGCCGCGATTTGCGCGATCTTTTTGTGGTGCCAAGCGATGACGATAACGCTGTCACGATACCGCGCGTCGCGGGTGATCTCAGCAACCAGATCCTCGAAGTCATCATCCTCAACATCGTGCCGGACTTGTGCCCCGATGCGCGCCGCTAACGGTTGAAGCGTTTCTATCGATCGAATAGAGCGCTTTGAGCGGGCGGCGGCGAACAGATAGTCGGGCAAGCCATATTCTGCTGGAAGATATGACGCCAAGCGCTCTGCACGCTGCTGGCCAGCTTGTGACAGGTGTATGTCCTCCAGGTCGCCGGTTTTTTCCGCGTGCCGCATGAGCAAAACCCGCTGGGGTCCAATCCACGGGCCATCAAATCCCGGGCCGTCCAAACCCGCCCTGCGGCCATCACCACGAGCCGCGCGACGCGCGACGAGCGCCGCAACACCGAAGATGATGATGACACCGCCGAGCGCAAGCACCACAGCGTTCGCTACATGGGCTGTGATCGCGCCGACGAGCGCTGCTTCGGTTTGGCGATCGCCACTTGCCATATCTAGCGAAAGTCGCGGCCATGCGCTTGCCGTCCGCCAGCCTAGAAACGTCAGCCAACCGCCTGCCAATGCGAGAGCCACGGGGCTGCTGACCGCGCGTTGCAAAATAGATTTTGTCGTTCGCACCGAAACATTCCCTGCAAAAAGATGTGGTCAATCTGAATTAAATCCAATCCCCGGTTCCGCCTTGCACCGTGTCGCGTTTTGGGAGTGCGCGCGGACGCCCATGTTGATCGAGGGCGACAAACGTGAACTGAGCACGTGTCACACACGTCTGGTGTTCGCCATCCCGTGGGCGACGCCAAGCTTGCACATCGAAAGTCATCGATGTCCGACCCGTGCGCACCAACGGCGCCCACACGGTGACCTCATCGCCGATTTTAACGGGCGACAAGAACGACATGGCTTCGACGGCGATCGTCGCACATCGCCCGCGCGATAACCGCGAGGCCGCGTTGCCGGCCGCCATATCCATTTGGGCCATCAACCATCCACCGAATATATCGCCAGCAGGGTTGGTGTCTGCTGGCATCGCAATGGTGCGAATTGCCGGCTCTTCGGTCGGCGGTTGTGAGGGGATTTGACCGTTGCGCGCCCGTACGTCTGGATGTGGTGTGGCGTCAAACGGGCTCGACGGCTGTTTCGCTGCCATGGTTGATCTCCTGCAGCTGCCGCGCGGTCGCTCACCGCTTGAAAAATCGATCAGTAAAGAGGGTGTCGTCGCACGTGGTCAGCATTGATTGGTACCTAAGCTACCATTCGACCACGCCCGGATACCACATATGCGGTTGGTCAGCGGCGATTTTATCGCTTGGCTCCAGCCTTCTGACGCAGAGGTCGGTCGCAAAATGAGATCAAAAAATTTCAAGCCGGACAATTGATCGGTGGATGGCCATCCAATCGTCGTCCGGCTTGATGTTATTGTCTTCGGCGCGTTGGCGTCGGGTTCGTTACGCGGCCAAGACTGCCCGCTCGTGGCGGCCTGCCTCGACCTCTTCGATGATTTTGGCAACGAATGCGTTTAGATCTTCGGGCTTACGGCTGGTGACAATGCCAGCATCTGCAACGACCGCTTCGTCGACCCAAATCGCACCGGCGTTGACCAAATCCATTTTGATTGAAGAATACGACGTCATCTTACGGCCGCGAACGGCGTTCGCTTCGATCAGCAGCCACGGTGCATGGCAGATCGCGGCGACCGTCTTTCCGTCCGCGAGAAAGTCTTTGATCAAAGACATCGCCTCAGGATTTTGACGAAGCGTGTCGGGATTCATCTGACCGCCGGGCAACACCAGAGCGTCGTAAAAAGAGCTCGAGACTTCGGACATCTCGGCGTCAACCGCAACATTATCGCCCCAGTCACCGTCTTTCCAGCCGCGGATTGATTGTTTGTCCTTGCGCGAACTGGGAGCCGCGACATGCACCAACTGAGCCACAGCCTTTAATTTTTCATGCGGAACATCGAGCTCCGATTGTTCAAATCCATCTGTCGCCAAGATCAAGATTTTCGCGTTTTTGATTTTGGGCACGAAGCGCCTCCTCTGCAGGTTGACCTGCTTCAAAAACGTTCGGTTGATGGCATGGTTCCCGGTGCAGCGGCTGTCGCGCCGCGGTGTTCGCAAGCCAAAGCATAGCCCGATCGGAGAAGTGTTTATTGGCCGGGTCGGCCGGTTTTTCGCGGTCGGCCGCGTCGTTTGCCTTTTTCAGATGGATCGTCGAACTCGCGCGTCCGGGTCGGTGGCTGCGGTTTTTCTGGCAATGGCATTGGCCCGGATTTGACGGGTAGGGATGCGTGCGGACCCATTTCGTCGAGTGTTGGCTTGTGCGGTCCAGCGATCCCTTCGCCAAACGCTCCGGCTTTGGTTCGTGGATCAACGGTCGGCAAGCGCGGCGCTGGCACCGGACGATCTGTTCCAGGCCCCATGTCGTCTAACGTTGGCTTTTTGATCCGCGATGTGGACTGGGCGTTGGTTGGCTGAATTGGTTCGTAATCCGTCTTGACGCGCGACTTCGGCGGCAAATTTGCAGCTGAACCATACTTGCGTTCGCCTTTGAAGCTGCCCGCCCTGTCTTCGATGTCCGACTGTCGTGCCAGTGGATCGTCGGCTATGGCTAGCTCGGTTTCACGCAATCGCTTGATCTCGTCGCGCAATCGCGCCGCGGTTTCGAATTCGAGATCGGCAGCCGCGTCTTTCATGCGCCGCTCCATGTCCTCGATCACCTTCCCGAGGTTATGTCCCACCATCGGCTCGTCGCTGCGTGTTAGCCCGGCGTCGATGGTGACGTGATCTTGCTCATAGACCGACTGCATCACATCGTGAATGTTGCGTTTGATGCTCTCTGGCGTGATGCCATTTGCGGTATTGTACGCGACCTGTTTTTCGCGGCGACGGCTGGTTTCGGCCATCGCGCGCTCCATCGATCCAGTGATCTGGTCGGCATACAAAATCACCTTGCCGTCGACGTTGCGCGCTGCGCGACCGATGGTCTGCACCAACGACGTCTCAGAGCGCAAAAACCCCTCTTTGTCGGCGTCGAGAATTGCAACGAGCGCGCACTCTGGAATATCGAGCCCTTCGCGCAGCAGATTGATCCCGATCAGCACATCGAATGCGCCCAGGCGCAAATCGCGGATGATTTCGATACGTTCGAGCGTTTCAATATCGGAGTGCATGTAGCGAACGCGGATGCCGCTCTCATGCATGTATTCGGTCAAGTCTTCAGCCATGCGCTTGGTCAGGACCGTCACCAGCGTTCGATAGCCTTTAGCAGCCACCTGGCGCACCTCGTCGAGCAGATCGTCGACTTGTGTTTTGGCCGAACGAATTTCGACGGGCGGGTCAATCAGGCCGGTCGGGCGAATGACCTGTTCAGCGAATGCGCCGCCGGTTTGTTCGAGCTCCCACGCTGCTGGCGTCGCTGAAACAAACACCGACTGCGGCCGCATCGCGTCCCACTCTTCGAAACGCAGCGGGCGATTATCCATGCACGAGGGTAACCGAAAGCCATACTCGGCAAGCGTTGCCTTGCGCCGATAGTCGCCTCGAAACATGCCGCCGATTTGCGGAACGGTGACGTGGCTTTCATCAGCAAATACCAGCGCGTTGTCGGGCAAATATTCAAACAAAGTCGGTGGCGGATCGCCTGGGTTGCGACCTGTCAGATAGCGCGAATAGTTTTCAATCCCAGCACAAGAGCCAGTCGCCTCCATCATCTCCATGTCGAACGTCGTGCGTTGTTCCAAGCGCTGGGCTTCGAGCAGCTTGCCTGCGGCATACAACTCTTCGAGCCGCAGCTTAAGCTCGGTTTTGATCGACTTAATGGCCTGCTGGAGTGTCGGCTTAGGCGTTACATAATGCGAATTGGCATAGATCTTCACCAGCGTCAGTTCGTCTGTTTTGGCACCGGTCAGCGGATCAAATTCGACGATCGTCTCGACCTCATCACCAAACAGCGAAAAGCGCCACGCGCGATCTTCCATGTGGGCTGGAAAGACCTCGACCGTATCGCCGCGTGCCCGAAATGTGCCGCGCTGGAAGTTCAGATCGTTGCGGCGATAATGAAGAGCGACGAGATCAGCCAGCAATTGATCGCGCGAAAGCTTCTCGCCCTGGCGCACCGTGAACGTCATCGCCGTGTAGGTTTCGACCGAACCGATACCGTAAATGCATGAGACCGATGCGACGATGATAACGTCGTCACGCTCTAATAACGACCGCGTCGCTGAATGTCGCATGCGATCGATCTGTTCGTTCACCGAGGCTTCTTTTTCGATGTAGGTATCGGTGCGCGGCACATACGCTTCGGGCTGATAATAATCGTAATACGAAACAAAATACTCGACCGCATTGTTCGGGAAAAAGCTCTTAAACTCGCCGTAGAGCTGCGCCGCCAGTGTCTTGTTCGGCGCCAGCACCAGGGCTGGCCGCTGGGTAGCTTCGATGACGTGGGCTACGGTGAATGTCTTGCCCGAGCCCGTCACGCCCAGCAGCACCTGGCTGCGTTCATGCTGCGATACGCCGTCCACCAGTTCCTTGATGGCTTGGGGCTGATCGCCCTTCGGCGTGTACTCGGACACGATTTCGAACCGAACGCCGCCTTCGCCTTTTTCGGGGCGCTCGGGACGGTGGGGCACGAATTGCGGCGTGGTGCCAGCAACGATCGGATGCTCGGCCATCAGCGGTTGGCGGGCAATGAGCGCCTTGGCCTTCTCCGAACGCTCCTCGGGTTTGGTCAGTAGCGCGGTCAACGTGTCGGTCAGGCTTTCGCCACCCATCGGTGGGCGCGGTGCGCCGCCACGGAGTGCTGGCAGTGTCGGTAAACCGTGCGCGTCTTTGTGTGATCGGCTGGAGGTGCTGCCGAGTGGCCCGTGCGCCATGAAAGCCGATTGCGGCGACTCACCGAAACCGGGTGTTCCGGCCGCTGTTTCCATCGGTGGCGCTGCAGGTTTTCCCGACCGCCCCCGAGATGGCCGCGGCGCTTTTGACGTGTCGGATTTGGTAGGCTTTGCCATGACCGTAATATGAGCCCATGCCAGCGTCAGATCAATCGCGGGTGATCGCGCAGAACATGCCACCGATGACGCTTCCTTTTAAGCCACCTGATTACGCAGTCCGATCACTGGCGGGGTTTTGGACCGGCGCAAGCGGCGACGTGTGGCGGCGTCAGTGCAAACGTGGAGGCGAATTCCGCCATGCGATCGAGAGTAGGCGCGCGCCAGCGAAAGGGTGGGGCGAGTGTCAGCACCAATCCAATGTGTCCGACGCCCTCAAAAAACGCAGTCTCGGTTGGCGTGCCGACCGATTTTAGCGCCAGTTCGAGCTCACGCGTGTTCTTGAGCGCTACGAGATCGTCAGCGGCGCCGTGCAGGAGCAAACTCGGTGGAGCGCCTGGCGCGACGAATGTCACCGGCCTGGGCCGATCCGGTGTCGCCGCCACCGACGCGAATGCCTCTCTCGTCGATGGCCATACCGTCGGTTCAAACGTGTAGGGGCCAGCTAGGCCGATGATCGCGGCAGGTGGTGCCGCGTCCGGCGACACCGCCTGGATGTATCGGCGGTCATAGCCAAGCAAGGCCGCCATATGTCCGCCAGCCGAATGCCCGGCGATGATGATCGGACGCTGCGGGGTGCATTGCTTGGCAAGGGTGCGTTCGGTCCAGACATAGGCCGCTGCCGCGTCCTCGACGAAGGCTGGAAATTGCACCTCTGGATAGAGCCGATAGTCACTCACGACCGTGGTGAAGCCGCGCGCGGCCAAGGCTTGGCCAGCGAACGCGTAAATGTCTTTGCTGCCGCTGCTCCAACTGCCACCGTACAGAAATAAGATGATCGGATCGCGTTCTGGCGTTCCGATCGGTGGCCGGTAGACATCAAGCTTTTGACGGGGTTGCGCACCGAACGCCACATCGCGTTCGACCCTGGCGCCGCGATCTCCGAAGACGGTACTGAATAGCGCGGCGGTCGCCGGTCGATGCCACATCAAGACGGCCAGTCCCC
This sequence comes from Hyphomicrobium sp., assembly GCA_031375665.1. Taxonomy (GTDB): domain Bacteria; phylum Pseudomonadota; class Alphaproteobacteria; order Rhizobiales; family Hyphomicrobiaceae; genus Hyphomicrobium_B. The sequence continues at coordinate 24,797 of JANMII010000203.1, forward strand.
CGATGACGCTTGCAGCGATTGCAATCGTGACGGTGATCACGCGCAAGACTTTGAACCCTGGGCGACGTTTTTGGGCGCGCGTCGCTTCGACTGTCACAGGCATGTCCAAGTTGTCGTCCTAGGGGCTAAGGGCCGGTGACGTCCGAACGCGATGCAGCCCGTGTTCACCAGACAAAAGAGTCAGAGCAACGGCTGCGCTAAGGCAGCACATTGAGATTGCCGGAGCACCAAGTATGATTTCGTCTGCCACCTCGGGCAACGACTTTGAGCCGTCGCAGTGCCGCACGGATCCGCTGAAACTATCGGTGCTTACTCCGCGTAACTCTGGCCCGAACAATTCCAAACTGCGAAGCGTGTGCGACCGCGTCTAGGCGGGTTGCTCGATCGGTGTGTGAGTATCGTCTGGCTCATCAAACAGGATATTTGCTTTGCGCTCGTGCTATTCCGACGTGTCGAAGGCTTTTGCCTCACGGCCTCCTGTCTCACGATCTCGTGTCACCAACCTCACCGCCGCCGCCGCGATCGTTTGGATGTTTGGCGTAGCCGCCGCTCATGCTGTCGAACTTGCGCCAGGCGATGCCGATCGATTAGCGGCCGGTGAGGCTGTTGTTCGGGTCAAGCCAGCGCCAAGCCCGGCTGATGGCCACGTTGTTGGTGTTGTCGACATCGCCGCACCGGCCGCTCGCGTGTGGAAGATCCTGTTCGAATGCAGCAAAGCCCCGCTCATTCTTCCGAATCTCACCTACTGCGGCGTGCTTGAGGTGGGTCCGGGCCACGCCTGGGATGTGCGCGAGCATCGCTTGCGATGGTTGAGCATGTTACCCGAACTGCGCAGCCAGTTCCGGTCGGAATATGAGGTCGGGAAGCGGATCCGCTTTAGCCGCGTTGGCGGCGATATGAGAGCGCTGGAGGGCGAATGGCGTCTCACGCCGCTCGCCGGTGGTGCCGCAACGCGATTGACATACACAGCAATCGTGGGGTTTGGAGCCCTGATCCCGGGTTTTGTCATCCGTGGTGCGCTTGAGCGCGACATTCCGGGTTTTCTCTCCGCGATCCGGTCCGCGTCGTTGGACGCACAGGCGCCGTAGCGGACCGTTGGCGATCGCAGGCTTTGGTGCCAGACTACGCTGGCCGCATTGTGGCTTCCGGCTCGTCGGGTCCATGCCATGCGACACATAACGATTTAGCGATGTCATCGAAGTCATTGCGGGTGAGGATCACATGCGGCGTACAGCACTGATTACCGGCGCTGCGCGCGGCATCGGATTTGAAATCGCCCGCCAGTTGTCGCTTGCCGGATTGAATGTTTTGGCCAGCGCCCGCAACGAACATAAAGCGGCGGCGGGGGCCGACACGTTGGCTGCGTTGGACGCGCGCGTGACGCCAGTTGTGCTCGACATGGCCGCGTCGCGCGACATTGCGGCCCAATTTGAAGTGATTTCGGCAGCGCATGGGCCGGTCGACGTCATCATCAACAACGCTGCGATCTTTATTGATGCGCCGGGTGGATTTTCGTCGAGTCTGTTTGATTTGACCGACGATGTGATGCTGCGAACTTGGACAACTAACGTGCTTGGCCCGGCTACGCTCATTAAGGCGGCTTTGCCGGGCATGATGAAGCGCGGTTATGGACGGGTCGTCAACGTCTCATCGCGGGCGGGACAGTTATCGGACATGCAGGCTGGATTTCCAGCTTACCGTATGTCGAAAACGGCGCTTAATGCACTGACTCGGATTGCAGCCGCTGAGGCCTTAGCCAAAGCGCCGACGGCTGACATCAAAATCAACGCCGTGTGTCCAGGTTGGGTGCGCACCGACATGGGCGGCAAAGATGCAACGCGATCGGTCATTGAGGGTGCGGAGACGCCCGTTTGGCTGGCTCTGCTGCCGAAAGCTGGACCAACTGGCGGCTTCTTTCATGATAAATCACCAGTTGCGTGGTGACGAAAAAAGCCGCGGAGACTGCCGCGGCTTTCGTAAGGTCCGATTAGCAAAGCGGTGACTTAGAGAGCGCGAGCGCCCCGACCCTGGCCATCAGCTGCGCTGGGCTTTTCAATCTCCATCACAAAGCGAATTGGCTGCCGCGCGCTGTTCGATGTGTCACGCGCTGTGACCAGCACCAAGCGCGAGTGGCTTGATGACGTATCGATTTCAGTGATTTGCGGCGTGAACTCCGACACCGCTGCAACTTCAAGTGTTCGCCGTTCTCCTCCCAGGCTCAACGAGATCTGGTCGCCAATGGATACAGCCTTGGTGATTGACGAGCGGCCGTCTTGGCGCATGGCGCTAAGCCAGAAATCCTCACTGCCAGAAATCGGTGCCGATTTTGCAGCAACAACTTGGTTGATTACCGTGTTGTTGAGAGCCGTCGAAAAACTCGAACGCAATAAGGTTTCTGAACTCGTTGCGGCCATCGTGCCGAAAAATCCAAGCGCTCCGACAACGGCTACGGGGACGACTGCGGCGCGAAGAGCGTGGAGCTGGCCATTTAAGCGCTGCGACATTTTCGAAGCCTCCGACATTACAACTCTTTCACTCTACGGTGCGTCAGGACAATTCGGTTCACCGAAGTGAAAGACGGCCGAACCACCATACGACCCTACCACGGGGTTCTGCGGGCATCAGCACGATCCAGATAAATGGTGTGGAGATGATTGCTGGCGCCGATCGCGCCGCTTGGGACGGGCATACGCTTGGCGCAAATGGCGAAAAAAGGCGAGATTGAAGGCTGCGAGTATGGAAAACGACATTGCCAGCAGCAAAATGGCGGTCTGATCGCTGGTCCTGCGATAAACGGCATTTGAGCTATTGGCAGTGGTCGTCGCGATTTGGACAACCGGCGCATTATCGTCGATTGCGACCACCGCCAGTGACGAGCCGTTTGGCGCAGGGACAGATGGCGCTGGAACTGAGAGCGCGATGAGCGGTGTGATCGGACTTGCAATCGAGGGCTGGCTGCTGAGCGCGCCAGTCAATACAGCGAACACGGCGAAAGCCACCACTGCGTCGGCGGCAGGTCGCACAACCCGCCAACGGGAAACGGTTCGTTTGCCCGTTCGATTTGAAACCGGACCATCTGAGTGATGCCCCCAACCGCGCGCGGTGGGTTGGCGATCTGCCCACGATTCTGGCCCTGTGTGGTTTTCGATGTTGGCTCCGGTCGATCGATATCTATTTGCATCGCTGGTCATGACTTCTCCCGGTCAGAACGCCGACAGACGTCTTGAGACGTCAGCCGTAGTCGCTGTGCGTTAAGGACAAGTTGACCCTGATTTCTTGGCATCGATTGGCCGGGATTGTGGCGATCGCGCAGCACATCGACAGTCGGCAACGATCGCTGGCTCAGTGTTGCAAAATCACTATTGGTCTTGGCAACGACCTACCGCGCGCCCAGAACGCGACAGCGTTTTTATCGTGCCGATTTGACCCGAAAGGCTGACTTGCGACTTCCCAGCGTTGCGCGTAGCTTCCCGCCGCCTATCTCGCTCTTGCGAGATGAAGGTTTTGCGCAGTGACCGTGAGTATCACGTCCACTCCTAATGACAGGCGTCGTATCCATGGGCTTCATTGCCGAAAGTTTGAACCGGATTCAGCCATCTGCCACCATCGCGGTGTCGACGAAGGCGCGCCAACTCAAGGCTGCGGGACGCGATATCATTTCTTTGTCAGCGGGCGAGCCTGATTTCGACACACCGCAAAATATCAAAGATGCCGCCAAGTCCGCGCTTGATGCTGGTAAAACGAAATATACCGACGTCGATGGTATCCCCGAGCTTAAAGCGGCGATCGCTGCAAAGTTCAAGCGCGAGAACGGCCTCGACTACAAGCCGTCCCAGGTGTCGGTTGGAACCGGCGGCAAGCAGGTGCTCTATAATGCCCTGCTGGCCACACTCAATCCCGGTGACGAGGTCATTATGCCCGCGCCATGCTGGGTCTCGTACGCCGACATCGTTATCCTCGGCGGCGGTGTCCCGGTGTTCGTCGAAACGAAGTTGGAAGACGGTTACAAGTTGAAGCCGGAAGCGCTGGCCGAGGCGATCACGCCAAAGACCAAGTGGTTGCTATTCAATTCGCCCTCGAACCCAACCGGAACGGCGTACTCACCCGAGGACATCAAGGCCCTGACGGACGTCATGCTCGACCATCCGTCTGTCTGGATTCTAACCGACGATATCTATGAGCACTTGTTGTACGACGATTTGAAATTCGCAACCATCGCGCAGGTCGAGCCAAAGCTCTACGACCGAACGCTGACGATGAATGGCCTGTCTAAAGCCTATTGTATGACCGGTTGGCGGTTGGGCTACGCGGCCGGACCCGAGGTGCTGATCAAAGCGATGTGCAAATTGCAATCGCAATCGACGTCCAATCCATCGTCGATTGTGCAGTGGGCTGGTGTCGAAGCGCTGAACGGACCGCAGGACTTTATTGCAAAAAATAACGCAGTGTTTGTGCAACGCCGCGACTTGGTGGTTGGCATGTTGAACCAAGCCAATGGCATCGTGTGCCCGACGCCCCAGGGCGCGTTTTATGTCTACCCAAGCATCAAGGGCTGCATCGGCAAAACTTCGAAATCCGGCGTTACGATCAAAACCGATGAGGATTTTGTCACTGCGTTACTCGACGAAGAAGGCGTGGCGGTAGTGCATGGCGCAGCGTTCGCCGGATCGCCATCATTTCGCGTTTCGTATGCAGCTTCAACGGAGCAGCTCGAGGAAGCCTGCCGACGGATCCAGAGGTTTTGCGGAAATCTAACGTGACGTCGGCACCATGTAGGGCCTGCCGAGTTTATCGCATCGCGCTTATGGTTTGCTTAAGTGCGTTGGTCGCTGTGAGCGTGATCCCCAGCTAAGACGAAATCTCAAATGAAAAGAGCGCACGGGAAGGTGCGCTCTAAAACTTTTCGACAAACGGTTATCGGCTCAGCGTTGACCGTCAATTCGTCGTGTCACCCGACTGTGACCCCGACATACGACATTGTGTCCAACGCACCGAAACTATGCGTGCGCGCCACCGGCAAACCGACCTGTCAGCCATCCCCAAGCACCCATCATCTGTGCGCTCCCGAGAGGCTGGCCATCAAGTGCTGGAACGACGGGCCGCCAAATTGCGAGTGAAGTTGACGATTGCGCCTTGAATTCAAAAACCGCCGGCTCGGTTCCGAAGGTCTCGGGAAGTTCTTCTTCGGCTACCATCACGTAACCTGCGGCGTGCGCTGCCGACATTAATGCTTCGATACTCATCACCCAGCCTCACACGACCACGAGCCAATTTTCCCTCTGGCCCTATCTGCCCGTTCAATGAATGCCCCCATCCGTTGATCGCGCAGACAAAAACCATGATGCGTCAAGTTTGCAGCAATTCAAGTTATTTTTCTCGTAACGGGCGTAAAGCCTTGCAATTCTAAAAATCTGACTGTGCGCTGCAGTATTCGCTCGCGATGCAGCAATTGCGCACGAGCATCATAGACAATGACAGTTTCACGAAACTGTGCGGCCCGTCACCTCACACATTCATTGTGCGCTGAACGCTTTGGCGCGACCATAGTTCCGCTGTTGCCGACCGAGGTGCGGGCAAGGCAAACGTGTTTGGCGCGCCTCACTGTATATGGAGGCAGTGATGACAGTTTCGCAAAGCCGACAGGATGGTTCGAGCACCGGTGAAGACAAGCCGGGCGCGAGACGTGGGGTCCGCAGCGCACGAGCGATCGCGCTGATCGGACCCTTTGCCAGCGGTAAGACCACACTTCTAGACGCCATCCTCACCCGCACCGGAGCACTGACAAAGCCCGGCACCGTCGCCGCTAAATCAACGCTCGGAGATAGTTCACCAGAAGCTCGTGCCCATGCCATGAGTGTCAGCATCAATGTTGCCGAGACAGAATTTCTCGGCGAAAAATTTATCTTTGTCGATTGTCCAGGCTCGGTCGAATTCGCCCATGAAACCGCGTTAGCGTTGGCAGTATGTGATGTGGCCGTTGTTGTTTGCGAGCCAGATCCGCGTCGTGTGCCAGCCCTGCAAATGGCCTTGAAAGAACTCGATCGCATCGGGTTGCCGCATGTTTTGTTTCTCAACAAAATCGATACATCCGAGACACCGGTCCGCGACATCATCCCAAGTTTGCAACCGGCCAGCTCCAAGCCTCTCGTGCTGCGACAAATCCCGATTTGGGAAAACGGCATCGCAACCGGATTTGTCGATCTGGCGTCGGAGCGCGCGTACGTCTATCGCGAACACGCTGAGAGCAAGATCATCGACCTTCCATCATCGGTTGCGGCGCGCCAGCAAGAAGCTCGTTTCGAAATGCTCGAAAGGCTGGCCGACTACGACGACGCGTTGCTGGAGCAGTTGCTCGCTGATATCCCGCCGCCAAACGATCGTGTCTTCGACGATCTCGCCAAAGAATTGCGTGATGGTTTGATCTGTCCGGTGCTGCTGGGGTCGGCCCAGCATGGCAACGGAATTTTGCGCTTACTAAAAGCGCTGCGTCACGAAGCACCGACGGTCGACCACACGGTCAAGCGATTGGCGTTGGCTGGCTCAAACCCAAGTGCGGTCGTATTCAAGAGTGTGCACACAAAGGCGGGTGGAAAATTATCGTTCGCGCGTGTGCTCCGGGGAAGTATCGGTGATGGCGCGACGCTCTATGGCGTCAATGGACATGAAGACCGCGCTGCTGGAATTTTTTCAATTCGTGGCGAAGAAACTGCAAAGCGCGGTGCAGCGATGGCAGGTGAGGTCGTCGCGTTCGGTCGGCTCGACACGATTCAAACCGGCGAAACGATTTCAACCGTCAAGGGCGATGTCGGCCAGATCGCCATGCCAATGCCACCCGAACCGGCTGTCGCGATTGGCCTCGGATTGCGCGATCGCAAGGACGAAGTCAAACTGTCGGCCGCCGTTGCCAAGCTCATCGACGAAGATCCATCGCTGATGATCGAGCACAACGCCGAGATGCGCCAAATCGTGCTGCACGGTCAGGGCGATATGCACATTCGCGTCGCTTTAGAACGCTTGCAGCGCAAGTCTGGCATCGAGGTTAGCCGCGAAAAACGCCGGATCGGTTACAAGGAGACAATCCGGTCGGGCACTGAAGTCCGCGCGCGCCATAAAAAGCAATCGGGCGGACATGGCCAATTCGGTGATGTCAAAATCGAAGTCGCCCCGTTGCCGCGCGGATCGGGCATCGTCTTCGGTGAAACAATTACGGGCGGGGCTATTCCAAAAAATTACATTCCGTCCGTTGAAATCGGCGTCCGTGACTATCTACAGGCAGGCCCACTCGGTTTCCCGGTTGTCGATGTCGGCGTAACATTGACGGATGGTTCTTTTCACGCAGTCGATTCATCCGACATGGCATTTCGACAAGCCGGACGTCTCGCGATGTCGGAAGCGTTGCCCAAGTGTAGCCCGGTCTTGCTTGAGCCGATCATGGCAGTGTCAATTGCTGTGCCCTCAGATGCCAACGCGCGCATCAACAGCATCATTGCGCAACGACGCGGGCAGATTTTGGGATTTGATGCGCGCAGCGGGTGGCCCGGATGGGATGTGATCGAAGCCCATATTCCCGAAGCAGAAATGGATAACCTGATCGTTAACCTCCGCTCGGCAACGTCGGGTGCGGGCTCATTCACCGCCCGCTTCCAGCAGTTGGCGGAATTGTCAGGCCGCCTCAAAGATCAGGTTTTAGCCAGCACACGCGAAGCCGCCGAATAGCTAACCCACAACGCGAGCACTTGCGACTGGATTTGCGACGGATGGCGTTCAATCAGCCGTCGCCTCCGCCTGGTGCGATGCTGGGTTCGGCGCCAATTGGCTCTTTCTTGTGACTGGCGACTTTCGCTGGATTGGGTGCCTTTGGACCTCTGAAGTAGCTTGACATCGATTCAAGAAACAGCGGGTCGAGGTCCTGACCGCCCGCATCGATGTGGGCCTTCAGCTGATCGCGCATGCGCGGGTCCCAGAAAGCATGAACATGCTTGGCGATGCCATCAAGCGACTCCGCTTTCGGGTACGTGGCAAAATACGATGTGATTTGGTTGGCCATTCGGACCAGATCAGAAGCGTGCATCGGTCAACTTTCAGCGGTAAGTGGTTATGGATTGAAGACGACGACGGCGTCGCGCGAAACCGAGGCGAGAAAGACATTTGCAGACTTTGCGATGTCGAGGGCTAACGCTGTTGGCGCCGACACCGTCACGATCGCGCCAATGCCGGCCGTCGCGCACTTCTGCACCAGTTCAAAACTGCACCGGCTGGTCATCAAAACAAAACCACTCGTACGGTCGGCATCAGCTAAAACCAAAGCACCGATCAGTTTGTCGAGCGCGTTGTGGCGGCCAACGTCTTCCCGCACCATGACGATTGAACCATCAGCTGCGACCCACGCAGCACCGTGCACAGATCGATTGATCCGGTTCATCGGTTGTGAGGCTGACAGTGCCCCCGCAGCTTTCATGATTGCGGCAGCTGCCGGCGAGCCAGAACCTGTTTGCGAGCGTGTCAACGGCGCTATCGGCCGTAACGCCGCGTCAATGTCTTCGACACCACACAATCCACATCCCGACCGGCCCTCGATGACGCGGCGTACGAGGCGCGCTGGATTGATCGCATCCGTCGGCACGGCAATATCGATCGTGATGCCATTCTCGACTGGCATGACCAACACACCCTCAATGCGGCGTGGATCGTTCACGATCCCTTCGGCAAACGTAAGGCCGATCGCAAAATCACGCAGGTCGGCCGGTGTTGCCATCATCACAGTAAATGGCTGCGAGTTGATCTGCAGGGCGACCGGTGTTTCGTCGGGAAGTTGCCAGACGATGTCGCGGGTCGTGCCATCCGAACTGTAAGCGACGCCGTCCGCTGCTACCGAACAGGGATTTGCGGCTGCCGATTGAGCAAATGCTGCATTGGGCATGATCGTCATGTCCGCTCGGCTCCTGGCCCAAACCTCGCTTCCCACCAGACCAGCCGCGCAGTTTAGTCTGCGCGGCCTACGGTTTTGAGGTCGATGTGGTGGCGTTATTCCGCCGCTTCCAGTTTCTTGCGATCGCCGATCCGTTTGTTCTCGGCTTCGCGCGCTTCCCATTCATCCTGCCACTCAGATGGCCGGTTCGCGATCATCACCTGGACGGCTGTCACTTTGAACTCGGGGCAGTTGGTCGCCCAGTCCGAATTGTCCGTCGTGATCACATTGGCGCCGGTCACAGGATGATGGAACGTGGTGTACACAACACCTGGTGGCATCCGGTCTGTGATCTTGGCCTTCAATGTCGTCGCCCCAACGCGGCTGGCGAGTGAGACCATCTGACCGTCGGCGATGCCGCGGACGTCCGCGTCATGTGGATGGATCTCAAGCAGGTCTTCCAGATGCCATGCGACGTTCGCCGTCCGCCGTGTCTGAGCGCCAACGTTGTAGTGCGCCAAGATCCGGCCGGTGGTCAGTACCAGCGGATAGTTGCGGTTGGTCTTTTCAGCCGTCGGCACGAAGCCGGTCAGCATGAAGCGGCCTTTGCCGCGCGTAAACTCATCGATGTGCATGACTGGCGTGCCGACCGGGCTTTGATCGTCACACGGCCACTGGATCGAACCCAATTCGTCGATGCGATCGAAGGAGACGCCAGCGAACGTCGGTGTGACGCGCGAAATCTCATCCATGATTTCACTGGCTGAATTGTAGTGCATCGGATAGCCCATTGCAGTCGCCAGCCGTGAGACGATTTCCCATTCCGGCATGCCTTGCTTTTCACGCATCACTTTGCGAACGCGATTGATGCGCCGCTCGGCATTGGTGAACGTGCCGTCCTTCTCAAGGAACGATGTGCCCGGCAAAAAGACGTGCGCAAACGCGGCTGTCTCGTTCAAGAACAGATCCTGCACCACGACGATGTCCATCGACGACAACGCATGTTCGACGTGACTGGTGTTGGGGTCGGATTGCGCGATGTCTTCGCCGTGAATGAAGATGCCACGAAATGATCCGTCGGATGCTGCATCGAACATGTTGGGGATGCGAAGGCCTGGCTCGCTTTCGAGCTTGATGCCCCATTCTTTTTCAAAGACGGCGCGCGCCTCGTTGTTCGAAACATGACGATAGCCCGGCAATTCATGAGGGAATGAACCCATGTCGCACGAGCCTTGGACATTGTTCTGGCCACGCAACGGGTTCACGCCGACGCCTTCGCGCCCAATGTTGCCGGTCGCCATTGCGATGTTTGCCATCGCCATGACCATCGTCGAGCCCTGACTGTGCTCGGTGACGCCGAGGCCATAATAGATCGCTGCGTTGCCGCCGGTTGCAAACAGCCGTGCTGCTTCGCGAACCTGTTGGGCTGGCACACCGGTGATCGACTCCAGCGCTTCTGGTGAATTCTCCGGACGCGAGATGAATTCTTCCCAACGGAAGAAATCTGATTTTTCGCAGCGTCGTGCGACGAACTTCCGGTCGATCAGGTTTTCGGTCGCGATGACATGGCCGATCGCATTCATGATCGCGACGTTTGTCGAAGGCTGGAGCTGGAGATGGTAGGCTGCTTCGATGTGGGGCGACCGCACAAGATCGATGCGGCGCGGATCGATGACGATCAGCTTGGCACCCTCACGCAGGCGGCGCTTCATGCGGGACGCAAACACCGGATGGCCGTCGGTTGGGTTGGCGCCGATGACCAAAATCACGTCCGACTTGTCGACGCTGCGGAAATCCTGCGTGCCAGCAGACTCACCGAACGTCTGCTTCAAGCCATAA
>JANMII010000260.1:0-9128 GCA_031375665.1 Hyphomicrobium sp.
ATCCGTGGATCGATTGCGCGCGCTGGTCGAACATTCACGTGACCCACAGTGCGTTGGTTTCGCGTGGTGACCGCGTGCGCCGTTTGACCCGTCTCAACATCCCACATAGGTTGCCGATGCGATCACCAGTAAGCGCCATCCGAGATCGCATCCGGCTTCGACGGCTCAATTTGGACCAGGGCGGAGCAATGACCGTCAACATTTCGCAGACTTCTCGTTTTACCAGCGATTCTCGTCTCAAACGTCGTCCAGCGCGATTGCCCAATCGCGTTGCGAACGCGACCCTGGCGATATTGGCGGCCGCCACCTGCGCGCCGTCGGCAGCGATTGCACAATCGTTCCCGCTGATCCGCGATACTGAAATCGAAAAGCTGTTATCAGACTACGCCAAGCCGCTGTTTAAAGCCGCGGGCCTTGGTGCCGGACGCGTGACCGTTCGGATTGTCCGCAATGAAGCGTTCAATGCATTCGTTCTCGACGGTAGCAACGTCTTTATGCACACCGGCACGCTGCTCCAGGCCAAGTCGCCGAATGAGGTTATCGGCGTCATCGCGCATGAGGCTGGACACATTGCCGGCGGCCATATGGCATCCCTGCGCGCCCGTATCGCCAAGGACCAGACGCGCGCATTGCTCACGCAAATCATCGGCATTGGTGCCATGGTCGCTGGCGGTGTTGCAGGCGGCGATGGTGGTCGCGATGCGCTCGCTGGCGGCCAAGCGGTCATGCAGGGCGGCAACGACCTGATCATGCGCGGGTTGCTGTCAGAACGGCGCTCGCAGGAATCAGCCGCTGATCAGGCCGGATTACAATATCTCAACGCCACCAAACAATCTGGCCAGGGGATGCTTGAGACATTCGAGCGCTTCCAACAGCAGGAATATGTCTCCGATCAGTACAAAGACCCGTTTGTCAGATCGCATCCCGTCGCAACCGATCGCTTGGCCCGGCTGCGCGATTTGGTGGCGGGCAGTCCGTTTGCAGCCGAGCGCGATCCCCCAGCGCTTCAATTGCGCCACGACATGATGCGCGCGAAACTGTCGGGCTATCTTGAGCGTCCCGGCACTGTGTTCAATCGCTATCCAACGACCGACACATCGCTACCGTCGCGATATGCGCGCGCCATTGCGACGTTTTTTCAAGGGGGATCGGGTGCACTTGCCGCGGCGGTTGGCCAAGTCGACGCCTTGATCGCTGAAAATCCGCAAAACCCTTACTTTCACGAATTACGCGCCGACATTTTAATGCGATCAGGCAAGATGGCCGACGCCATCGCACCTCTGCGCCAAGCCCTCAAACTCGCACCCGATAGCTCGCTCATTCGCGTCCAACTGGCGACCGCTTTACTGCAAGGTGACAATCCGCCGGGGCTGGGTGACGCAGTCGAGTTATTGCGCAAGTCATTGATTGACGATCAAAACAGCCGCGCGTACCGGATGTTGGCGACGGCCTATTACAAACAAGGCAAAGGTCCCGAGGCTGACGCTATGACGGCGCAGGCGTACTTTTTGGAAGGCGACGTGAAGCAGGCCCAATTGTTTGCCAAACGAGCGCAGATCAAGTTGCGATCGGGTTCGCCTGAGTGGATCAAGAACGACGATATTATCAATTATCGCCCGCAAACCTAACTGATCGCAGTGATCAGTTCATTTCAAAACTCAATGAAAGAAGTTTCCATGCTTGGTGTTTCGACGTCTGGAGTTTCGATGTCTTTTTTAGCTGCAAAACGCACCCGCATTTCGACAGCGCTGGTCTTGGCCGCGTGCCTCACGACAGGCATCGGGCCGGTCAACGCGCGAGCTGAGACAGCGCCAGCACCCGCTGCATCATCGGCTTTCACAGACGAACAGAAGAAAACCATCGGCCAGATCGTCAAAGATTATCTACTCGCCAATCCCGAGGTGATGATCGACGTCCAGACAGCGCTCGAAGCCAAGCTCGAAAAGGAACAGTCAGAAAAGCTGAAAGCGTTCATGGCTGACAATGCCAAGAAAATTTATCGCGATGCCGAAAGCCCTGTGGCGGGCGACCCGAACGGCGACATCACTGTGGTTGAGTTTTTCGACTACAACTGCGGCTATTGCAAACGCGGCTTGCCGGAGGTCAAAAAGCTCATCGACGGCGATAAGAAAATTCGCTTCGTGTTCAAGGAACTGCCAATTTTGTCGAAAGGCTCAGAAGAGGCAGCCAAAGCCGCGCTCGCGGCCAAGCGCCAGGGCAAGTATTGGGAATTCCACCAAGCGATGTTGACGGTCAAAGGCCAAGCCAATGAAGCCAGCGCGCTGAAAATCGCCCAAGACCTTGGCCTCGACCTCACGAAATACAAAGCCGATATCGCCAGCACCGAGGTCCAGACCGAACTCGATGCCGACAAGGCATTGGCCAAAACCATGGGCATCAACGGCACGCCGCATTTCTTGGTCGGTGACAAGTCGATTCCCGGTGCGCCAGAAGATCTCCATGATCAGTTGCAAGCTCTCGTCGGCGACTTCCGCAAGTCGGATTGTAAGACCTGCTAACAATCTAGTTAGATTGGACAAACAACACCTTGGCGCGGCAGCTACTTGGCGGCCAACCAGGCGTTGTTTGGCCGGTCGCGGGCTTTGCCTCAGGCGTGAAAGCTGTTAGACCCGGTGGTCTTTCAAATTTAGCCGCTCAAGCTGGCCCGGTGGCGGGCTTTAGCGTGCTCAAGGCCAGCACGCCCCTCCCATGTCAAAACCGATTTATGTCTTGAATGGTCCGAACCTCAACATGCTTGGGGTTCGCGAACCCGCGATCTACGGCCGCGACACGCTCGACGACATCAAAGCACGATGCGAGGCGACGGCCGCCAATCTCGGCCTGAGCGTCGACTTTCGCCAATCGAACATCGAGGGTGAGCTGGTCAATTGGATCCAGGAAGCGCGAAACTCTGCCCGCGGCATCATCCTCAACGCCGGCGGCTACACCCACACGTCCGTCGCCATCCTCGACGCACTCCAAGCCGCGGAATTGCCCGTGATCGAAGTTCACCTTTCGAATATTTTTCGCCGCGATGAGTTTCGCCAGCATTCATACATTTCTCTGGCGGCAACCGGCGTTATCTGCGGTCTTGGCGCGACAGGTTATGACCTCGCTCTAACCGCCCTGGCTGATATCCTTAACACCAGCGCCGCCGTCAGGTGATTTCCGACGCCGCCGCACTTCCACAAGACGCGAAAAGGACATGCTGCCGATGACCGCAAAAGATCAAGGATCGAAGGCTCAGACAGCTGAGAGCCAACTGATCCGTGAGCTCGCAGATTTGCTGAACGACACCGGCCTGTCCGAAATTGAGATCGAAAAAAGCGGTCTTAAAATCCGCGTTGCAAAGACCATTAATGTGACGGCCGCTTCTTATGCCGCCCCATCGTTTGCACCCGCCGTAGTAGCAAGCGGCGCCGCCACTGATGGAAAATCCGCTGCTAGCAGTCAAAGCGATTCAGCCAAGCACCCAGGCGCCGTCAAATCGCCAATGGTTGGTACGGCCTATCGCTCGCCGGAGCCGACCGCACCGACGTTCTGTGAGATCGGCTCCAAGGTCAATCAAGGCGACACGTTGTTGATCATCGAAGCCATGAAGACCATGAACCAAATCCCGGCCCCGCGTTCGGGCACGATCAAAGCAATCCTGTTTGAAAATGCGCAGCCGGTTGAATACGGCGAGCCCCTGATCATCATTGAGTAAACGGCCACGCGAGACTTAACACCGTCGCGCGGTGTTGACGGCAGGAAGTTTGGGTTGACGACCGAAGTCTGGAGAGCCGCAGGTATGTTCGACAAGATCCTGATCGCAAACCGAGGCGAGATTGCGCTCCGCATTCAGCGCGCCTGTCGCGAACTTGGGATTGCGACAGTCGCGGTTCATTCGACTGCGGACGCTGACGCGATGCACGTGCGGCTCGCCGACGAGAGCGTGTGCATTGGCCCGCCAGCGGCCCGCGACAGCTACCTGAACATTCCAGCCCTCGTCACCGCCTGCGAAATCACCGGGGCCGATGCGGTGCATCCAGGCTACGGCTTTTTGAGCGAGAACGCCCGCTTCGCTGAAATTCTCGAAGAGCACAAAATCACGTTCATCGGCCCGACATCTGAACATATCCGGATCATGGGCGACAAAATCGAAGCCAAGGAGACCGCAAAGCGGCTGGGCATTCCCTGCGTGCCGGGATCGGCTGGCGCGATCACGAGCGAAACCGAGGCGATGAAAGTCGCCAAGGAGATGGGCTTTCCAGTTCTGATCAAGGCGGCCGCAGGCGGTGGTGGGCGCGGCATGAAGGTCGCGACTTCAGCAGCCGAATTGGGCGTTGCGTTATCGACCGCGCGTTCTGAAGCCAAGGCCGCATTCAACGATGATTCCGTTTACATCGAAAAGTATTTACAAAAGCCGCGACACATCGAAATTCAGGTGTTTGGCGATGGCAAAGGCGACGCCGTGCACCTCGGCGAGCGTGATTGTTCGCTGCAACGTCGCCACCAAAAAGTTCTCGAAGAATCGCCATCGCCCGCATTGAACGCGGCCCAGCGCGCGAAAATCGGCGAAACGGTTGCCGAAGCGATGCGCAAGATTAAATATCGCGGTGCAGGCACAGTCGAATTTTTGTACGAGGACGGCGAATTCTATTTCATCGAAATGAACACGCGCCTGCAAGTTGAACATCCGGTGACCGAAATGGTAACCGGTATCGATTTGGTGCTGGAGCAAATCCGTATCGCGGCAGGCTCGCCATTGAGTTTTACGCAAGCCGATATCGAAATGCGTGGCCACGCTATTGAGTGTCGGATTTGCGCCGAGAACCCCAAGACGTTCCAACCCTCGCCCGGTCAGATCACCTACTGGCATCCACCCGGCGGACTTGGCGTGCGCGTAGATAGCGGTGTTTATCAAGGCTACCGAATTCCGCCCTATTACGACAGCTTGATCGGCAAACTGATTGTCACCGGTAAAACCCGAAACGATTGCTTGATGCGTTTGCGCCGCGCACTTTCAGAATTTGTCATCGATGGGATTGAAACCACGATCCCGCTGTTCCAAGATCTGGTCAAGCAACCGGATATTGTTGATGGCGTCTACGATATCCACTGGCTCGAAAAGCATCTCGGGATGAAATCATAAAGTGCCTCTGCGCGGTTTATTCGGCGCGCGTCCAAGAGTTCGATTGGCACGAAACACGATGGCGTCGCGCGACGACCCGATGTTTGAAATTACCTCGCAGGTGCTGTTGAAAGCATATAGCTGCGGCATCTTTCCTATGGCTGAGAGCGCGGACGATCCAGCCCTCTACTGGATCGAGCCGCAACATCGCGGCGTCCTGCCACTCGCCACATCGCACTTTCCAAAACGCTTGCTTCGGACCGTGCGGACGACTGAGCTTACCATTAAGATCGACACCGACTACGACGGCGTGATCAACGGCTGTGCCGCACCGCGACCCGATCGCCCGTCAACCTGGATCAACGGGCGGATCAGAGCGCTGTATCGCGAACTTTTCGTCTTAGGCTCGTGTCACACGGTCGAAGTGTGGAACGGCAGCGCTCTGGTCGGCGGGCTGTACGGCGTCGCTCTCAAGGGCGCGTTCTTTGGCGAGAGTATGTTTTCGTTCGAGCGTGACGCCTCAAAAATTGCGCTCGCTCACTTGGTTGCACGCCTGCGGTACGGCGGCTTCAAGTTGCTCGACACGCAATTTGTAACCGAACATCTCAAACAGTTTGGAACAATCGAACTCGACCGCGCGGCGTTTCAAGCCGAACTTGATGCTGCCCTCGACGTGACAGGTGATTTTCATGCTCTTGCCCACGACGTGAGTGGCGAGCAAGTCTCCGAATTACTCGCGCATCCGATGGCGTCCGACTGAACGGCGCAGTCTTTGGTTCCCGCTGGAACAGCAACGTCTCTTCCACAGTGCGAGGCTTGCGACGTCGAAAGCGGTGTGCGCTTTCGAGCCCGCGCTGGTTGCGGGCCACCCCGCAGATCAAAGGACCTCGCACGATGATGTATCGATCATGGACTATCGCCGCGATCGCGGCCGTCAGCATTCTTGCTGCCGGCGCCAGTTCCGCCCAAGCGCGCCAACGCCATCACGGCTTTCATTCGCAGCACAATTACAGCGGATATATTCCGCGCATTCGCATTAACATTGGTGGTCGCGGCGGGTACGAGTGCGGGTACCTTTACGATCGCTGGATGGATACCGGGAGCCGCTATTGGCGCCGTCAGTTTAACGCGTGTCGCAACGGCTACTAACGCCAGCAGCTGGGTACGCCACAGTTGATAACATGAGCCTCACTCGGGTGCCGGAAGGCAGCAGGGTGGGGCTTTTAGCATGAGCGCGTCATGCGGCCCGCCTGTAGTGGCCCGCCCGTGCTGCCCGCGCATGGTGCCCTTGCTTGGTGATTTGGCGCGGACGTTACCGCTAATCCCGGCGAAACTCTTGAACTGCGCTCAACCCACGTTGAGCTTGAATGGAACCAAAGTCAGGGGCAAGCTGTTGCAGGACCAAGTGGGAGACATTGGGCTCGTATGTCGCCCCAACTCCCAGACGTTTCTCGTGTCCCACCGAGGATAGACCTATGCACAAAATGCTCATGTCATTGCTCGCCGCAATGGTCGCTTTCACGATGACAGTCTCAACCGCAAGCGATGCCGAAGCTCGGCGCTATCATCGCGGCGGCGCACTCGCGTTCGGCATTGCCGCAGCCGTCGTTGGCGGAATTGCTCTGCACCAAAGTCATCGTCGCTATAACCGCGGTTACGGTTACAGCAGTTATGGCTATGACGACTACGGTTACGACGACTACCCGCGCTATCGCCGATCGTACTCGTATTACCGTCCAGCTCCAATTTACTACTCGGGCTACTACTCAAGCGATGACTATGGCTACAGCCGGTCTTACCGACATAGCCGTCGAGACTATCGCCATTCAGGGTACAAACAACGGCACTTTGATCGGCGCGCCCACCGTTACGGCGGACACGGCTCGCGCCTAATCCGCTGGTAATTGGTTCAGCGCCTGATGGCTGAACGTGACAAGAAAAAGAGCCGCTGTGATGATCTCCACAGCGGCTCTATTTATTTTGAGATAATGGTTGCGCGTCAGCGGACGACGAAGCCGCTTCGTGCTACTCCGACTCTACCGCGCTACTCCCACTCAATCGTGCCAGGTGGCTTCGACGTGACGTCATACACGACGCGGTTGACGCCGCGCACTTCGTTGATAATACGGGTCGCGGCACGACCCAGAAATGCCATATCGAACGGAAAAAAGTCAGCCGTCATACCATCGACCGACGTGACCGCGCGCAGAGCGAGCACGTGATCATAGGTCCGACCATCACCCATAACGCCGACGGTTCGGACGGGGAGAAGCACCGCGAACGCCTGCCAGATGTCGTCATACAATCCGCACTTACGGATCTCATCAAGATAGATCGCGTCTGCCTTGCGCAGGATCTCCAGTTTTTCCGGCGTGATCTCGCCAGGGATGCGGATCGCCAAACCCGGCCCCGGGAACGGATGGCGACCAACAAACGCTTCGGGCAATCCCAATTCGCGGCCAAGAGCACGGACCTCGTCCTTGAACAGCTCGCGCAGCGGTTCGACCAGCTTCATGTTCATGCGCTCGGGCAGGCCACCAACGTTGTGGTGTGATTTGATCGTGACCGACGGACCGCCGGTGAACGACACGCTTTCAATCACATCGGGATACAGCGTGCCCTGGGCCAGGAATGCCGCGCCGCCGATCTTCTTCGCTTCAGCTTCGAAGACTTCGATGAAATGGCGGCCGATGGTCTTACGCTTCGTTTCTGGATCGGAAATTCCAGCCAGCGCAGCGAGAAACTGCTCCGACGCATCGACGTGGACCAGCGGGATATTGTAGGTGTCGCGAAACAGGCCGACGACTTGCTCGGCTTCGCCCAAGCGCATCAAGCCGTGATCAACGAATACGCATGTCAGTTGGTCGCCAATTGCTTCATGAATGAGGACGGCTGCCACAGCACTGTCGACACCGCCGGACAACCCGCAGATTACCCTCTCCCGGCCGACTTGCTTTTGAATTTTCGCGATCATCTCGCGGCGGTAGGCCGCCATCGTCCAATCGGATTTGAGACCGGCAATCTTGTGGACGAAATTTGAAATCAGTTTTGCGCCATCGGGCGTGTGGACGACTTCTGGGTGAAACATCGTGGTGTAGATCCGCCGCGCTTCGTCAGTCGCGACCGCAAATGGCGCGTTCTCGCTGGTGGCTTTGACGGTGAAACCGTCCGGCAACTTGGTGACACGATCACCGTGGCTCATCCAAACGGGATAGCGTCCACCCACTTGCCAAAGCTCGTCAAAGAGCGCGCTGTGGTCTTTGACGACGATGTCGGCACGGCCAAATTCAGCGGCGTGTCCCCCTTCGACCACGCCACCAAGTTGCACGGCTGTAGTTTGCTGGCCGTAACAGATCGATAGGATCGGTATGCCCGCTTCAAAGATGGCCTCCGGTGCGCGCGGTGATCCGTCCGATGTCACTGACGCCGGCCCGCCTGACAGAATGACGGCCTTGGGGCGCAGTTTGTTGAAAGCCGTGGCAGCAAGCTGAAACGGGTGAATTTCGCAGTACACGCCAGCTTCCCTGACCCGCCGCGCTATCAGCTGAGTGACCTGGCTGCCAAAGTCGATAATCAAAATGCTGTCGGTCATGCGCCGGTCATTTGACCTATGTTGCAGCTCCACAATGAAGCCGGTGATTGGGGTAGATCATCGAGGCCGATGAGCGTCAAGGCTCGCCATGAAAGCGCGCCAATGGCAAGGCCAGGGCCCGGCACTACGCTCGATCGATCAAACGCGTCAAGCGCCAGGGTTGAGGCGCCAGACCTTGTAGTTCAACGCCGCTGCGATCGTGACCCACAGCAGATAGGGTACAAACAGATAGGCCGCGCGCTCATCCCAAGAGATGGCTGCCGGAATGAAGGCTGCTGTCGCGATCCACAACAAAGCAACTTCAGCGAGCGCGAGTGAAATGTTCTGGCGCCCGAACATGATGTAGGACCACAGCGCATTTAGAACGAGCCCGACGCCCCAGATCACCATGGCCGCGCTAGCGCCTCCACCTGCCTCCCACAC
>JANMII010000270.1:0-8907 GCA_031375665.1 Hyphomicrobium sp.
CGGCTGAAAAAAGAACGGCGGAGCATCGATCATCGCCGACGCTCCGCCGCTGTTTGAGAGCTGGGTTGCTCCTTACGTTTAGCCGCGGCCGAGTACGGCGACCGACACCGGCACAACGCCCGATCCCTGCATGCTGATCGAGTAGGCTGCTGCCCGCGACAAGTCGATCACACGGCCAGCGACATAAGGGCCCCGATCGTTGATCGTGACGACGACGGATTTGCCGTTGTTGCGGTTGGTCACGCGAACCTTGGTGCCAAATGGCAGTGTTTTGTGAGCTGCCGTCATTGCGTTTGGATTGAACCAACCGCCCGATGCGACACGCTGTGGCTGCCAGTAATAAGAGGCTTTACCAGAATAGGCGCCGGTCGCTTTGACGGTTTTGGCTGCCGCATACGTCTTGGTCGATTTTGACTTGGTGGTGGCGGTCTTCTTCTTCGAAGCGGTGTACGACTGGCCCGAAGCGGCGGTCGTGCGATCGTTGCAAGCGTAGGCCGGACCCTGGCAGTTCCACTTGGCGCTGGCCGGCACACTGCCGACAAAAACCATCGCGACTGCGACGGTGACATAACCCATGATCGAACGCATGGCGTGCTCCTTGATTGCGGAAAACAGCAGCAGTGGCGGTGGGCCGGACCAACCATTTCCGTCTTTCGGTACCGATCTTGATCGGACCGTGTGGGTCGAAGGCGCGACCCGCCACATGCCGTGGCAACGGAAGAAAAGTTGGACGTAAATTGACCCGTCGCTAAGCCCCAGAACGTGGCTCAGTCTGCTGCCAAGATTGAAAAGCGTCCTGGCTCGACACCCGTGCTATGGCCATCCGTGACCGTCAACCCGCGCCTGCGATCACATTTTAACCATAATGTACAACGCCTTGCGGTGATTGAATTTTTTGCGTCGCACCCTTCGCCGCGCGTGACGCCAGGTCGCAGATTTGTCGGGCCTGAGCCGACCGCTTCACCGGTCGTTGATCCGGCGTATGAGCAATCGGCAGTCCAACTTGGTGGATCAGAATTGACCGCCGATGCCGCGTGAAGGTCAGCACGCGACATGAGCGCTGATTGTGAGTGGCCGGGGCCGTGGTTGTCGTCGCCGCTGAAACGATTGGGGTCGGCGTCTCGTGTCTTGCCAGGTGTCTTGCCAGTGTTTTGCAAATGGCTTTGGGTAGCAGATGGCGCTGCTGGTGCGCTGTCCATCACTTGAAAGCTGAAGATGTCTACCACCGCGCCACAACGTCGATCTGGCTTGGCCGATACAAATGTCGTGATCGATACCAATCAAACAGGCGCCCCTTCGTTCAGTGAGGCGGTGCGGGTTTTTGCAAAAATCGGTTTGACGTCGTTTGGCGGTCCGGCTGGGCAGATCGCCATGATGCACCACATGCTTGTTGACGAGCGCAAATGGCTCGACGAGCGAACGTTTTTGCTGGCGCTTAACTTCTGCACGCTGCTGCCTGGACCCGAGGCTATGCAACTCGCAACCTACGCCGGGTGGCGGCTGCATGGCGTCAAGGGTGGACTGGCTGCTGGGCTTTTGTTCGTGCTGCCCGGCGCCGTTGTTATTTTGGGTTTATCGGCGCTGTACGCAGCATTCGGTCAAGTGCCGCTGTTGACGGCGGTGTTCACGGGCATCAAGGCGGCGGTGCTTGCAATCGTCATCGAAGCCTTGATGCGCATCTCAAAAAAGTCATTAAAAACGAGCGTCGAGTGGGCCATTGCTGTTGCCGCATTCATCGCGATTTTATTCTTCAAGGTGCCTTTTCCACTGATTATCGTTGTGGCTGCGGGTGTCGGTTATCTCGCAATCGAAAGCCGCGCTACCGTTGTTGACGCCGTGCCTGATGTGGAGCCGGTGGCGATGCGAAGTACAGTTTCGACGGCGGTGCTTTGGTTGGCGATTTGGCTTGTGCCATTATTTGTCGTCTATGGGGCTTTTGGCGCTGACCATGTGTTGAGCAAGCTCGCGCTTTTCTTTTCGAAACTCGCTGTTGTGACCTTTGGCGGTGCCTATGCCGTTCTCGCCTACATGGCCCAAGATGTCGTCCATCTGCACGGATGGCTGCAGCCCGGCGAAATGCTCGATGGCTTAGGACTAGCTGAAACCACGCCCGGCCCTTTGATTTTAGTGACGGAGTTCGTCGGCTTTCTGGCCGCCTATCGCGCGGGTGGCGGTGAGCCGGTGCTGATGGGTCTGGGTGGGGCGGCGGTCACGCTGTGGGCGACATTCGCACCGTGTTTTCTGTTCATTTTTGTCGGTGCGCCCTACATCGCTCGGCTGCAATCGGCGCCGCGCTTGCGAGCGGCATTGACGGGCATCACGGCCGCTGTGGTTGGTGTCATCCTCAATCTCTCGGTTTGGTTCGCGATCCATGTGCTGTTCAAAACGGTTGGCGACACGCGCATCGGGCCGCTCCATGTCATGGTACCAGAGCTATCGTCGCTCGACGGTGTTGCAGCCGGGCTTGCGCTCGTTGCGGCACTGCTTGTTTTCGCGTTCCACCGCAGCATCATCACGACGCTCGCCATTTGTGCGGCGTTGTCTCTGATGATGGCCAGCGTGCTTTAGCGCGGCCATGATCGCTGGGTCACAGCCAGCCTTTACGCCGGAAATAGATATAGGGGATGAGAGCTGCGACAAACATCAAACCAAGGGCGATCGGATACCCGTATTGCCATTCAAGTTCAGGCATAAACTTGAAGTTCATGCCGTAGATCGAGGCGACCAGAGTCGGTGGCATCAACATAACGGCCATGACCGAAAATAGTTTGATGATCTGGTTTTGCTCGGTCGAGATCATACCGAGCGTCGCTTCCAGCAGAAACGATGTCCGCTGCGACAAGAACCTCAAGCTCTCCATCAACGATGTGATGTCATGACTGGCGGATTCAAATCGCGACAGGATCGCCGGCTCGACTTTCAATTGCCGCGCAGCGTTGGACGCGTATAAAATCAGCCGGTGCAGCGACATTGCGCTTTCCTGGGCTCGGGCAACGATGTCACCTTCTTTGCCGACCGTGCGCAGCAGGACGTCGAGTGGTCTATTTCGCGACGGGTTCTCCGGTGTGCTTTGGGCAAACACGCGCGGTGCCATTCTTTCAACTTCGTCTTGGACGCGTTCGATCAAATCGGCTTCGCGTTCGATCAACATTTCGATCAAGCCGATCATGACTTCCGCGCCCGTCGAGCAGCCATTACCGCCCTTCGCGGCGCGCGCCGTATATAAGTTGAAAGCCTTCGGTTCGGCGTAGCGAACAGTGACCAATCGGTTGGCCGCCAAAATAAAGGTGATTGGCGATGTCATCGGCACATCGAAACTGCTGTTGTGCAGCACGATGCCGGTCATGTAGGTGGCACCGTTTTCGGCATAGAACCGGTTGGACGCCTCGATTTCGCGCATTTCAGAGCGGGTCGGGATGTCGATGTTCAGCGCGCGCTCGACAATGCCGTCTTCATCCTCGGTTGGGTTGAGAATGTCGATCCAGACGGTTGGTGGCCCGACCAATGTTTCTGCAGCCCGGGGCAGAAGGCGTCCGTCAAGCGCATCGTAAACGGTCATCATGGGCCGGGTGTCTTTCGGCTGGCAGCACGCTGCAATGCAAGAAGCTATAGACTGAACGCCATAATGGGTGATCAAGCGGCGTGTTATAGGCATATCGCGTGATGCGATTGCAAGCCGATTGGCCGCGCAACGGTGTTATCATCCGGTTCGTCGCCGATTTATGACATGCTGACGAAAAGCGGCGCTGAAAATTGAGCAAGACGGTTGCTGCCGAAATTGTTCAGGAATCAGCATCTCAGAATGAGGAGACAACCATGGCTGTCGATACTTACGCGACCGGCAAATCCACTCTGCGGTTCATCGCGCCGTCATTTCAACGCCGAGCCGTATTCGCCGCATTGATCGTCGGCACCAGTCTCGCGACTTCGGCACTGCCGGCGATGGCCAAGATTGCGTGCACGCGCGATGGTTTTCAGATCGTGCAGGGCAACTTACTCGCGACACCCTATTGCCAGGATCAACTGTTGGCGCGGGTGGCTCGTGAATATGGATTGAGGGTCTCTGACGCTGAAGTGCGCAACAATCCCAATTCTAAACGTCGCATTTGTCGCTTTGTCGGTCGCGACATTCGAGTGCAGCCGACGTGCGCTGAAACAAACTACGGGCGTCGCGGGTTCTAACGCGCGTGTCGGTTGGGCCAAAATTGATCGGAGGTCCTACACGGGCCCGCGCGGGTGAAGGCCCGCTTTGGTGGAGGGTGGCACAACACCGACTTGTGGATTGTTCCTGCGACCTTCCGCGAGCGGTCGGCGCAAAATCCGCTGCGCAGTTGGTTTTTGACGTCGGGAAGGGTTGGCGTTCAGCGCCAACCCTATGACAGCCCGAGATGGATCCCAATCCATGCGCTATCCGCCATAGACCAGGCGTCGCGGCGAGCGGCAGACTTAGGTCAAATCTGGCGTAACTTCTTCGACGTCGCGGGCACGTCTGACGCTGCCGTCGAACTGAGCACCTTCGGCGATCGCGAGTGACTGTTTGACGATGTCGCCATCGACTCGCGACGTGGCATTCAGCATCACGCTAGAGCCCTTGAGGGCGCCGCGGACTTCACCTTGCACCATGATCGATCGCGCGACGATCGTACCGGTGACGCTGCCGGTCTCACCAACGGTGACGCTTTCGCCGTGAACATCGCCTTGGATGTGTCCAGCTATCAGCAACGAACCTTTGGTTTTCAGCACAAGCTGCTGGCCGGAAATCGTGATGTCTTGGCCGAGAACTGACGTCGGGGTGTCCGGTGCACGCATCGGTTGCACGGACGATGTCTGTTGAGCAAAGGGTGGCGGTGGCGGCGTTTTCATACTTGGCAGATTGATTTGTGCCCCAGACCGCTGCGGCTCGATTGGCCGAGCATCCGGCGTTGCAACGCGATTAAACATAGGTAACCCCCAAAACGCGAACTGTTGCTGTTTTCCCCGTAGCTCGAAGGGATCACCGCTGTGTGGGCATATTATGTCCATGTTGTCCGGTCGCTGCTACAAGCGTTTTGCATTCAGCGTCGTCACGGCTCACAAGCGGGGCGTAGCCGTCGGGGCTGCGCAGTTTTGATGCGCCAGACAAGGAGCCGAGCCGATCGACTATTCGGGTTGCATGAGTTGCGGTTGCGGCGGGAGTTCCCGGGGCTCAAGCCGCACTCCAGCCAAACGCCATTGGTCGCCCGGGGTGTCATATTCATAGACGACGTCATAAATTAGCCGGATCGGGTCAACTTGAAAAAAACCGGTGATTCGAAGCAAGCCGTTAAGATCGAGCCTTGGCGGACGGGTCGTGATTGGCACCTTTTCGCTGAACGGTGCCAGATCGATCTTGGTCAATCGAAGACTGGCAAATTCGTCAGCCAGCTTGGCTTTGGAATGCTCGGCTTGAAAACGGGTCGAGCCGATCGCGTGCAATTCGCTATAGTCGCCGGACTTGTTGCCGCTGTCGACGGCGCGCACCGTATTTTGCAACAGCTCAATGAAAAGCATTGGATCAGGCGTCGGTGGCCCTTCGCCAGCGCTGGTCGGCCCGACCATCGCTATTAGGCATGCCGCAACGGCCATCACGCCGATGTAAACGCAGCGGCGAACATACCTGCACGTGAGGCTAAACCAAACCGAAACGGCATCCGCAAGGACACGGGTCATGGGGGCGATCATTCCTGAGCAAGCGCTTCTGATGGCTGGGCGTACGCCGGGTTTGCCGGGATTGGATTGGACGGTGATCTAGCACATTCAGCGCTCAAATTGTGCTGCCACATTGAGCCGATCCGTGTCGGCGAATGCAACCGGCAACCGCGCCAGTCGCGCTTGGTCGGCGCCAACGGCTCTGCCAATCAACACCAACGAGCATCCTGCAGACCTCATGGCTTCGAGCAGCTTGGGGCCTTGCTTGAGCGGTGCCATGCAGAGGTGAGCCTGCTACACTCAACAAAGAGAATCAGGCGGTAGAGGAAGCAGCACATGGTCTTGCGAATGCGTTGGTTCGGATGGATAGCTGGCGCGACGGTGGCGATGTTTGCAGGGCCTTCGCTGGTGCCGGCCGGCGCACAAACTGTTGGCGGACCGGCATTGGCATGCGCTAATCCCGACGCGATCGGCGTCTCGCGCACCGTTCAGATTGATACGACTGGTGGGCCGGGCTTCGGCCTTGAACATTACAAAGCCTTTGACTTCCTACAGCCCAAGGAAGTTGTGTTGACGTTCGATGACGGCCCGCAAAAATTCTCGACTGAAGCAGTGCTTGCGGCCCTTGCCGAACACTGCACGAAGGCGACTTTCTTCTCGATTGGTAAGATGGCGCTTGGCTATCCCGAAATCGTCCGCGAAGTCGTGAAGGCTGGTCACACCGTTGGCACCCACACGTGGAGCCACCAGAACCTACGGAAAGCCAAAACGCTTAAAGATGCGGAAGCTGAAATTGAGCGCGGTGTCAGCGCTGTGCGGCGCGCGGTTGGCGGGCCGATTGCGCCGTTCTTTCGCTTTCCGACACTGCAAGATTCACCTGAAGCCATTGCACATTTAAGCAGCCGCAACATTGCGATGTTTTCGACTGATATCGACAGCTTCGATTTCAAAATTCAACCGGCCGAAGGCATCGTCAAGACCATCATGGCCGGGTTGGATAAGAAGGGTAAGGGCATCGTGTTGATGCACGATATCCACAAAAAAACCGCGACCGCTGTTCCGCTGCTGCTGAGGGAACTTAAAGCCAAAGGCTACAAAATCGTCCACCTCACAGCCAAGGACGAGGTGACGACGATTGCCGAGTACGACACCGCAATCGAAAAGGACGCCAAAGGATTGCCGCAGATTGGTGCCGAGCGGGCGACATCGAGTGTGGTCAAAACCATTGAGGGCCAGCCCGCGCCGGACGAGCTGACGGTGCCGCCGCCTGCTGCGTCCAATCCGTCATCAATGCCGACAGCGGCGGTTTCGCCACCGTCATCGACGGCGGCACGAGCAGCATCGCCGGTAGCTGAAGTGACTGGCACGAACGCCAGTCCCGCAACCACATCCTCGATTACACCGTCAGAACCAGCGTTAGCATCCGAGCCGCCAAAATCAATTATGCAGCGTGCCAGCGATCTGTGGTCGACGTGGTTTGGAAAATAATCAGTGTTTCGTTAGCGATCATGATGCGCGCTAGCGCCTCAACCTCGCACTGCCGTTCGTCCTGCGACAAACAAAAGGGCCGCTCCAATGGAGCGGCCCCCGTGAGATAGGTTGCGAGATGCGAACCTAAGTGGTCCGCACGGTCGCGTGTCTCAGTGCGTCTTCACAAGAAGGTCCGGCGAAGGCACGAGCGACCCAAAAATCGCAGCCCCTAAAATCCCACTCGACATCGGATCACCTCCTTTCGATTGTTAACGATGCGCAGACGATTACACAGTTTGGCGACCTTGTGAAGCGCTTCAATGCGACGTCGATAATACCTGTCATAGCGCTACCGATGACATCCAGATCGCGCAGTCGAGGCCGTGTTCGGAGTGCCGTTGGCACAACAAGCGACTTCAACTGTTCCCGCTGAATTTTGCCCGTTTGATACGCGATCGATGCGCAGCAATTGGAGCGTGCTTCGTTCTGTCAAGCTTAGCCAAATCACAGCGCGGAACCGACTAACCAAGACTTTTGTTGCTGACCTTGACGGCATCGGCCGCAACGTAGAGTTCGCCGCCAAGCTCGCGAAATTTCTGGCTCATGCTGTCCATGCCGGCTTGCGGGTCGATCACAGAACTCTCGATTGCCAGTTCGACGCCAAGTTCGTTCAGCGTTGCCGCATAATCGCGAACGTCCTGCGTAATCTTCATCGAACAGAACTTTGGCCCACACATTGAACAGAAGTGCGCAACCTTATGGGCATCTTTGGGGAGCGTCTCATCGTGATAGCTGCGCGCGGTATCGGGATCCAGGCCGAGATTAAACTGATCTTGCCAGCGAAAATCGAACCGGGCGCGTGATAGGGCATCGTCTCGGAGTTGCGCACCCGGATGGCCTTTCGCCAGATCAGCCGCATGGGCTGCGATCTTGTAAGTGATGACACCGGTTTTGACATCGTCGCGGTTTGGCAGGCCAAGATGCTCCTTCGGTGTCACGTAACACAGCATGGCACAGCCGAACCAACCGATCATCGCAGCGCCAATGCCCGACGTAATGTGATCGTAGCCCGGCGCAATATCGGTCGTTAGCGGTCCCAACGTGTAGAACGGCGCTTCACCGCATTCGCGCAATTGCTTGTCCATGTTGATCTTGATTTTGTGCATGGGGACATGGCCTGGCCCCTCAATCATCACTTGGCAACCTTTGGCATGCGCCGTTTTCGTCAGCGCGCCAAGGGTTTCGAGTTCAGCGAACTGGGCACGATCATTCGCGTCGGCAATGGATCCCGGCCGCAGTCCATCACCGAGTGAAAACGACACGTCATAGCGGCGCATGATGTCGCAAATGTCTTCGAAGTGTTCGTAAAGGAAGCTTTCCTTGTGATGTGCCAGGCACCACTTGGCCATGATCGACCCGCCGCGCGATACAATTCCGGTCACGCGATTGGCAGTCAGCGGCACGTACGCTAAGCGCACGCCGGCATGGATTGTGAAATAATCGACGCCTTGTTCGCACTGCTCGATCAGCGTGTCTTTGTACATCTCCCAAGTGAGTTTGACTGGATCGCCTCCGCATTTTTCAAGCGCCTGATAGAGTGGCACCGTTCCGATCGGCACCGGTGAATTGCGGATGATCCATTCGCGCGTGGTGTGGATGTTGCGCCCAGTCGAGAGATCCATCACCGTGTCGGCGCCCCATCGGATGGCCCAGACCATTTTTTCGACTTCTTCTTCGACCGACGATGAGATCGCTGAATTGCCGATATTG
>JANMII010000132.1:0-7602 GCA_031375665.1 Hyphomicrobium sp.
ATCGATGAAATCGACGCTGTCGGTCGCCATCGCGGTGCCGGTCTTGGCGGTGGCAACGATGAGCGCGAACAAACCCTCAATCAGTTGCTTGTCGAAATGGACGGTTTTGAAGCCAACGAAGGCATCATCATCATCGCAGCAACCAACCGGCCTGATGTTCTTGACCCAGCCTTGCTGCGTCCGGGTCGTTTTGACCGCCAAATCATGGTGCCAAACCCGGATGTCATCGGGCGCGAAAAAATTCTGCGGGTCCACATGAAGAAAGTGCCGTTGGCGCCCGATGTCGATCCTAAGGTCATTGCCCGTGGCACCCCCGGATTTTCTGGCGCGGATCTGGCCAATCTTGTCAACGAAGCCGCCTTGCTGGCAGCTCGTCGCAACAAGCGGCTAGTGACGCAGAACGAATTCGAGGACAGCAAAGACAAAGTCATGATGGGCGCCGAGCGCAAGACCATGGCGATGACGGAAGAGGAAAAGCTGGCGACGGCTTATCATGAGGCTGGTCACGCCATCGTCAACATTCTGGTGCCAGGCAACGACCCACTGCACAAGGTTACCATCATCCCGCGCGGTCGGGCGCTGGGCGTGACCATGAGCTTGCCCGAGCGTGATCGATTGAGCTACTCGAAGCAGTGGTGCGAGGCAAAGATCGCGATGGCCTTTGGCGGTCGCGTTGCAGAGCAGATCATCTACGGCCGCGAGCACTTAAACACTGGCGCTTCGAGCGATATCAGTCAGGCGACCAATATCGCCAAGCGGATGGTTAGCGAGTGGGGCATGAGCGATGTGCTTGGTCCGCTGTTGTACTCGGAGAACCAGCAGGAAGTTTTCCTTGGCCACTCCGTTACTCAGCGCCAAAATATGAGTGAAGGCACCGCCAAGTTGATCGATGAAGAAGTTCGCCGCATCGTCACCACCGGCGAAAAGAAAGCTTGGGAAGTTCTGACGGCGCACAAAGCCGACCTCGAAGCGGTCGCGCTCGGTTTGATGGAGCATGAGACCATCTCGGGCGAAGAGTGCATGACTTTGATGCGTGGTGAAAAGGTCATCCGTAAAACGGACGATGATGGCACCAAAGGCCCAATCGGATCGGCCGTGCCGGTCGCCGGACGTCAATCGAAACCACGCGGTGAGGCAACCGGCGGTCTGGAGCCGCAACCGCAGGGCTGAAACATTGATTGCGTGATGCCTTAGGGCTTACCGTCGGTCTAGTTCACTGACTGGCGGGACGATCCAGTAAAAAGCGGCCGCGATAACCTCGCGGCCGTTTTAGTTTGTGCAAACTCTGTTTAGGTAAGCTCCCAGCCACCATGAAGCGCTCGATCTATTTGCAGCCGACCGGCATTTTCTACGACCGCACCACCGCCCGCGCGGTGGACGAAAGCGACAATCCCCAATGGCGCGGGTTGCCGCTTGCTGGCGGACGCTTGTGTTTTGCAGCGCTCGATGTGTTGACCCGCACGACAGCGTCGACGCGGCGGCGGACGGTGGTGCTAGGTGACGCGTTCAGTGGTGATTGGGGTCGCGATGGTCTGGCTGCGTCTGATCTTTTGCAGGCTTTGTCGGAGAGCCGCCCGCGACTTGCCGGCCTTTCGCTCAATCAGCCGCGCATCATGGGCATCGTCAATGTGACGCCCGACAGTTTTTCGGATGGTGGCCAGCATGCAAATACGAAGGCTGCCGTCGTGCACGCCTTGCGCCTCGCGGACGAGGGCGCGGATATCCTCGACATCGGTGGCGAGAGCACGCGACCGGGCTCTGATGCCGTCGGCCTTGAGGAAGAACTGCGCCGGGTCATTCCTGTGATCGAAAGCTTGCGCGGAAAAACCGACAAGCTGATCTCGGTCGATACCCGAAAGGCCGAGGTGATGCGCCGTGCGGCCAGCGCTGGCGCAGACATTCTCAACGATGTGTCGGCGCTGACCCACGACCCAGAGGCGCTCCGCGTCGCGGCTGAAAGTGGTTTGCCGGTTATGCTTATGCACGCGCAGGGCGATCCCAAGACCATGAACGATGATCCGCACTACGACGACGTGGTTCTGGACGTCTTTGATTTTCTGGAAGGGCGCATTCAGGCGTGCGCTGCCGCGGGTATCGACAAATCCCGGATCATCGCCGATCCCGGCATCGGCTTTGGCAAACATCTCCACCACAACGTCGCCGTCATGGCCGGCCTGTCGCTCTATCATGGCCTCGGCGTGCCGCTGTTGCTTGGCGCAAGCCGCAAGAAAATGATCGGCCAATTGTGCGATGTGCCGGACGCGCGAGACCGGGTGCCTGGATCGCTCGCGTGTGCGTTGGTGGGCGCCGAAGCTGGCGTTCAATTGTTTCGGGTCCATGATGTGCGAGAGACCAAGCAAGCTTTGCAAGTCTGGCGGGCGAGCAAAGCTGGCACGGAGCAGGGGCTTGACGCGCCGCTAGGCGAGGGCGCAAGGGCGGTATAGCGCGCCATCTCAAGTCGCAATGGTACGCGGAGCCGCTTTAGCTAACGGCGGATCCTGTTACGCGTCCGGTGCAGGACGCCATAGAGCAACAAAATGACGCCGACCAATCCGCCCGCAATCAACGGCGCGCGCCAATCGCCCGCGGAAAGCCGCGTGACGATCAATCCCGTGCAAATCGCGATCCCAAAAATGGGCACGAATGACGGGACTTCGAAGCGGCCCTTGGCCTCGCCGGGTCGCCGCTGCAAAACCCATAAGGACGCGTTGACGACGATAAACACCAGCAACAATAAGAGCACGGTTGAGGCGGCCAGATCGGCTATCGAACCAACCAGAATTAACGGCGTCAAAACAACGAACAGCGCAGCAATTGCGATGTGCGGTGTTTGACGTGTTCTATGCACTGCACTCATCCGCTCGGGCAGTAAGCCCTGGTTTGACATGCCGTAGATCAAGCGCGACGCGGTGACATAATTGACGAGCGCCGTATTGGCGACGGCAAACAGCGTGATCAACGTCATGATCACGGCGGGAAACTCTGGCGCGGTGCGCCGCATAACTTCAGTCAACGGGCTTGGTGCGACGGCCAGCTCTTGCCATGGCACCACTGAAATGGCGGTGACAGCAACCGCTACGTAAAGGATAGCAGCCATCACGGTGGCAGCGACCAGGCCGATGGGGATTGTTCGCGAAGGATTTTTGCATTCCTCCGCAACGTTGACGGCGTCTTCGAAGCCGATGAATGCGAAAAACGTCAAGACCGACGCCTGCAAGACGACGAGGGCGAGACCGGCGTCGGCACGTTCCGGAGGAATTTCGAAATAGTCGACGGTGCCCCAGTACGATAGTCCCGTTGCGATGACGATCAGCAAGCCGGTCGCCTCGATCAAGGTGCAGGCGACGTTGACCCACATCGATTCACGGATACCGCGAAACACGATGCCGGTCATAATCAGCAGGAAGCCAAACGCGATGATCCAGGGTGGAAATGCGTCAATACCGGCCAATGCAGCGAGGTTCGCTGCAAAAATTTTACTCTGGGTCGCAACGGACGTCAGCCCTGAGCACACCAGCGCCAATCCGATGACAAAACTCAATGCTGGTCGGCCGAATGCCCGTTGCGTGACGTAGGCCGCGCCGCCTGCGCGAGGGTAGCGCGCGCCCAGCGATGCGTACGAAAGTGCCGTCAGAAGGGCTGCAACCATGGCAATGACAAACGACAACCAGACGGCCGTACCGGCTTGACCGGCCGCTTTGCCGATCAAACCGTAGATGCCCGAACCCAACATGCTGCCGAGCGCATAGAGCGCCAATTGCACGGGCCCAATCGACCGGGCGAGGCCACGGTCACTGGGGGAGCTGCCCCCAGATCGGTCGGGAGATTGGTCCCGGTCCGAGTGGGACGATGTGTTTTGTGGTGCGATCGGTCACGACCTCTTCGCTGATCAAACCCGCGTCGTCGCTCGATTATAGATCAATCGGTCGAAGTGTCTGTTGCAATCGCGTTGGGTCATTGATGGGAAGAATTTGCAAGATTAGCTGGCGGCGGCTTTACGATCAGCCAGACGCTGTTCGGTCGCCGTGACAATGGCTTTGCGCAGCTCCTCCGGCTTTTTGAGCTTGTCGGCAATGGCGAGATGCTGCGCGTCCGCCAATGCTCTGAGATGCTCGGCTGTGGTGATGTCGGCAAGCCGCTTGATCAGCGCTTCACGACCAAATTTCACCAGAGTGACCATGGCGCTGAAGGCGTAGGGATCGAAACGCGTGTCGGTGGCTGCCGGAGCGGTAAGTTTTTGAGGTTTTGCAGTGCTCGGCTGCACTTCGGCTTTCTCGTTCTGCGACCGCTTTCCAACCGCTCGCTGCGACGGCTGCATGGTGTCGGCAATCGACGCGTCAAACACCAACATGCGGTTGACGGCGCGCGTCAGCGCTTCGCTCAATCGGTCCGCCGCTGCATCATCCAATGATGTCTCGCGACGAACGTGAGCCCGAAAAAATGCCCGCATCCTGTCGCCTGACCAGAGTTGAGCGCTTTTGGTCATTGGCAACTCAGGCGTGAAATGAAGGTTTTGATGAAAGTGAGTTGCATGTTGTGCCGCATGAGTTCATTCGCGAAACGTTTTCAGCTGCCACACATTTGAGTTCGCCTAGAGGATTGTCGTCACGCGACGCACGATTATTCAGCGCTAACTTTATCGTCTGCCGATTGCGATGTCGCGTCCATGACGCGCACGATTTCATTGTACAGCTCTTTGACGTCGCCCGCTGCATCGCCATACTTCACATCGATCGGTCGCAGTTGCCCGATGTAGTCGAATGCGTTTGCGATGCCGTTGCGCTGTGGCAAAAACGTATCCAGCACCGGATGGACGAGGCTGATTTCCTCGATCATCATGTAGTCTTTGTTGTCATCGCGAACATAGTTGGCAACACATACATAACGTCGATCCGCGAGGGGAATTGTTGTGAGATCGTCGAGGTTGCGGGTGTCCTCGATCAAAAGCGCGACACGGTCGACAGCCAACTGCGAAACATAATCGGGTCGGAAGGGCACGATGACTTTGTCGGCAGTCTTTAGGGCTGCGAGAGCTGCGAACGACAAGCCTGGCGGGCAGTCTAGAATGATGACGTCGAAGTCGCCTTCAAACCGTCGGATCAGGCTTTCCATGCGGCCGCGCACTCGGTTTGCAACGATATCGGGATTGTTGCTCTGGCTCGCCTGCTTCAAATAAAGCTCGCCTTGAATGTCCTCGAGTAACAGCGAACCCGGCACCAACGAAACCGTCGCCGGTTTGCCGTTCGGCCCCGCCACATCGCCGACCGCCTTGGCGACGTAGTCGCGGGGGTTGGCCGGAATGCCATCGAACAGATCGTAGAAGTAGTCGGAGATCGTTTTGCCGGCCTTGCGGGCTTCATTCCAGCCTTGGCCGCCCATTAGGATGAGCGAAGCGTTGCATTGGGAATCGAGGTCTAGGACTAAAACCCGCTTGCCGCCATGAACGCTGAGCGCATGCGCCAGCATGACGGCGACCGTCGATTTGCCAACGCCGCCCTTGCGGTTTGCCACTGCCAGAAAGAATGCCATACACTCATAATCCTCTTCACTGGTCGCGTGGCCGGCTCCGTTGCCACAGATCGTGGCGGCCAGATCGGTCAACTCGCGTGGCGGAACACGCGTCACATCTGGCGCGAGGTATGGGCCGATTCCATGTCCACGGCCATCACGTGAACTTTGCCCCGCGTCCGGCCCGAGCCGAGCCTTGGTCATAGGCCAACCATGCCGTAAGTGTTAAATACGGTATGTGGATGCAACCCTAGCCAGAAACTGCCGTGAAGTTTGCCAAGGCTCAACACTCACGCAGTAATGATACGCAAACAGTTGTGATGTGTGGCGGCTCAGCCCCATGTGTTGCGCAACCTTCTGACCGCCTACGCTCGCAGGCGCCGCCCGATCCATGATGGGGCGGCGCATCTTGGGTAGGGTACCCGCGATTTCTACGAGAGGTTCTATGTCACGACGCTATTTCGGCACTGACGGCATTCGCGGCCGCGCCAACGTGCATCCGATGACCTCTGAACTCGCCTTGAAGGTCGGCATGGCAGCGGGCAAAATTTTCCAGTCTGGCGGTCATCGCCATCGCGTCGTCATCGGCAAGGACACGCGACTATCAGGGTACATGCTGGAAGCCGCGTTGATGTCAGGGTTCACGTCGGTCGGCGTTGACGTGTTTTTATTGGGTCCGATGCCGACGCCAGCGGTCGCCATGCTCACGCGTTCGCTGCGGGCGGATCTTGGCGTCATGCTCTCGGCATCGCACAATCCGGCTTATGATAATGGCATCAAGCTTTTCGATCCCGACGGCTACAAGCTGTCGGACGACATGGAACGGCAAATTGAAGATCTGATCGACGGCGACACACGCGCGCTGCTGGCGGACGCCGAAAGAATTGGCCGCGCAACGCGCGTTGAAAGCGCGCAAGAGCGCTATATCGAATTTGCCAAGCGCACGTTGCCCAAGCAGCTTCGTCTCGATGGTCTGCGCATCGTCATCGATTGTGCCAACGGCGCCGCTTACAAGGTTGCGCCAGAGGCGCTGTGGGAACTCGGCGCCGAAGTCATCAAGATTGGCGTTGAACCCAATGGCTGCAATATCAACCTGAATTGTGGATCAACTGCACCGCAAGCCTTGATCGATAAAGTCCGCGAGGTGCGTGCCGACATCGGCATTGCGCTCGATGGAGACGCCGATCGCGTGGTGATCATCGATGAAAAGGGCCACATCGTTGATGGCGATCAGCTGATGGCTGTCATTGCCGATAGCTGGATGCAGGCTGGCAAGTTGACCTCGGGCGGTATCGTTGCAACCGTGATGAGCAACCTCGGACTTGAGCGATATTTGAACTCGATTGGATTGTCGTTGGCGCGCACGCCGGTTGGTGATCGCTATGTGACCGAGCACATGCGCAAGCATGGATTTAACGTCGGCGGCGAACAATCCGGCCATATCGTGCTGTCGGATTTCACGACCACGGGCGACGGCCTCGTTTCAGCGTTGCAGATTTTGGCGTGCGTCGTGTCGACAGGAAAGACAGTCTCACAGGTCTGCACACGCTTTGAACCGTTGCCGCAAATTCTAAAAAATGTTCGCTACGCCAGCGGAAAACCGCTCGAAGACAGTCGTGTGGTCAAAGCGATAGAAGGCGCACGCGCGAGGCTTGGCAACAATGGCCGTCTTGTTATTCGCCCATCTGGGACTGAGCCCGTTATTCGCGTAATGGCAGAGGGCGACGATGCCAATATGGTGTCGAGTGTGGTTGGCGACATCGTTGAAGCGGTTCGAACCGCTGCTGCATAATTCAAAGTTGGCGCTGGCGCTTGTCCGGCTTGCCGCTATTTGAGATTGCCAGCGCTCCGCGACATTAAGTTCGCGTTAAGGCTCGCTGTACGCTGAGCGCTCAACCTTTGTGCCAAAATAATTCGGCAATTAAGTCTCCCTTAAATTTTGTCGGCGATAGTCGGTGAAGGCGGCAACTCTTGTCGCACCGAACTCGACGCGATCTCGCGTCATCGCACCGACCTGAAAGGGAACTTCCTATGTTTCTCAAGCGCGCATCACTATTACTCAGCGCAGCCTTCGTCCTCGGCAGTGCTCAGGGC
>JANMII010000002.1:0-7565 GCA_031375665.1 Hyphomicrobium sp.
CGCCAATCGCCCGCTTAACCGCGCTTGGCACGGCGGGTGCTTCTCCGCTGTCACGTTTGAAAGAAAACGGGACACTCGAGTTACGCTATGGCTTTTTCAAATCACATCGGCACGCGCTCGCACGACACGGCGTCGCCAACACCGATCGTTACGCTCGGTCGTCTTGCCGACCATCGTTCAGCCGACAAGTCGAGTGTGATTTCGCCAACGGTAGTTCGCGGCAGTGTTCGCCTGTTCGAGTTCGCACTGCTCACCACCCTCGGACTTGCGATCGCTGCAGCCCACATCAACGAAATCGGCGTGCTGGCAACACCGCGCTACGTCATGGCAGCGCCCTTAGTCGGCGCAGTAACCGTGCTCGTGTTTGAGTTATTCGGTCTCTATAGCGTTCGCGCATTTTCGGCCTACGTCTCAAAACTGCCAACCATCATTGTCGGCTGGACTGCAGCGTTCGCCTTGCTCGTGGCCGCCGTGTTCTTCCTAAAAATCGGCTCTGACGTCTCGCGCGTCTGGCTTGCGGCGTGGTTTGGTGCTGGCGCGCTTGCACTAGTGATGACTCGCTTGGCCATCTCCTGGATGGTGCGCCATTGGGCGCGGACCGGTCGGCTCTATCAGCGCGCGGCTATTTATGGCGCGGGTCCGGTGACTGAGGATCTGGTTGCGCAACTCGAAGCTGACCCAGATCAGATCGTCCGAATTGCTGGTATCTTCGACGACCGTGATGATGATCGCGCGCCCCGCCACATCAGTGGCTATCCCCGTCTCGGCGGTGTCGACAAACTCATCGCCATGAGCCGCAACACGCGGCTCGATCTTGTTATTGTCGCGTTGCCGATGACGGCTGAAGACCGTTTGAGCAAAGTGGTCCGGCTGTTGTCGGTTTTGCCAGCCGACATCAAGATGCCAGCTCGGGCCACTGCGCTGCGCTTTTCACCGCGAACTTATTCGCACGTCGGCTCAGTCGCGATGATCGACCTTTACGACAAGCCGCTCGCGGATTGGGGAACCGTTTCCAAATGGCTGTTCGACAAGCTCATTGGTGCAACCGCACTCGTGCTGCTTGCGCCCGTCATGGCGCTGGTCGCGATCGCTGTGAAGCTCGACAGCCGCGGGCCCGTGCTGTTTCGCCAAAAGCGCTACGGTTTCAACAACGAGTTGATCGAAGTCTATAAGTTTCGCTCGATGTTTACCGACTGCTGTGACGCGGCCGCAACGAAGCTTGTGACCAAGGGCGACGCCCGCGTGACCCGCGTTGGCAACATCATTCGCAAAACCAGCCTGGATGAGCTGCCGCAGTTGTTTAATGTTCTGATTGGCAATCTGTCGCTTGTCGGGCCGCGTCCTCACGCTGTGCAAGCCAAAGCCGCCGATCAACTGTACGGCGACGTCGTCGAGAGTTATTTCGCGCGCCACAAAGTTAAGCCTGGCATCACCGGATGGGCTCAGATCAACGGCTGGCGAGGAGAAACTGATACCGAAGAAAAAATCCGCCGCCGCGTTGAGCATGACCTCTACTACATCGAGAATTGGAGCGTGTTTTTCGATCTCTACATTCTTTTAAAAACACCGATGTCGCTGCTGAAAAACGATAACGCCTACTAGATTGCAGGACGTTTTACACCGTCATTTGAGTTGAAAGTCTGCGTTCCTATCATGCTCAACGGTCTTCACACCCGTCTGCAAGCTATCCACGATGATCACGGTCGGCCAGGCATCTTGCGAGGTTTCGCGCTTGCGCTGGTATGGTCGACGATGGCGACCAGTGGTTTGGTGTTCTCAGAGCCATGCCCAACTGATCTTGGCGCGCTGGCTCTGATCGTACTGTTGCCAGCACTTGGCCTCGTGCGTTTTGGCCCGACCCTTGGATTAATTTTGCTGGTTTGGTGTGCGGCTGCCGCGTTCGGTTTGCTGGCTGCGATGTCGGCCCATGAGTTGACGCCAGCAATCACGCACACGCTTGTCTCGCTCTATCTTTATGGCACGATGGCGGTCGTCGCCGGCTTCATCGCCTACCATCCAGAGCGCCATCTGCGCGTCATCTTCAGCGGGCTGTTGGCTGCTGGCACTGTTGCGGCGATCACGGGTCTTGCTGGCTACTTTCAAATCTTTCCTGGCGCTGAGATTTTCACCAAGTTTGAACGCGCGAGTGGCACGTTCAAAGACCCAAACGTCTTTGGACCATTTCTGCTGCCGCCGATGCTGTATGCATTACACTTGGCACTGAATCGATCACTCGCCAAAAGCTGCGTACCGTTGCTGTTCGCCAGCATATTCGCGCTTGGTATTTTTCTCAGCTTTTCGCGCGGCGCTTGGCTTAATCTGATCATCGGAACCAGCATTTTTCTGGTGCTTGAGTTCGTCACGGCGACCAGCCAAGTACGCCGACGAAAACTGGTTTTGATGTCGATTGCGGGCGCTGGACTGTTGGCTGTGATCATGGTCGGCGCTCTTCAAGTCGAGAAAGTCTCAAGCCTTGTCGCCGAGCGCGCCAGCGTCACCCAAAGCTACGATGTCGGACCGGACGGCCGTTTTGGTGGACAGGAAAAGGCGGTTGCTCTGATTTTGCAGCATCCGTTTGGGATCGGGGCGCAGCAGTTCAGCACCGCGTATCACCATGAAGAAGTCCACAACGTCTACCTGAGCATGATGCTTAATGCTGGCTGGGCCGGTGGCAGCGTCTATGCCGTTGTTACGGTCTTGACTGCGATCATCGGGTTCATGACGGCGCTGCGGCGTCAGCCAGCACAGCCCTTCGTCGTCATCGCGGTGGCGGCATTCGTCGCCAATGCCATCGAAGGCTTTGTCATCCATACCGATCACTGGCGCCACGTCTATCTGCTTATGGCTGTGATCTGGGGCGCAGCAACAGCGCCGTCCCTCAGCCCAGTAAACCGTGACGCAAGACTTTACCCAGCGTCGCTGCGCACGCCGCGACTGACCTTGGCCTGACATCATATGGCATCCGCACACACCTTTTCTGGTTCGGTCGGCTTGCTCCAAGCCAAACCACTGGCGCGCCGCAACGCCGCTCATGCGCTAGCCGTGGTGTTGGTGTGGGTGACGGTTGTGTCCAGCGCCGTCGTCATGATCGAACCGGCGCCCGTTGACGCCTTGACGATCGGACTAATGCTTTTGCTTCCGGTCATGGGACTTGCAGCGTTTCCCCCGGTTCTATCTGGCGGCTTTGCGCTGTGGCTCATCATCGGCGCGTTCGGATTGTTGAGTTCCACGTTCGCGCGCGATGTCCCCGCTGCGACACAGCACATGGTCGTGTCGATTTATCTTTTTGGCGCGTGCTTCATCTTCGCGGCCTTCGTTGCCCGCAATCCAGAACGTCATACCAAACTCATTTTCAGCGCCTATTTGATGGCAAGTTTGATCGCAGCCATTCTGGCTC
This sequence comes from Hyphomicrobium sp., assembly GCA_031375665.1. Lineage (GTDB taxonomy): Bacteria > Pseudomonadota > Alphaproteobacteria > Rhizobiales > Hyphomicrobiaceae > Hyphomicrobium_B. The sequence goes on from JANMII010000002.1 coordinate 3,398, forward strand.
TGATTGGCTACTTCGATCTGATCCCAGGCAGCTATCAGTCCTTCACCTTCAACGATCGCGCGGTTGCAACCTTCAAAGACCCAAACGTTTTTGCGCCGTTCTTAATATTGGGACTGCTCATCGCGCTGCACCAATGGCTCGTGCGGTCAGTGGCTGGCGGACTTCTGCCGCTCGTCGGCGCAGCGGTGATCATGCTTGGCATCCTGTTCAGCTTTTCGCGTGGCGCATGGGCCGTCACCGTCTTTGCGATCGCGCTGCATGGCTATTTGTACGCAATCACCGCAGAGCGAACCCTGCAACGCCTGAAGATTGCAGCACTCGTATTATTGGCGACCGCCATCGTTGGTTTGACGTTAGCTGCTGCACTCCAGTCCGATAGCGTCAGTCGGTTGCTTGAGGATCGCGCCGCACTCATGCAGACCTACGACGCTGGCACCGAGGGCCGCTTTGGCGGACAGCTGAAAGCCATCGACGTCCTGATCGATCATCCCCTTGGCATTGGTTCGCAAAATTTTAGCGGCCAATACCATCATGAAGAAGTGCACAACGTCTACCTCAGCATGATTTTGAACGCCGGATGGGTTGGCGGATTGCTGTATGCCATCATCTGCGTCGGCACGTTGGCGCTTGGCTTCTCGCACGCGTTGCGTCGAACCAAGACCCAGCCTTTGTTCATGATCGCCTACGCAGCGCTGGCGGCAAACATCATCGTCGGATTGGTTATTGATACCGATCACTGGCGACACTTTTATCTGCTGATGGGCATTGTATGGGGCCTGATGGCTGCTGATCGTCGTGTCTTGCGCAAGGCACGGATTGTTTGCGATAGCCGCTCGCCGTTGCACCATCGCGTCCTGCTTATTCCGCAGTCACGGCGCGGCCGACGGATTGTTGGGCGCGTACCGCCGCGTCTCACGACCTGGCGCGCTGACAATGACGCACGACCAGCGCGCCACCAATTGCCCGCTCAAAAGCATGCCCGTCGCCACGAGCCGAACGATGACCAGCCAGTGCCGGGCAACCCGCACTTCGGCGTGGTCAGCATCGGCAAGGGCGCATCGTCGTACGCTAATGAGGGCGCCAAGCGATCTCACGCGTCAGCGCGCCGGGAATGTTTCGTGCTGAATTCAGGAATTTGGCTTGTCGTCGACGCCGGTCAGTTGATCGCGCACACCTGGTTCGCTGTCGCCATACGCCTGCAGCGTCAGCGGATTGATCACGAGCGAAGGGCGCGCTTGCGCCAAACGGTGTTCGAGGATGAGACGGTCGAGCAGTTGCGCACGCCGCCAGCGTGTCAAGTTAGCACTGTAGTGATCAAGATTGGTGGCCATAACATTTGCCATGACATCGGCACTCCCCGTGTGTCGGCGATGCGATGCACAGACTTTGCCAACTACGCGCCGTCCGCTTCAGCAGTGTCGGCAGCGACCATCTGTCGTCACCCGACAGGAATTTACCAAATGCAGGCGATAAACTTTCCGTCACCGCAGGTTGCGCGTATCGCGCAAACGACGGTACCGTCGCGCTACCATTTTGATCGGTCTCGCGTCCATGCCGTTGCGCCAACGCCTCCTTGCTCTCATCTCGCTCGTGCTCATTGTCTCGTTGATCGGCGGCAGCGTGCTGACCTACTGGCAGAGCGTTCGTCAAATCGCGCTTGAAATGTCGGCTGCGATTTCGGTCGGTGAAAAAAGTGCCAATGACGCAATCGCTAACCTCTCAGCCAGCACGGATGTCGAAGCACAACTCAAGCGTGTCGTTACCTCGTTCGATGGTGATCGCCACTTGCGCGCGCGCTTGACCGGAAATGACGGCACTGAGCGGTTTTCATCGCGAACCAAAGATCCCCTAGCGCCTGCCCCGCAATGGCTGGCCGAACTCCTGAGCGGGCCGCCTCAAACTGTTAGCATTACGCTTCCACAAAACCTTCCGGACGAGTCTCTGGCCGCGGGTCGCCTGACGCTTGAAACTGAGCCCGGCAACGAAATCAGCGAAGTTTGGGACGACATGAAGCTTAAGCTCGGCATCATGGCGGCTTTTTGTTTGCTAGTTTTGGCATCCGTCTATGGATCACTCGGCCATGCTTTGCGGCCACTCGATCATCTGTCAGCCGCGTTCGCACGCATCGCTGATGGTGACTATGACGCAAAGGTTTCTGAAGCTGGTCCGAAAGAACTGGCCGACATCTATCGGCAATTCAACAAAATGGCCGTCAAGCTCGCGGCGTCCGAGCAGCACAATGCTCGTCTGAATGAACAACTGCTCACCGTCCAGGACGAGGAGCGTGCCGAGATCGCACGCGATTTGCACGACGAAATCGGGCCGTTTTTGTTTGCTGTCGATGTTGACGCCCAAACCATCGGTCCGCTGCTCGACCGCGGCAAACGCGACGAGGTGATCGGGCACGCAACGGCCATTCGACAGTCGGTCGGCCATATGCAAACACACCTGAAATCCATTCTCAGCCGATTGCGGCCAGCAACTTTGCTCGACCTCGGCCTCAGTCACGCCGTCGATCAGCTCGTCGCCTTCTGGCAGGGGCGCCGGCCGAGTGTGATCATCGCAACCGAACTCTCGCAACCAAGCTTTGGGCCAGCGATTGATGCCGTCGCATTCAGAATCTTTCAGGAAGGCACCAGCAATGCCATCCGACACGGCAAACCGACGCAGATTTGGTTATCGGTCCAGCCGACGGATCCCAATTGCGTGCGAATAACGGTTCGCGACAACGGGTCGGGCTTTAATCTTCCCGTTGAGCGCGGGTTTGGTTTGTCCGGCATGTCGGAGCGTGTTGCCGATCTTGGCGGCAAGTTGACGATCTCCGCTGTTGCTGCAGGTGGTGGCGTTTTGCTCGTCGCGGATGTTCCCCTCAAGGCTGCACGCCCGCTTGCGCCGACCAACCACGATGAACACACCGGTGCTGCATGAAAATACTTCTTGTCGACGATCACGGTGTGGTGCGCGAAGGCTTGCGTCGTCTGCTCAGTGTCCACTTCGACGCAACCATTTTCGATTGTAGCGATGTCGAAGCCGGTATCGCCATTTACGCACGCGAGCAGCCTGACGTCATTGTCCTCGATCTCAATCTTGAGGGTACGGGCGGTCTTGAGATGCTTCGCCGCGTCTTGATCGCCGATGCGCACGCGCGCATCGTTATTTTCAGCATGCACCACGAACCGGTTTACGCGGTGCGCGCGTTACGGGCTGGCGCTCGAGGCTACGTTTCAAAAAGCGCGCCGGTCGAAGAGCTTATCGCAGCCATCACAGCCGTCCTTTCTGGCGGCCAATATGTCGACCAGGATCTGGCGTCGCGCATCGCTATCAGTCCGGTGATCACTGACGATCCGCTGAAATCACTGACCATCCGTGAGGTTGAGATTTTGCGGTTGTTTGGCCAGGGCAAGAGTATGACTGCGATTTCAGAAAACCTTGGGATCGCTTATAAAACCGTGGCCAACATCTCGACCCAGATGAAAATCAAGCTCGGCGTCGATCGCACCGCAGACTTAATCCGCTTGGCGATCGAGACGCTCAAAACCTGAGTGCGCTCGGTCAGCGACGGCTTGTGAAGTCAATCGCCAGCGATGAATGCCTGCTTGAAAACTTTGTAGGACTTGGCGTAGTTAAGCCAGGATGGGAGCGTTAAAAACCAGTCGTATGACAAGCGTGCTAGCGCGTTGGCTCAGCCAACTTTTGCTTGTAGCCGTTTTATTGCGTGCGCTGATCCCGGTCGGGTACATGCCGGATCTGCCGGCGGCGGCCAACGGCCTCTTTAAAGTCGTGATCTGCACAACCGATGGCGCGAAAACGTTAGCTGTCGATGCCAATGGTGATCTCGCACCAACCGAGCATCCAGCGGACGAAGGTGATCATCGAGATCACCCGTGCGCATTTTCTGGCATCGTTTCTATCGCAGACCGCACCGAAATTTCTCAGGTGTCTCTGCCTGCAATTTATCGCGTTGCACACTTCTCCCTGCGCGAGAGCGGCATTCTGCCACCGGTTCGTGCTGGTCCAGCGGTCGGCTCACGCGCCCCACCCATCGTCTCCTAAGTCCCACGTCGCGTCACATGACGCCGCCGGGAGTGGCTCTGCCACACCGGGCGCTTGGCTTATAGGAGACATTCCATGTCCCGATTTTCGCGCACCCGTGCACGCCGCCAGGCTG
>JANMII010000005.1:0-12458 GCA_031375665.1 Hyphomicrobium sp.
AGCCAGATCTGATGGTGCGCGGCTGGTTTGCCAAACGCTTCGCCAACGTGCAGTTCGAACAAATCGTCGTCCAAAGCGACAATGGCGAACGTTTTGCCAACGCAGCCGCGAAACAGGGTTTGCAGCTGGGCATCGTTTGGCGGCAAGTCAGCCGGAATTTTTGTAACGCGGACGATGTCGCCAACTTTCATGCTGCCCTCAATAATTCTAGTGCCTGCTTGGGATCGATCCGACCATCATACAACGCGCGGCCGGAGATCGCGCCTTCCAACATCGCGTGCTCAGGTGCCAGCAACGCGCGGATGTCGTCGAGCGATGCTAAGCCGCCCGACGCGATGATCGGAATGCGCGTTGACCGCGCGAGGTCGGCGGTCCCAGGCCAATTGATGCCCTTCAGGACGCCATCGCGATCGATGTCGGTATAGATGATCGCGGCGACGCCTGCATCCTCGAAGCGGCTAGCAAGCTCAATCGCCGAAAGCTCCGAGGTTTCAGCCCAACCTTCGACCGCGACTTTTCCGCCCTTCGCGTCGATGCCAACGGCAATGCGGCCTGGAAATAAGCGGCAGGCTTCGCGCACCAAGTCTGGATCGCGAACCGCGATCGTGCCGAGAATGACGCGACGAATGCCTTTGATGAGCCAAGTTTCGATCGTCGCCAGATCGCGGATGCCGCCGCCGAGCTGCGCTGGCATCGCAATGGCGGCGAGGATGGCCTCGACCGCCGCGCCGTTGACGGGTTTGCCAGCAAACGCACCGTTGAGATCGACGATGTGGAGGTAGGAAAAGCCTTGTCGTTCGAACGCCAAGGCTTGAGCTGCAGGATCGTCGTTGAAAACCGTCGCGTCGGCCATGTCGCCGTGCTTGAGGCGAACGCATTGGCCGTCTTTGAGGTCGATGGCAGGAAAGAGGATCAAGAGGGTCTCACGAAAGCGGCGCAATAGCCGTGCGGCGGTGGCCATCAGATGGCTATCATTGGCTGCGATCAATCGGGAATCGCGCGGCCCGTCAAGCCGTGCGATAATGAGGCCCGCGGACTTTACGCCGTGCCGCATCGCTAGCGCCCATATTTGCCAGCGTTCCTTCGTCTCGCGTTCCTAAAGTCCGGCCGTTCTTGAGTTCACAGCAATGTCGCGTAGCCCGAAGCGTTTCCAGTCTCGATCTCCCGCCCAGGCATTTCTGACGGCGCCCGCAGCCGTCGCACCTCGGCGACCCTTGACCATCGATGATGCCATCGACATCTGGATTGCGCGTTGGATCAGAGTTCAGGTCAAAGAGCTCGTGCGCCGATATCAGTGCGACCCGCGCCGCCTCTATGAAATTTGGGAGGAAACGCATTTCGTCGGCAGCCGCAGTCGCGCACTCGACGTCTTTCGCGCACGCTATCCAGGCCTCGACGACCGCATAGATCCCGGCCCCCACCGGCGGATTTCAGCCAAGCCCGGCCCCGAACAGATGAGCCTGTTTGCCGATTTATAACCCGGTAGATCAGCGCCTTTTGCCGTTCCGCCCCATGTTCTCGGTGGAAAACGGGCAGAGAACTAGACAAGAACATTTTTAGAACATTGACTGGACAGCTGCGGTGATTCGTGGCATGTTCTTCCTATGTTCACAACGAAGACTTAAAACTGCCCGAGCCCTGGTCTAGTCTCGCGTATCGGACCGTTCTACCCCCCTACGGCCAATCCCCCGATGGCCAAACCCCCGATGGAGAGCCCCATGCGCACGTATTTGATTTCATATGATCTCGCCCAACCCAACCGCAACCAGCATGTGCTGGCTCAGATGATCATGGGTCTTGGCGACAAGTGGGCTCGCCCGCTGGCCAACACTTGGTACGTTGCATCTGATCGTGACGAGATCGATCTAGAAGCCGACCTGAAGGATTTGCTTGGCGACGATGACGGCTTGATCATCCAGGCTGTGAAGCGCGACGCAGCCCTGACGAACACGTCACTGCGTTGGTTCCGCCAGCGCCGCGCGGGTCTCGATATCGCACCTGACAGCAACATCATTGCCTTCCCAGCCCCACCAGCGCCTGAGCCGTTGGAGCCGGAATTGCCGTTTGCAGAAGCCTGCTGAGGTCTTTGGGCGGGGCGGGCTGCTCCCCCTAGCGCCGTTCCCGCCGGTCCGCCCCGTTCAAAGCCCCTGAGTGTGCGCCAATTTTAGTCCTCTCGGATTTCAAATGTTCGACGAACCCGCATTCGAGCGGTTGGTTGACGACAGCGTAACGTGCGAGCCGAGGCCTTGTCCCCTCGGTCCTCGGCTCGCACATCGCGCTTAGAGTTAAAGCCGCCAGCTTAGACTGGCTGCCTTGGACTGGCTGTTTAGGACTGGCCGTACCCGACTGGCCGAAGGTGTTTGTTGCGTCGCGTGAGTTTGCAGTGTGCCCCGGACGTCAGTCCTGGTTGTAGCGTTCAGCGTTTCTTGCTCGCTCCCCCACTCCCATTTCATCCCCTCTTAGCTGCAACGACTTCATTCCCCCGGATCACAGTCATGAAAACATTCCTCATCCATCACATGCCGAAATCACCTGCTCAGGATACGTGGGCGGTCGCATTTTCTGTCCCCTATATCGCCAGCGCCTACGTCCGAACGGGCGATGGCCTTTGGTATGTCAGAACGTGGCTGACAGCCGATCAAATCAAAAAGCGCCTCGCCGTGTTGTTCGACCACCAAGATGAACTACGCGTGCATGAGCTTGGTCGCAAAGAAGCGTCACTCAACAGTCGTTTGGATTGGCTGCAAGGCCGTCTTGAAGACGACGAACCGGTTGAGCTGTTCTCGACCCCGCGCATGATGTGGGACGCGTTGCACGCAGCGGTCCATGCGGTGGTGGCGCCGAGCGTGAGTGCCTTGGGTCAAGGCTCGCTGCGGATCAAGGTTGCCAGCGAAGGAAGTTCGCAAGCAGCTTAAGTCCGAGCGTCTGGCTCTTTTCAGGGTGAAACTGGGTGCCGGCAATATTGCCATCCGCAATCATCGCCGTCACCGGTCCACCGTAATCCGTTTCAGCGACGACGACGCGCGGCTCGGTCGCAGCTAGGTGAAACGAGTGGACGAAGTAGGCATGCAAGCCATCGGGTCCGGTTGCGATGCCGTCCAACAGAGGATGAGCCATCGCAACGTTAAGCGTGTTCCAACCCATATGCGGAATTTTGAGGTGCGTATCGCGTGGGCGAATGGCTTGCACATCCCCTTTGATCCAGCCGAAACCTGGCGTTACCTGGAATTCAAGGCCACGTTCGCTCATCAACTGCATACCAACGCAAATACCGAGAAACGGCCGACCTTTACGGCGCACAACGTCCTCTAGAGTATCGAGGAGCCCCGGCACCGCCTCGAGGCCGCGCTTGCAATCACCATAGGCGCCAACGCCCGGCAGCACGATACGATCGGCAGCCGCAATGGCAGCTGTGTGCTGACTGACGAAAATCGAAGCGGGCGTGCCGCTGTCCAATGCCGCGCGCTCAAGAGCTTTAGCGGCTGAGTGGAGGTTGCCCGAACCGTAGTCGATGATCACGACGCGTTGCATGGCTTAAAAACTCGTCGTGCTTTTGGTAGCGGCTTGCGTCTCAAGGGCGAGGACACTCGCCATCAGCGTTTTGCGCCGAACGGCCACATCCGGGTCGCAGCGGCGAGCCCGCGATGAAGGTGATGCCGCGGATCGGAGCCGGATCCAGACCCAAAACCCGTATTGAAACCCGTACTGGAACTTGGCATGGCCCCCGCTGCGCCGTCGCGCGACGTCGTCATCGTCGGTTGCGATGGCAGCCAGCTTTCCATAAACCGTCGCTCGCACTCATCAAGGTTTTTGCCAGTGACCGTGCCCAGCATGCGCCACCCGTCTTGGTCGAGCGACCAGCGCTTAATGGTGGACAGTTCGAAGCCGAGATAGATGTTGAGGGCCGTCACAATCAGTGAAATCCAGGCTGGGTCGAGAGCCACTGCTCCGAGCCCTGCCACCAGTGCGCTAACCCCTACCGCGTATGCGGTCAGCGGCAACCACAGCGATTGGCCAGCAAAACCCAACGGCGGGAAAATTGCGGTCAACCAGGAAAAACCATCCTTGACGAACTCGAGTGCGTCGGCGCGATCCACGCGATCGGCTGGCGGCGCTGACGCTTCATGGACGGTGAATGTCATCACGGATGATGATCCCCCAAACATTCCAAACGGGCCTGACATGCGTTTTCGATCGTCCTTCTGGGCGCCATCGCCTCTATGCGATGACGTCTATGATATGACGTCGCAAAACGTATCGCGGCGTCGCGCATCGGGCTGCGCCTTAACCGACGAGTGTTCCCTTGGTCGACGGAATTCGCCCGGCTTGACGTGGATCCTGCGAGATAGCCATCCGCAGCGCGCGTGCCAAGCCCTTATAGCAAGTCTCAGCAATGTGGTGATTGTTCTCGCCGTAAAGGTTTTCGACATGCAGCGTTATGCCGGCGTTTTGGGCGAAAGCCTGAAACCATTCGCGAAACAACTCCGTGTCCATCTCGCCGACTTTCGGTCGCGAAAACTCCGCCTTCCAAACTAAAAACGGACGACCGGAAACATCGATCGCCACGCGCGTCAGCGTTTCATCCATCGGCAGATGCACGTCGGCATAACGCACAATCCCAGCTTTATCGCCGAGCGCTTTCGCCACAGCTTGGCCAAGCACGATGCCGGTGTCTTCGGCAGTGTGATGGAAATCGATATGAAGATCGCCTTTGGCCCGCAGCACGATATCGATCAAGCCGTGGCGCGCGAGCTGCTCGAGCATGTGATCGAGAAAGCCAATACCCGTCTGAATATCATACGCGCCCGAGCCATCGAGATCGACAGTCGCGGTGATCTCGGTCTCTTTGGTCTTGCGCGTGATCGTGGCTTGGCGTTTCAAGGTCGTCTCCGTTCGTCGTCTTGGCGCGATCTCGACATCGAAACAGCGGCCTATCGGGCAGGCGCTGCGCTGGCTGCGGTGGTTATCCGACAAGCGTTGCAAGCCGTCCATTGTCAGCTTGGATCAAGGTTGGAAAAACCACAACGTCCACTGGATTCGAGTGTAGCGGTTGCAACCAAACCAGAACGCTCGGCGCCGCCGGCTCGCACAATCCCTTGATTTACGCCGCCGGACCTCTAAATCAGGCCAATCATCATGACCCATCTCGCAAACAATGCTGCCGATTCGTCTTGGCACGCCACAACCATTCTAACCGTTCGCAAAGACGGCAAGGTGGTCATCGCGGGCGACGGCCAGGTCAGTCTCGGCCAGACCATTATCAAATCGAACGCCAAAAAGGTCCGTCGCTTAGGCAAAGGCGACGTGATCGGCGGGTTTGCCGGCGCCACAGCCGACGCGTTCACACTGTTTGAGCGGCTCGAAGCCAAGCTCGAACAGTTTCCGGGACAGCTGCAGCGTGCGGCCGTCGAACTCGCCAAGGACTGGCGCACCGATCGATACTTACGCCGCCTGGAAGCGATGATGATCGTTGCCGACAGTGAGACGACCTTGGTGCTGACTGGGAACGGCGACGTCCTTGAACCCGAACGCCACGTCATGGGCATCGGCTCTGGCGGCAACTACGCACTCGCCGCAGCCCGCGCCCTGATCGACCAGCCGCTCGACGCCGAGGCGGTTGCCCGCAAGGCCATGGCCATCGCCGCTGAGATTTGCGTTTACACCAACACGATCGTTATCGTTGAAACGCTCGGTTCGAAGGTTGAACCGCCGATGGCGTCAGGTTGAAGCGATGGCCGCGCGTTACGCTGCCGGGTCTTTGATACACCGCCTAGTGCACACACGGGCTCGTCCACAAACCGGCCGCTTTCCCCAACCTACCGTTTCACTCTGTAATCCGGCATCAACGCATCAGTTTGCGGCCCGCGACCGAGACGCAAACAGGACCAAACGCACATGACAAGTTTTTCGCCGCGCGAAATCGTCTCCGAACTGGACCGCTACATTGTTGGCCAAAACGATGCCAAACGGGCTGTTGCGATCGCGCTGCGCAATCGGTGGCGGCGGCAACAATTGGTCGGCGATCTTCGGGACGAGGTCTTGCCCAAAAACATCTTGATGATCGGCCCAACCGGCGTCGGCAAAACCGAAATTTCACGACGATTGGCCAAGCTCGCTGGCGCACCGTTCCTTAAAGTTGAAGCGACCAAATTCACCGAGGTCGGCTATGTTGGTCGCGACGTCGAAAGCATTATTCGCGATCTCGTCGAGGTTGGAATTGGCCTGGTTAAGGAGACCAAACGGAAGGATGTGCGCGCAAAAGCCGAAAAGGCTGCCGAGGAGCGCGTGCTCGACGCCCTGGTTGGTGCCACGTCGTCACCGGCAACCCGCGAAAGCTTTCGCCGCAAACTCAGAGCCAACGAACTCAACGACAAAGAAATCGATATTCAGGTCGCCGACACGACCCCGATGATGCCGATGTTTGAGTTACCTGGCGCGTCGCAGATGAACACGGTCAACATCGGCGAGATGTTGGGCAAGGCGCTTGGTCAGCGAATAAAATCTCGTCGTGTCACGGTTCAGTCGAGCTTTGATTTTCTGATCGCTGAAGAAAGCGATAAGCTCATCGATAACGATCAGATCCATACGGAAGCCGTCGCTGCTGTCCAAAACAACGGCATCGTTTTTCTCGACGAAATCGACAAAATTTGCTCTCGCGGTGATGGTGTTCGCGGCGGCGCAGACGTGTCACGCGAAGGTGTTCAACGCGATTTGCTGCCGCTGATTGAGGGCACAACCGTCGCGACCAAATACGGTCCGGTGAAAACCGACCACATCTTGTTCATTGCATCGGGCGCGTTTCACGTCGCCAAGCCATCTGATTTGTTGCCAGAACTCCAAGGTCGCTTGCCCATTCGCGTGGAGCTTAGCGCCTTAACACGCGACGATCTGCGACGGATTTTGACCGAGCCGCACGCAAGTCTCATCACACAATACATCGCACTGATGGGAACCGAAGGACTAACACTGGCCTTCACGCCGGATGCAATCGATCAGCTCGCCGACACAGCCGTCGAGGTCAACGCAACCGTTGAAAATATCGGCGCGCGGCGTTTGCAAACGGTTATCGAGCGGGTGTTGGATGAGGTTTCGTTCGATGCGTCGGACCGCAATGGCCAAACGGTCACGATCGATGGGAGCTACGTCAAAGATCGCGTTGGCGCATTGGCTAAAAATACCGATCTGTCGCGGTTCATCCTGTAGCGCGACGCATCGTCTGGCCTCAGGTCGAAATCCGACCAATGCCGCTTAGCGCGAACAGGAACTCCATTGCTGGCGTCGGGCGTTCACGTTGTCGAGGTGTGAGCTTCGAGACTGCCGAGTTCGTCAAAGCCGCGTGGCAACCTCAACGTGGCGTGGCCATGACAGTTCGATAGCGCCATATCGCAACCTCGGTGTTGGCTGGTGCCGCGCGGCACAGATAGGTGGCGAGGGGTGGCAGCGGTTCGAAGGCGACGACACGTTCGAAAATGCGGCTCAGGTGGAAAAGATAAACACCCTTATTGGCGCCAGCGTCGACTGCCACGCTCTTGCGACTACTGAGCAATGCCAAAACTGCGACTTCGGGTTCCATCAGCCACGTTTGCCTGGCCAAGATCGCAAGTGTCAGCTTTGAACAGGCCCGCTGAGTTTGATACCAAAATTAGATTTCGGAAGACGCCGCCGTGCGACGACTTGGCTCGCGCCCGGCGGCCATCGCGATGATCGGCCAATCGGCGCAAAGCCTTAGACGCCTTGTTCGTTACGGAAAAAGTGCGTTAGATGATGACCGATGGTGTGCCAACGAGCCTGCACGCCGACAGCGAGGCCGAGACCATGGATACTCACGCACCCGAGGCGGCGCACACCGCTCTGGTCGCCGATCATCGGCTTGAAAAGCCCTCCCTGGCTGGCTTACCGCGACCGCGCCTTAAATTGGCATTGGCGGCCATTGGCGTTCCCGACAAACAGCTCAACATGCGATCAGCTCAGCTCTGGAGCTGGATTTACGCCCGTGGACTGACCACCTTCGACGACATGAGTGACATGTCGAAAGACTTGCGGACGACGCTCGCCGAACATTATTCGTTGGCGCGGCCAGAAATCGTCAGCGAACAAATTTCTGTCGACGGCACGCGCAAATGGTTGCTGCGCATGCCCAAACGCGATCGTGATCTTCGCGCTCCGGAAATCGAGACGGTCTACATCCCCGAAAGCGATCGCGGCACACTGTGCATTTCGAGCCAAGTCGGCTGCACGCTGACGTGCTCGTTCTGTCATACCGGCACACAGCGTCTGGTGCGTAATCTCGAGGCCGAAGAAATCGTCGGTCAGATTTTGCTGGCGCGTGACCGGATCGGCGATTGGCCTGGCGCTAGCGTGCCCGGCGACAATCGGATGCTGCCGCTGGCTGATCGCAAAATCACCAACGTTGTGCTGATGGGCATGGGTGAGCCGCTGTACAATTTTGATAACGTGCGCGACGCCATGGAGATTGCAGCCGACGGAGATGGGCTGTCGCTGTCGAAGCGGCGGATTACGCTCTCAACGTCAGGGGTGGTTCCAGAAATTCCTCGCTGGGGGGAACAGTCTGGCACGATGTTGGCGATTTCATTGCACGCAACGAACGATGCCCTGCGCGACGAGCTGGTGCCGTTGAATAAAAAGTATCCCATCGCTGACTTGCTCAGCGCGTGCCGCGACTACCCGGGCTTGTCCAACGCCAAGCGGATCACGTTTGAATACGTCATGCTGAAAGGCGTGAATGACAGCTTGAACGAGGCCCGCGCCCTGGTCCGATTGCTCGGCGGCATTCCAGCCAAAATCAATCTAATCCCATTCAATCCCTGGCCGACGACGGCTTACGAATGTTCGGACTGGGAAACCATCGAGCGCTTTGCCGATGTGGTCAACCGCGCCGGCTACGCCAGCCCAGTTCGCACGCCGCGCGGCCGTGATATTTTAGCGGCTTGCGGCCAGCTGAAGTCTGATAGTCAAAAAGTTCGCGCCAGCTTGATGGTGAACGAGTGAATGCGGTCGGGCGTGCCGGCCGGCCGGATTGATTTCCGCAAACAGCCGTTCGCCGTTCACACCAAAGACGTTGGAAGACGCCAAAAAGGTCGGCAGGATAGAGTTGATGATCAGAACGCTCGCACGGGTCTTTTTTGGCTTCGTCTTAGCCTGCATCACGGCTGGGCTCGTGATGGTGCTGTTTGTCACGACGCCATCTGAATTGCTGTCGACGAACGCCGACGCCTTTCCCGAACGCGCCACCCAAACATTGATTTGGGGTTTGCTGACCGCAACCCACTCAGCGTTGTTCGCTGCCGCCTTCGTGCTGATCGCGACCGGCATTGCCGAATATATGTCGTTGCGCAGCCTGCCCTACTACTTGGCTGCAGGCATGGTGATTTCGTCTCTCGGCTTCATCGCGCAATATAGCAGCGAAGTGATTGGTCAACCGACGGTCCTCAACAACTATGCCCTCAAGGCTTTTCTAACGGCGGGCTTTTTTGCTGGGCTGGTGTACTGGATGCTGGCTGGTCGCTTTGCCGGCGTTGCTGCCGACAATGAGGGCGGCAAGCGCTCCAGTTTTCCAGCCCCGCCTGTGCCGCCGCGGATTGTGGTTAAAGACCCATCGCGTGGTGTCAGCACGGGAGCCGCCGAGACTTCAGGTGGCACGCGATCCCGGATGTCCAAAACGGTCGCTGCCGCCCAAATTAGTGATGATGGCGATGCAGATCGTGCCGCAGCCAGACGCTTGAAAACGCACTGACCCGGCGTGGCTGACCTCGTTTCTTTAATGTTTTCATTGAAATGTCAGGTTACCTGCCCTCCCGTTGCTGCACCGCAACGGGCATGATAGCGTTCGCGCTTAACAGAAAGTTGGCCCGCGTGTTCGATCCCGACCTCCAATCGCGCTTTTTCCGTAGCGCGACGAACGCCATGTTTGAATGTATCGAAGCATCACTGGCCGTCACCAAAATCTGGCAGGAGCAGGTGCTCACTGCAGCCACGACGGCCACAATTCCGTTAAGTCCCGTGCAGCCGCCAGCACCAATCGCGCCCCCTGTAAATCCGATCGCCGCGATTGCAGCCCTCCAGGTTGCCGCCATCACAAAACCACTTCAGGCTTGGGAATGGGCCTTCGACGCCGTTGGTGGCAAACAGCACGAAGCCGCTGCCAAGACATCATTTGAAGCCGTCGCGCCTAAACAAGATACGTCGTGGATGCCATCAGTTGCGCTGATGTTCCCGTGGTTGGCGATGAAGCCCGAACCCAAAGCGCCGCCCGCCGCCTCGGCTTTCACGATGTATCAGCCTCTGATGCAAAGCATGTTTGCGCCGTGGCTGGCGCTGGCCAACGCGTCTGCAACCGGTTCAGCTTTCACGCCCAATTCCAATGCAGCGGCGTTCAGCGCATCAGCTTTCCCTAGCCAATTCTTCGGCGGTCAAGCTTTCGGCGGCAAGGTCTTCGGTAACCACGGCTTCAATGGGATGGCGAGCAATCCATTCGCGGCAGCTTTTCAATTTCCATCAAAGGCATTTGACGCGTCGCACTGGAACACGACCATGACCGATATGATGAAAATCTATTGGTCGATGCCCGCGATGCCGTGGACGCTCTATCAGGCACCGATGACCGCGATGTTTGTTTCAGCCGGCATGCCGTACGCAATTGCGGCCCCGGCAGCCCGAGCCAGTGCGGCGGCGATGGACGCAGCAGATGCCGCCCGACTGCAAACCATTCAAGCCTTCGATGCCTATTCATCGTATCGATCCGACGGCGGTCACGCGTCGGCGCAAGTCATCATGTGGCCGTTTGCAGATCCAAATGCAAAGCGGCGCGCGACGTAAGATCAGTTGGCAGCGGGTGCAGCCGAACGATCCAAATCCTTAGTTAAGCGAGACGACGGCCTGTTTGTTCGATCATCCTTCAACTCAGATTTTTAAGTGGATCTGATCTCGCCCCAGCACTTGATCGGTGGGACGACCCGGGCCTTGCAACTCATTGCTGTCCTGTTATTGGGTGACGCTGGAGCCGGATCTTCACTCCACAAAACCTCGCGGGATCGGTGCAATGACTGCTAAAGGCAAAATCAAAAAAGTCGTCCTCGCGTATTCCGGTGGTCTCGACACATCAATCATTTTGAAATGGCTGCAGGAAACATACGGCGCCGAAGTCGTAACGTTTACAGCGGATCTAGGGCAGGGCGAGGAACTCGAACCTGCGCGCAAAAAGGCCGTGCTCCTCGGCATCAAACAAGACAACATTTTCATTGAAGATTTGCGCGAAGAATTTGTTCGCGATTATGTGTTCCCGATGTTCCGCGCCAACGCCGTCTACGAGGGTGTTTATCTGCTTGGCACGTCGATCGCACGGCCCTTGATTGCCAAGAAACAAATCGAGATTGCGCGCAAAGTCGGGGCCGATGCGGTCTGCCACGGCGCGACCGGCAAGGGCAACGATCAGGTTCGCTTTGAACTGGGCTACTATGCGCTCGAGCCCGGCATCAAAATCATCGCGCCATGGCGCGAGTGGAGCTTCAAGGGTCGCGAAGATCTTATCGATTTTGCCCGCCAGCACCAAATCCCAGTCGCCAAGGACAAAGAGGGCGAAAGCCCATTTTCGGTCGATGCCAATTTGTTGCACTCATCATCTGAGGGCAAAGTGTTGGAAGATCCAGCCGTCAAAGCGCCGGAACTCGTCTATCAGCGCACCATTTCACCGATGGCCGCACCAGATACCGTGACAACCATCACCATCGGCTTTGCCAAGGGTGACGCGACCTCGATCAACGGCCACGCACTGTCGCCGGCGACCCTGCTGAAAGCGCTGAACGATTTGGGACGCGACAATGGCATTGGCCGACTTGACCTCGTTGAAAACCGGTTCGTCGGCATGAAATCGCGCGGTGTTTACGAGACGCCCGGCGGCACGATCTTGCTTGCGGCCCACCGCGCGATCGAAAGCATTACGCTCGATCGCGGTGCAGCCCATCTCAAAGACGAAATCATGCCGCGCTATGCCGAGCTGATTTACAACGGGTTCTGGTTCTCGCCTGAGCGCGAAATGCTGCAAGCGTTGATCGACAAGAGCCAAGATCACGTCGAAGGTGAAGTCACGCTAGATTTGTACAAAGGTAATGTCATTGTGACGGGGCGCAGCAGTGCCGCTTCGCTGTATTCGCCAACCCTCGTCACCTTCGAAGATGACCAGGGCGCCTACGATCAAAAAGACGCACAGGGCTTTATCAAACTCAACGCTCTGCGACTGCGGACGCTCGGCAAACGCAACGCCAAGACACCGACGTGATCCAGAGCCGCTCGATGGCCCTAAATGTTAGGGGCACATCTGGGAGTTAAGGTCATGCGCACGTCTAGCATTTCGCTTCGGCGGTTTCTCACGATTGCAAGTGTCACCGCGATTTCGGTCGTCGCCTCGGCGACAGCTCACGCGCGCCAGCCCTTCGGTTTGG
>JANMII010000032.1:0-1897 GCA_031375665.1 Hyphomicrobium sp.
TAGAATACAAAGGTAGAATACAAAGGTAGAATACAAAGGAATTGAATGAAAAAATAATTACTGATTTTAACGCCAAGTGTGCGATGGCTGCCGACATACTTCGCTTTTTGCAAGGTCTACGACGGCTTTCTACAGGGCTGAGCCGTTTGACTGACTTACTTCATAAGCTAAGCAGATCTTGTTGGTTCGGCAGAGCTGTGCCCGCGACTAACGTCCTCTCAGGTCAAATCACCTGATGAGGAACGTTACATGTCACTATCTCCACTTTCCCGCCGCCAAGCGCTGCTTCTGAGCGCATCTCTTGGTTTGGCTGGTCTTGCCAGCGCCGCTTATGCAGCCGACGTCACACTGCTTAACGTGTCGTACGATCCAACACGTGAACTGTACCAAGACTACAACGCAGCCTTCGCCAAGCATTGGAAAACGGAAACCGGCGACACCGTCACCATCAAACAGTCGCACGGCGGCTCAGGCAAACAGGCCCGCGCAGTCATCGATGGTCTTGAGGCCGACGTGGTAACGTTGGCGCTCGCCGGCGATGTCGATCAGTTGCATAAAAACGGTAACTTGATCCCCACTGACTGGGCCAAGCGACTTGCGAACAATGCAGCGCCGTACACCTCGACCATCGTTTTTCTGGTCCGCAAAGGCAACCCGAAAGGCATCAAAGATTGGTCGGATCTCGGCAAGGACGGCGTCGAAGTCGTCACGCCCAATCCTAAAACGTCAGGTGGCGCGCGCTGGAACTATCTCGCGGCTTGGGGCTACGCACTCAAGCAAGACGGCGGTGATGACGCCAAAGCTAAAGACCTCGTCACGAAAATCTACAAGAACACCAAGGTGCTGGATTCGGGCGCGCGCGGCGCACTGACAACCTTCACCGAACGTGCGGTCGGCGACGTGCTGATCTCATGGGAAAACGAAGCCTATCTCGCAACGAAAGAGTTGGGCCCTGACAAGTTCGAAATCGTGACACCAACAATTTCCATCCTCGCTGAACCATCCGTTTCAGTTGTCGACAAGGTCGTCGACAAGCGTGGTACCCGCAAGCTGGCCGAGGGGTATTTGAATTATCTCTACTCGGCGGAAGGGCAAGATATTGCTGGCAAGCATTACTATCGTCCACGCGATGCCAAAGCTGCCGAAAAGTATAAGGCGCAATTTTCTGACGTGAAGCTGTTCACCATCGACGACGTGTTCGGCGGTTGGAGCAAAGCGGCTGACGTTCACTTCAAGGACGGCGGCATCTTCGATCAGATCTACGGCAGCAAGAGCTGACCTCGCATATCCACGCGTGCGTTGCCGTCAGCCCTATGACCATTGCTCCTCCGGTCCTCGGGCTCACTCGGTAGCGCACGCTGGCGCATCCATTCCCGATCAAACGAAAAAGGTGCCGATCATGATCCGCATAAGCGACGAACTTTTCCAAGTCCGAATGTGTTGGGGCATCGATCACAACGCTTTGGTGCTTCAATTACACACAACTTTGAACTCGATCTCGAGTTCTAACAAGGACAACACTCATGACAACAACCCTTATCATTCCAGGCCTTAAATCGAGTGGTCCCGCGCATTGGCAGTCCTGGTTTGAACAGCATATGCCCGAAACGGTTCGCGTTGTGCAACGCGATTGGCAAGATCCTAATCTGGCTGACTGGTCCAGCCGAATCCGGCGCGATATTTCGCGCACTCCAGGCCGGCTTATTCTCGTAGCTCACAGCTTCGGCGCACTGGCGGCAGCGCAATCGGCCAGCGATCACGAAGAACGTATTGCTGCAGCATTGTTTGTGGCTCCAGCCGATCCCGACAAATTTTCCGTCGCCGATTATCTGCCGACAAAGCCATTTCGGTTTCCAAGTGTCGTCGTTGCCAGCACCAATGATCCGTGGATGACCTT
>JANMII010000065.1:0-4549 GCA_031375665.1 Hyphomicrobium sp.
GAAATCGCCATCATGACCCGGTCGGGCCCAGCGAAATCACTCGGCCTCAAAGATCGCGGCCACCTCGGCGTTGGGGCCTGTGCCGACATAACCGTCTACGACGACAATCCCAATCGCGAGGCGATGTTCGAGAAGCCCGAGTTGGTTTTCAAAAATGGCGAGCTGATCGTTCGCAATGGCCGCATCGTGAAGATCGTCAACGGCGCAACGCACGTCGCGCGACCGAGTTACGACAAGTCTATCGAGCGAAGCTTGAAAGCCTATTTCGATGACTTCCACACCGTTCGGATGGACAATTTTAGGCTGAGTGACGAGGAGATCATCGACGGCGGTCGTGGCAGCATCATCGTGCAACCAACGGGGGCACGCACAGCATGAGCAAGATCGTCAACGGCATCGTCATCGACGACACGTTTGCTGAAGCCTTTGGTATGAGTGGCACGGGCATCATCATCACTGCCGACACCATGAAGTGGGCCCGCATTGCAGCTGTCACCGCGACGGGGTTTGGGACATCGGTGATCGGCTGCGGGGCCGAGTGCGGCATCGATCGCGAATTGTCGCCGGACGAAACGCCAGATGGGCGTCCTGGCGTGCGCGTTTTGATGTTTGGATTTTCTCCCGATGCGCTGGTGCCCCAGATCAAAAATCGCATTGGCCAGTGTGTGCTGACCAGCCCCGGATCGGCGTGCTTTGCCGGCCTCGACGTGCCGCTTAAAATCGGTCTTGGCAAAGCACCTCGGTTTTTCGGTGATGGCTTTCAAACGGCTAAGAAACTTGGCGACAGCCGCTATTGGCGCGTTCCCGTCATGGATGGCGAGTTTGTCATCGAAGAAACAACAAGCGTTACGACGGATGCCGTCGGTGGCGGCAATATGTTGATCGTTGGCCGCGATCGCGCGGGACTGCTCGAAACCACGGAAGCGGCCGTCGAGGCCATCGCCAAGGTTGACGATGTCATCACACCGTTTCCGGGTGGCATCGTTCGCTCGGGCTCGAAGGTCGGTGCAAAATACAAAGGCATGTTCGCGTCCACCAACGACGCGTTCTGCCCGACTTTACGGGGTGCCGTTAAAAGCGAACTCGAAGCCGACAGCCTCGCCGTGCTTGAAATCGTGATCGACGGATTGACGTCTAAAGTCGTGGCTGATGCGATGCGCGTCGGGTTGAGGGCCGCGACCGATATCGGCGCGCAAAAAGGCGTGACGCGCATCACGGCTGGAAATTACGGCGGAAAACTTGGCCAGCATCACTATCACCTGAAGGACCTGATTTGATGAGCGGGCTGACATTTAGATTGAAGGGCGCTCCAGACGAGCGGCTCAACATCGCCGCTCTTTCGCCGACCGCGCTTCAGGCCATGAACCGCGCCGACATCGGCGGAATTTCGATCGGCACGACGCGGCATGCATTGACGGTGAGCGACGTGTTCGATGTGTCTGGCGACGTGTCCGACACCGTGACGATCGAAAGTGGATCAGCCACTGTCGATTTCGCGGGTGCTGACATGGATGGTGGCACGCTGATCATTGACGGCAACGTCGGCACTTATGCTGGCCGCAAGATGCGCGGCGGCAAGCTTTTGGTGCGAGGCAACGCTGGCGACTACTTAGCCTCCGGGCTGTCAGGCGGCATGGTCCACGCCACCGGGTCGGCTGGTGATAATCTCGGCGGGGTAATTGCTGGTGACCGGTTCGGCATGGTCGGCGGCATGGTGGTGGTCGGCGGCGATATTGGCGCGCGGGCTGGCGATAAAATGCGACGCGGCACTGTGGTGGTTAAAGGCCGAACCGGTGCTGGCGCTGGCACGCGTATGATCGGCGGGACCATCTGGGCTGAAGGCGGATTTGGCACCGCACCCGGCTATATGATGCGGCGCGGTACGCTGATCGGCCGTTCTGTAGAACGGTTGTTGCCGACTTTTGCTGATTGCGGTCGTCACGATTTGCTGATGGTGCGGATCCTACAGCGCTATCTGAAATCGATACTCGGCGAGGCTGCGCCAAAGCCTATGCCCCTGTTTGTGCAAAAGATTGCTGGCGATATGGCGACCATCGGCAAGGGCGAAATCCTCCTGCCGGCCAGTTAATCGACGCGCATGAAACCGTCTGTGACAAAAATCCGACGGTAATATATCCCCGTAATGACACTCAACGATTTGCTTTTGGCGGCGTTTGTATGCCGCGAACTGCAACGCGTTTCGATCGGCAACCGTAGCTATCCGGTCGATACCGAAACAGAGAGTGGCAAAGGGTCTGACAGTCCGGTTTTGTGACCGGTGGGCAGGCACCGAAAAAGTCTAGGGATAAGTCAGATGCTCGCAATCGTTCTTTCAGCCTGCATGGCGAATGATCCATCCGTCTGCAAAGACTACAAGATCCCGCTTAGCACCGACGTCGACCCGACGCGTTGCGCAATGGACGCCCCGCCCCATTTTGCGAAATGGTACGAAGATCATCCGGGCTGGGAAATCAAGAAATGGCGCTGCACGACGGCAACCGATAGCGACATCTAAAAGAAAATCTTCTTCGGCACGGTGGCCACATAAATCGGCGACCGCGTTGTACCGATTGCAAAAAGCGCAGCTCCGACGGCTGCGCTTTTTTAGTCAGCTTACCCCTGGATGGATTGCCTCGGCATGCCGGCGGTGCACGGCGACTTGCCGTCTTAGTCGAGCAACGACCGCTCTTGCAAACCTTCAACGGTTTGCGGCTGCACGCTCGCCTGCTTCGACGTTGGGATGGTCAAGCCGCTGATCTCGATCACAAACTTCTGGCGGATCGCGCGGCCGAAGTCGCTATAACCATTGGCTGGAAGCACGAAACTATTGTTTCCGCCTTTGACGTTCGATCGATACCACTCTTCGAGGGGGTGCATTGCGCCGGGCACAGCTTTTGGCAATAGCGACGGTGTGCCTTCAGGCGTTTCGACTAAAATCGGCAATCCGTTGATGGTCACGCCGTTGGCAACCAACTCGTCGCGAACTTGCGAAATCGGCTCTTCCGCGTTGCAGTTATCGGGGCCGTCGCCCGAGACATCGATCACAATGCGCAGCGCTTTGGCTGGAATCTGCGGGACAATCTTGTCATTGGCTGACCGCAGCATGCGCGTCATGCAGGTGAACTCGCCGCCCTGCTGGGGCAGCGTGCGCACCCGCTTTGCAAGCGCTAAAGCTTCAAGCTTCGATGTTATTCGCGTCCACGGCAGCGCGACGGCTGGCTTGTCAGCCCACGTCACCATCGAAAACAGAATGCCGCCATTCGGCCCGGTCGCGATCGCGTCAATCACGCCGGGATCTTCAAGGGCACTGGCGATGCCCTCCATTTGGAGCTTGTAGCGTACGGCGTCGACTGAGTTCGAGACATCGACAGAGACAATTAAGGCTGTGTCGACTTGGGGATCTTCAGCAAACGATTGACCAAACATTGCGCTGGCCAACATGGCGACCGCGATGGCAGCACACAAAACTCTGAAATATTTTGAGAATACGGGCACCGCGAACATGCTCAGCGTAACGAGGTGGCGAGATTGGTCACGGAATTGAGCCCCTTCACGGTGTCGAATCCTTTCACATCTTTGAAATTGGCCTGCTCAAGGTTGCTTCCGCTGAAATCCGCTCCCGTCACGTCTGCGCCGGAAAAGTCTGTACGCGATAAATTCAAGTCGATCAGCTTGGCGCCGCGTAAGTCGGCTCCGACAAAGCGGGCGAACGTGAAATCTACATCTTGGATGTGGATATCAACCATTTTAGCGCCGGAAAAATCACTACCCATCATCCGTGTGGCAGGCGCCATGCCTGCTTCCGCAGACCGTTCGTTAGGTCCGATGCGTGCACCAGACAAATCGGCATTTCGAAATACCGCGCCGTCCATTCGAGCAGCGATGCGCGTGCCCCGCAGCGTTGCGCCGTCAAACTTCGGCGCTTCGGCATGGTCGAACGTGACGTTGCTGAAGACGCTTGGGGCAAGGATCGATGCGCGATCGAGATTGGCATTCGAAAATATAGTGCGAACCAGAATAGCGCGGTCGAGCTTGGCTCCAGCCAAATTGCTACCCTGCAGATTGGCTGACGACAGATCAACGCCGTAAAGGTTGGATTTTGCGAGAGATGCGGCTTTGAAGTCTAACCCAGCAAGGTCTAGGCTGCTGAGATCGGAATTCGAGAGGTCGACGACCACGCCAGGTTTCGCTTTGAACAATTTCGACGTCACGTCGTAAGCGGTCACGTCAGCCGCACAGCCAACATCCGGCGCTATAAAGCAAAGCGCAATCGCGCCCGCAACCGCTGCGCCTCGACCGATGGTTCGTGATAGGGGTGCGGCGTGAGGATTGATCGGCACTGCGTATCCCGCGCTGAATTTCGTCGCGGACATTCGCTTACTTCCAAGGTGTGAGCAAGGCCCGACCGACGCGGCGATCACGACTTTGACGGGCGATTGCATGACAAATCGGCAATCTTGAATGCCGACTGACGGGCACAGCCTGCACCGCACAACACTGATCCAAGGCGCTGGAGATGCGCCGGACAATGCCGCTTGGCACCCGATCC
>JANMII010000146.1:0-10935 GCA_031375665.1 Hyphomicrobium sp.
GCTCGCAATTGCGGGGCACGCTTTACCAATCATTGTGCCGCGCGACGTGATGCAGCGCGCGGCGTTGACCGTTGCGGCGCTCGTGCTGCTCAGTCCGGCACAGTTTCCATGGTACATGACATGGCTATTGCCACTGCTGGTGTTCTTACCCTCGCGCGGATTACTGGCCGTGACGGCTTTCGTGCCGGGCAACTACGCAGCCTTTCATTTGCACTTCAACGACACCTTCGAAACCTATCGCGGTGTTGTCGCGGCAGCCATTTGGCTGCCCATCTGGCTATGGATGGCAGCCGATGTGCGCCGCTGGGCTACGGCCCCCCGTTCAAATTCTGGAGGCCAGTCAACGGTCACGAGTGGACCCGCACTTTTATGATGGGTCCACTCGTCGTCGTACCAGAGCCGACGCCAACGCGGCTTGACCCGGCATGATAGATCGACGGCTGTACTAGTACGATCCGGTGGCAGGCTTGACGCACATTTTGCGCGTCGAATTGTACTTGTAGCCCGGCTTGCATTTCGTGCCGACGCCGGTTCCGCTGCCAACGCCTTGGGCGAACACAACGGTCGGCGCAATGCTTAGGCTGATGACAGCCAATGCGGCTGCGGCGGCGATTTTGATCTTTGATGACATCATGCAACTCCTCTAGGGCTACCTCGCGGTTGCGGGGTTAGCGAATAAAGCCACTCGGGCCGATCGGCCCCGCCTAGTGACCGTTCAGGGTCCGCTCGGAAAAAAGCGGCGTGCGGAAACTCAAAGCCAGTGGCGACCGTAGTCTTCGAGTATGCAGCGCACACCCAACAATCCATCATACGAAGCGAGCTTGGTGTGCGTTTCATATTTTCTAGTTTTTCAACGTCGGCGCGAGGCCCTGGCCGCTTAGCCCGTACTGCGTAGCGTGTAGCGCTACGAGCGTCGATGAAAGGCAGCAATGTACCGCGGTTATCGCATCGGTGTCGTCATACCGGCCCTCAACGAGGGTCGGTCAATCGCGTTGGTGGTCGCGGCGATCCCACGCTGGGTCGACGCCATTGTCGTTGTCGACAACGGTTCAAGCGATGATACCGCGAGCAAGGCCTGCGCCGCTGGCGCAACAGTGGTCGTCGAGCCGACGCGCGGCTATGGCGCTGCATGCCAGACGGGCGTTGCAGCATTGCCGCCAAGCGATGCAATTGTGTTCCTCGACGCCGACTTCAGCGATGACCCATCCGAGATGGAGCGCCTGCTGCTGCCAATCACCGACGAGGGCATCGATCTGGTCATTGGCTCGCGCACGACGGGGACCGCAGATCCCGGTGCGCTGACGCCGCAACAACGCCTTGGTAATGGTCTGGCGTGCTTCTTGATCAAGCAATTTTGGGGCGTAGCTTGGACTGATCTTGGGCCGTTCCGCGCCATTCGCACCACAGCATATCAGCGCCTCGGCATGCGCGATCGAGCATACGGTTGGACTGTTGAAATGCAGGTCAAGGCGGCAGCGTTGAACCTGCGATCAGCCGAAGTGCCTGTGCGCTACCGCTGCCGCATCGGCGTGTCGAAAATTTCCGGCACGCTATCAGGGTCAATCAAAGCTGGGGCAACGATCTTGACTGTGATCACGCGCTTAAAGCTTTCGCCGCGCGGTCGGTGACTGTCTGCTCGCGAACTTTTCGTGCACTAACCTTCAAATATTTGTTCTGCTGATGACCGGTGTTGCACGGCCACACGAAGTTAGCAGCGCACATCGCTCGCGCTAGAAACGCTTTGTGTTGGATTGCGACTCTGGCCCCCATGGGGAGGTGCTTTTTGTTTCAGCGTCATCGCAACTCTGGTGTCGTTGCAGCGTTTATTTTTTTTAAGCTATTTGCAGGGATCGCATTATGTCGAGAGACGACGATTCTTTTTCCGACGTCGAATGGGTCGCACGAGCAACCCATCGTGTAAGCTCACTTGACGGTAAACTCGCAGCCGCACCTTCGGATCGCCGCCGTCATGAGCGGTATAATTTGCGACTGGCTGCAATCTGTCGTTTTGCTGATGGCAGCGAACAGCACGTGATGGTTGTTGACGCGTCAGAAGGCGGCTTCGGGCTCGACCGTAATCTTGGTGTTGGGGTCGATACTGAATTTCAAATCACAATGGCAGAAGCGGGAACGTTTCCGTGTCGCTTGGCTTGGTTCGATGACGCGCGCTGCGGTGTCGCGTTGTTGCAAACCAGTGATGTGTTCGCCGACGATGCGATCGCAGACCTTGCCAAGACCCTGAAATAGAGAACAACGCGCGTGATGCACGCCTGCGATCGTGCACGGCTGTTGTCGCGCGATTTGCGGCCCAACAAAAAAGGTCGCCACGCGGGCGACCTTTTCATTTTGTTTTGGCTTGGCGCGTGGGCGCTCCGCTAAGACCGCCCCGATCAATTGTCCAAAAATGATCTGAGTTTGCGCGAGCGGCTTGGATGCTTGAGTTTGCGCAGCGCCTTGGCTTCGATCTGGCGAATTCGTTCGCGCGTCACGGAAAACTGCTGGCCGACTTCCTCGAGCGTGTGGTCGGTGTTCATGCCGATGCCAAACCGCATCCGCAACACGCGTTCTTCGCGCGGCGTGAGCGACGCCAGGACCCGCGTCGTCGTCTCACGCAGGTTTGACTGGATCGCGGCTTCAATCGGCAGGATCGCGTTGCGGTCCTCGATGAAGTCGCCGAGATGGCTGTCTTCCTCATCCCCGATTGGTGTCTCAAGCGAAATCGGCTCTTTGGCGATCTTTAGAACTTTGCGCACTTTTTCGAGCGGCATCGCCAGTTTTTCAGCCAACTCTTCCGGCGTCGGTTCGCGACCGATTTCATGCAGCATCTGGCGGCTGGTGCGGACGATTTTGTTGATCGTCTCGATCATGTGCACGGGAATACGAATGGTGCGGGCCTGATCGGCAATCGACCGGGTAATCGCCTGCCGGATCCACCATGTCGCATAGGTCGAAAATTTATAGCCGCGGCGATACTCGAATTTGTCGACGGCCTTCATCAAGCCGATGTTGCCTTCTTGGATCAGATCCAAGAATTGCAGGCCGCGGTTGGTGTATTTTTTCGCGATCGAGATGACGAGGCGCAAGTTGGCTTCGACCATTTCTTTCTTGGCCTGCCGGGCTTCGCGCTCACCCTTTTGCACCGCTTTGACGATGCGGCGAAACTCAGGAATTTCGAGCCCGGTGTCGGTGGCAAGCGCATGGATTTCGCCGCGCAGCCGCTCGATCTGTGCCCGCTCACTCTTAACAAACTGCGTCCACTTTTTGCCGTTACTGCCCATCCGGTCGAGCCAATTTTGATCAAGCTCGTTGCCGTAGTATTCGTCGATGAAGCCCTGACGCGGCACGCCGTAGCTATCGGCCAGCCGCATCAAGCGGCCTTCAAGTCCGATCAGCCGCTTATTGATGGCATAGATCTGCTCAACGAGGCTTTCGATACGATTGTTATTGAGTGACAACGATTTGACGTCGGTCACGATCTCTTCGCGCAGCTTCTCGTAGGCTTTTTGCTGTTGGCGGGTGCCAAGCTCGCCCGCAACCTGCTGTTCGAGCTTTTTGTCCTGCTGTTTGCGAAGCTTTTTATAGGTGCCAGCGATTTGGTCGAAGGTCTCAAGCACCTTCGGTTTGAGTTCGGCTTCCATGGCCGCAAGCGACATGGCGTTTTCAAATTCTTCGTCGTCCTCGACGTCGCCTTCAGGCGCACCGGGCGCGCGAACTTCGACGGGGGGCGCGGGCTCCGCGCCAGGCGCTGGCACGTCTTTGGCTTCGGGGCCTTCGTAGGTGGCTTCAAGATCGATGATGTCGCGCAGCAAAATCTTGCCGTCGTTCAATTCATCGCGCCAAATAATGATCGCCTGGAAGGTGAGAGGACTTTCGCACAAACCCGCAATCATCGCTTCGCGACCAGCCTCGATGCGCTTCGCGATGGCGATTTCGCCTTCACGCGACAGCAGCTCGACCGTGCCCATTTCGCGCAAATACATGCGCACGGGATCATCCGTGCGCTCGGCAGGCTCGGATTTTGTTTCGGCTTTGACCAGCGGATTGGTCGCAACGAGCGACCGACCTTCTTCATCGTCGGCGACTTCGTCGGTGGCTTCAACGGCGTCTTCGGCTTCGTCGTTTTCGACGACGTTGATGCCCATATCCGACAGCGTCGCATACAAGTCTTCGATCTGGTCCGACGAGACTTCTTCGGACGGCAGCACTGAGTTCAACTGATCGAGCGTGACATAGCCCTTGGCCTTCGCCGTTTTGAGCAGGCGCTTGACGGCTTGGTCTGACAGGTCGAGCAGCGGACTGTCGCGATCGGGCGCGTCGGCTGCGGCCTGATCCTTCTCGTCGGTCTTTTGCGTCGCCTGTTGTGCGCGTGCCATCCGCTATCCTTCGTAACATGGCCCTCTCACCGTGAGGGAGAAGCGCCGATTTTCTCGTCGTGTCTTACGGCCGGTTGTCCGGCTCAAAATTCGTCTCGGCGTCACCCGTCTCGATCGAACGGCAAGCCCGCGACAGAACGGCTAAAGCGCACGCTTCAATAGCGCCGCCGCCGTCGCGTTCTCTGATTTCTCGATATCGCCGTCTATGTGGTCCATGGCCGACTGGATCGCGATCTGACGTTTTATGTCGAGCAGGCGTGCCTCTGAGTCTTCGGTGCACTCCTGAAACCACGCTTGCTCGGCCGCTTTCAACATGCGTTCGAGGCCGCTCTGGCGCTGATGAAGCGAAAGAACGTGGGTCCAGGCAGCTTCGACGTCGGTGGCAGAGGCTTCAGGTTCGGCAAAACGGTCGCTGGCATGCGTCATCGTTCGCGCGACGAGGTCCACCACCTTGGCAACTCCCGTTTTTGTCAATTGGGTGGCGAGCGTAGCTGTGTCAAGGGAATTCGACCGTGCGTGAATGGCCAAGATCTGGTCGCGCAGGCTGGCGAGTGGGCCAGAGGTGAACCCCAACTCGGCAATCGCCTCAGAATGTTCATCAATCAGCCATGGATGGTTAAGTAGCGTTTTGAGGATCAAAGCTTCGCGCGCGGGGATCGCTTTGTTGGCCTCGCCAGCGATCGACTGGCGGACGAGTTCGGGGCTCGCCGTCGGTAGCGCTTGAGCGTACGGATCGCCTGAATTTTGCCCCGGACGGCCGTTTCCACTGTAACTGCCGCGCCCCGGTCCGCGTGCGGGTTTACCGTCAAGGCGGGCGCGCTCACGGCTGCGCCAATCCGGCGGCTGACCGTAGCGCCCACCGGTGCCGCCAAAGGAGCTGCCTGACGGGCTCGCGTAGCTGCCTGAGACAATTCCGCCACCTGCTCGCGAAAGGCCTGCCTGACGCGCTCCAGGGCTCCTGCGGCCCATCTGGTAGAGACGGTCGCGGAGCTCCCGCTCGTAGTGGGGCCGAACGGTCGGATCCTGGATGCTGGCGGCCAAGCCCCGCAGCCGGGCTTCAAGGGCGGCCCGCTGTTCCGGCGTTGCCAGCGGTCCGGCTGCGACCTCGCGCTCCCACAACACGTCGATCAGCGGTCGGGTATTGGCAAGGATCGCCGCGAACGCGTCCGGCCCCTGTTGGCGGACCAGATCATCGGGGTCGAGGCCATCGGGTAAAAACGCAAACGACACGCTCATGCCGGGTTTCAAATGCGGCAGCACCGTATCGACCGCGCGAAACGCAGCCTTGCGACCGGCGCTATCGCCATCGAAACACAGCGTCGGCTCTGGCACCATGCGCCACAGCAGTTTGACCTGATCCTCGGTCAGTGCGGTGCCGAGGGGCGCGACTGCTTCACCAAAACCCGCTTGCGTTAGAGCAACGACATCCATGTAGCCTTCGACGGCGATGACGCGGCCTTTCTCGTGGACCAGCGGTCGGGCGCGGGCTGCGTTGAACAACACGTGGCCCTTATGGAACAGCGGCGTTTCGGGCGAATTGAGATATTTGGCTGGCACATCTTTATCGAGCGCGCGGCCGCCAAACGCAATCACCCGACCCTTGAGGTCTTGGATCGGAAACATCACCCGATTGCGGAACCGGTCGTAGGCTTCGGGGATGTCATCACCCGAAATCAACATCCCCGACAGCGCCATATCGGAAATCGAGAAGCCTTGGGTTTTGAGGTGCTCGCGCAGCGCGCCGCGCGACGATGATGCGTAGCCGATGCGAAATCGCGCAAGGGTGTCAGCCGTCAGCCCGCGCGTGGCGATGTAGCGGCGAGCGTCTTGCCCGCTCGTTGATTTCAATCCCGCTTCGAAAAACGCCGCAGCGGCCTCCAGCAGCCGATACAGCGTCGCGCGTTGATCTTCCGCTTCAACGCTGCGTTCGGTTTGTTTGGGAACTTCAAGCCCAGCTTCACCGGCCAGCCGTTCGACGGCTTCAGGAAATTCCAAACCTTCGGTTTTCATCACGAACGTGAAGATGTCACCGTGCTCGCCCGATGCGAAGCAATGGTAGAAACCCTTTTGATCATTGACGAAGAACGACGGTGATTTTTCAACTTTGAAAGGCGACAGGCCGCGGAACTCGCGTCCCGATTTTTTCAGAGCGACCTTGCGCCCGACCACCTGACTGACAGGAAGCCTGGCCCGGATCTCATCCAAGAAGTTTGGGCTAAAGCGCATCTGTCGGTTGGGCCTCAGTCAGCGGTCGAGCCGAATCGGTCACTCGCGAGCGCAATCATTAAGTGATTCGCCACGACCTCGACGTGTGCCATCCGCAGCCTACGAGCCCGATGCCCGCTATCCACAGGCTGGATATTTACAGGCCGCATTGGCGGCACAATCACCACAACGACGGTTTCTATCTCCAGACGCAGAAACTGACGTTGACGCTGATTGCGGAAAGCTCAACACGGTGCACGGGCGCTGGCTCAGCCCAAAGCGGCTTTGACCGCGGCACTGGCTTTTTGAAAATCCATTTGGCCCGCATGTTTGGCCTTCAGGATCGCCATCACCTTGCCCATGTCCTTGGGCGACGTCGCACCACTCTCAGCCACCGCGGCTGCAATTGCAGTTGAAGTTTCTGCCGCGTCCATTTGCCGTGGCAAATACGCTTCGATGATCGCGATCTCGGCTTGCTCGATGGCTGCGAGATCCAGGCGATTGCCGTTGGTGAACTGCTCAATGGAATCGCGCCGCTGCTTGACCATTTTGGTCATGACAGCGAGCACGGCCGCATCGTCGATCGTGGTCTTGGCTTCGATTTCGGCTGTTTGGATGGCGGCATTGATCAGCCGCAACGTCTGCACTTTCGCCTTGTCCCCGCTCTTCATCGCAGTTTTAAGGTCGTTGCTGATCGCGGCGCGCATGAGGGTCATCTCCAAAACGTGGTGATGGCTGTGTAGAAGCGTTGCACAGGGCGGGCAATGGTCAGGAGTTTGGCGCTAAAGCCGCACCGACCGTTCATGGCCGGTCTCTGGTCGGTCTCTGGTCGGTCTCTGGCCGATCTCTGAACTGTCGCGTGGTCTGTTTCGCAGCTGCGAGCAATTGACCGGCGTGGACCGTTCCCCTAGGTTCCGGCCACTCCTTAAACACAGCCTCACAACAGCCAGTTTTGCCCGCCCGCCGTCGAACGGAACCCTGACGCATGAGCACGCCCCAGCCTTGGTCTGAAACAGTTCTGACCGGGCGGCTGGTGCTTGCCGATGGGACGGTGATTTCGGGCGTTGGGCTGGGCGCGACCGGTTCGGCCGTCGGCGAAGTGTGCTTCAACACCGCAATCACGGGTTATCAAGAAATCCTGACCGACCCGTCGTATGCCGGCCAAATCATCACGTTCACATTTCCACACGTCGGCAACGTCGGCGCAAATGTCGAAGACACCGAAACGTCTAACCTCGCTGCCCGCTCCGGCGTGCGCGGTTGCGTGCTTCGCGCGTCGATCACCGAGCCATCGAATTATCGCGCGACCGAACATCTCGACGCCTGGTTGAAGGCGCGCGGCATCGTCGGCATCGCCGGTGTCGACACCCGCGCGCTGACGGCATTGATTCGCGAAAATGGCATGCCGAACGGCGTCATCGCCCACGAGCCAACAGGCACGTTCGATTTGGCCAAACTCAAAGCCGACGCCGCGGCGTGGCCGGGACTGCTCGGACTTGATCTGGTGCCCGACGTAACCAGCGGCCAGAGCTACAGTTGGGACGAGCAGCGCTGGGCCTGGGGTGAGGGCTTCAAGCGTCAAGAGACGCCGGAATTTCACGTTGTCGCCATCGACTACGGTTTGAAGCGCAACATTTTGCGGTGTTTGGTTTCGGCTGGGTGCAAAGTCACGGTGGTGCCAGCAACGGCCAGCGCAGAGGACGTGCTGGCGCGCAAACCAGACGGCGTATTTTTGTCGAACGGTCCGGGCGATCCAGCGGCCACCGGTAGGTATGCGGTTCCCGAAATCAAAAAGCTGGTCGCCAGCGGATTGCCGACGTTTGGCATTTGTCTTGGCCATCAGATGCTCGGTTTGGCGCTCGGTGCGACGACCAAGAAAATGCACCAGGGCCATCACGGTGCCAATCATCCGGTCAAGGATTATACAACCAACAAAGTCGAGATCGTTTCAATGAACCACGGCTTCGCGGTTGATCGCGATAGCCTGCCGGACGGTGTTGTCGAAACCCATGTATCGCTATTTGATGGCTCGAATTGCGGCTTGCAGTTGGCTGGCCGCCCGGTGTTCTCGGTCCAGCATCACCCCGAAGCGTCGCCCGGGCCGCAAGACAGCCATTATCTATTCACTCGCTTCGTCAACATGATGCGGGTTCAGAAGGGCGCGCCCGTCGTTCGCGAGGTCCGCTAGCGCCAACGGCGATTGATCTGTTCGCCGCAGATGGATGTACCATCGGCTATGAAACACAATTTTGCGCCGTCTTATTTTTATGTCGCCTTGGCTGCTTGGATTTGCGCTGGAGCTTTGGCGCCACCCGCTTCAGCGCAAACACCGACTGTTGCTCCAGCAGTTGAAATGGCTCAGGCGTGGCAAGCCAAATCGAACCATCCGCTGATGGGGCGCGTCTTTAAAACACGCGGCCGCGTTTCGGTTGGATCGGGTGGCGTTGGCGTTGGCGAGCCACGCCTCGGCACGATCGAATTGTTGCAAAATGTGCTCGCAGCGAACGTCAGTGCCTTTGCCTCGGGAGCGGCGCCCGGTACGGCACCAATCTATATTTTTGGCGAAATTCACGACAACGATGCTCATCACGCGTTTCGCGCACAGATCGCGCCAAAAGCCGCGGCCACGGACGGCAAACGGGCCGCCGCTTATGTGTTCGAACAGTTCGGCGCCGATAGCCAGGCTGCACTCGACAGCTTCGCCGAGAAAGCTCGGGCAAGCGCGATGACGCTCGCCGACTTCAAGTCAGCGGTCGCTTGGGATAAGTCGCCGTGGTCGAAAGAAAATTACGATCCGCTCTTCCAATCGGTCGTCGACCACAAGCTTCCAGCCTATGCCGGTGACGTGACGCCAGCCATGATGATGAAAGCGGCGAGGAAGGGTGCGACAGCACTCCCCACCGATGACATGGCTCGGCTCAAACTCGACGCACCGCTTGGCGAGAAACTCGATAATGCGTCATTGACCGAGATCGAAGGCGCGCATTGCGGCATGATGCCGAAATCTGCTTTTGGCGGCATGGCTTTCGCACAGCGCTATCGCGACGCCCACCTGGCCGACGTCGCGATTAAGGCCGCCGACACGCACGGTCAAGCCGTTCTCCTGGTTGGCAACACGCATGCTCGCACCGATCGTGGTGTTGCGTGGTACGTCCGCCAGCGAAATCCGGAGCGCTCCGTCATCTCGATCATGCTGGTCGAGGTCGAAGATGGCCAGACCGATCCTGAGGCCTACGTGCCGCGTGACCCCGACGGCAAACCGGCCGCTGATTTCTTGGTCTTCACTCCGGCGGTCGCCCGACCGGACCCATGCGCGGACATGCGCGCCAAAATGAAAAAGCCGGGCTAGCGCACCGACGAAGCCGCCGGATGCCCCGAGGCCGCGTCTTGTTGAACACTCAGCCAACACTGGTCAACGACTGGGCAACCACTCGAAAACCACTGGCCCAGCGGCAGTCGAAGACAGGCCGATCGGCGGCATCCCGGCCGCCGGCGACAGCGCATTCAACCTTTCACAACTTTAAGATCGAAGTTGTCGGATGGCAGCGTATAAGGCTGACGAAAAAGTCTTGGAGGATCGCCATGCGCCGCGCCGTTGTTGCCGTCATATCGCTCATTGCAGCTAACCCGGCCCTCGCCGAAGATTGCTCTAAGGACGTCGCGGCTGCGTTTGAAAAGCAGCGCGCGTCGAAGGCGTTTCGCGTGGCGATGGTTCAGCCAAGCGCGGAAGGCCCGGTCGACATGACCGTCGATTATCTGCCGCCGAATAAAATGCTGCAAACCGTCAAGGCGGCGCATATGCCGGGTGAGCAACAGACCATGTTGGTCGATGGTCGCGCCTTCGCAGGATCCAGTGGCGCGTTTGAAGAATTGCTGCCGCAGTTCACACAGTCGATCGTTGCCGAAGTTGCAACGGCAGTTGGCCCGCCAAAAAATCTCGGCTCATTTGAGTGTCTCGGTAAAGTCGCCTTCGACGGCAAGGATCTTGTCGGCTACCGCACGTCCGATCAGGCCGCTGGCGCCGATCCTGCGGCGGCCATGGCGCGCACCATCTACGTCGACCCGACAACTGGGCTGCCTGCTTATAACGTGGTGGCCGCCATGTCGGGCAAGGGCGAGCCGGTGATGAAAGCGGTCTATAGCTATCCGACGGATCTGACGATTGAAGCGCCGGCTGGCGCGCCAGTGCAAAAGCTGCGGTAAGCCTGCAAACAATACACACGTCGGAGTGGCCAACCGCACTTGGCCACCGCTCGCCAGTTTAGAAATATCGCCAAAGGACGCCACCATGCGCCACGCTTCCGTCGCCGTAATATTCGCAGTGATCACGTCCAGCGTTGCCTTGGCGCAAGCACCA
>JANMII010000111.1:0-2601 GCA_031375665.1 Hyphomicrobium sp.
CTTATCGAGGCTTTCCGCACCGACACCGACAGCGAAGTCATTGTCGATGGTTGGCTTCAAGGGCTTTGAAACGGCTTTGATTTTGACGTCGAAGTCGGCTGTTTTGCCAGCCAACGTTGGCATCGGATAGTCAGCCGGAAACGTCGCCTGCACAACGCGCTCGTCGCCAGCTTTCATGCCGACGATCCCGTCTTCGAAGCCCGGAATGAATTGCTTCTTGCCGATCACCAGGCTCGCACCTTCACCAGCGCCACCTTCAAAAGCCTCGCCCTCGATGCGACCAACGAAATCCATCGTCACCATGTCGCCGTCGCTCGCCGCGCGCCCTTCTTCAACATCAAACGTGATGTTGCGCTCGGCGAGATCGCCCAGCGCTTTTTCAAGCGCATCGGGTTCGACGTCGGCTGACAATCGCTCAAGCTTCAAGGTGGTCAAGTCGATGACCGGGATTGGTGGTAGAACCTCAAAGGACATTGAGTAGGCGAGGTCAGCTTCACCGGCGACAATTTTGTCAAACACTCCGTCCGGTCCGCCAATCAGTTCGATCTTTGGCTGCGCCGCTGGGCGTTCTTTGCGATCCTTGATGACTTGCGTACTGGTGTCGGTGACGGTTTGCTCCAGCACCTCTTGCATCACGGCCTTTCCGTAAAGCTTCTTCAAGTGCGGCGTTGGCACCTTGCCTTTGCGGAAGCCCTTGAGCTGCACGCTATCTTTGAGCTTGTCGATGCGAACCGAGAAGCGTTCACCAAGTTCGGCCTGGGCGACAACTACTTCCAGCGTGCGTTTCAAACCATCTCGCGCTGTTTCGGTCACTTGCATCGTGTCGGTCCTGCCTCGGCTCTGGCCCCATGCGCTTGGCGCATTGTCGGCCGCGTTGAATAACTTGGCGTCCCAGTGGGACATTACGTAACAAGCCCGCTGCTGGGCTTCAAATCAGGCCTGCGCATCGCACCCAGCCGCTAGGGCATCTGGCGCGCTTTAGCAGCCCTGAAGTTGCGATTTGGTGCGGGCGGAGGGACTTGAACCCCCACGACTTGCGCCGCTGGAACCTAAATCCAGTGCGTCTACCAATTCCGCCACGCCCGCTTTGTCCCAATCCGCTTCACTTATCTCCGCCCGCAACGCTCAATTTTGACCGTGCTTCGGGCTGCTGGCAGACCTTGGCACGGACGCCATCACATGGACGAGTGGAGCGGCAGGTCATACGCGGGAGTGGGTCGCGAAATCAATGGCCATTTGGCCGGTCGTGGCGATCATGACCGGTCGCCTGGACGCCAACAATCGGCAAAATCGTGACGGCGGCCCGATTACGGCACGGCGACGGCCCAGAAAATGGCCGATCTTGGCACCGACATCGAAGCCAACTCATCCTTGCTGAACAGCAAAAAGCCGGCCCCGAGGGACCGGCTTTTAGGTTTCAAAGATGTCCGAGGCATGCAGCCGCGGCAACGACCGCGAAAAACCACATGTCGTTCGGCATCATTTCATCGGAACGTATTCACCGCCCGAGCAGCAATCCGACGAACCAAAGCTATAGCGCAAGCCGACTTTGACTTCGTGGGCCGTGATATCGTCGATGTTAAAGCGTGGGTTGTAGAAGTTCAGGTTGTCGACATTTTCAGAGCCAGCTTCGCCGAGATCAAGGTAGCGGTAACCGACGTCGAGTATCGTGCGATCGCTGATTTGGTAGCCAACGCCCGCCATCAACGACCATGCGAATGAGAGATCGCGATCGCCGCGGATGCGGTTTAACAAGTTCGGGTTGCCAGTGAAGTAAAACTCATCGGCGATGTTGTAGGCCGCGCCGACGCCAGCGCCGACGTATGGTGTAAAGCCGCGGTACGTGCCGAGGTCCTTATAGAAGTTGAGCATCAACGTGTACGACGTGATGTCGGTATGGGCGGGGTCGTCGTAGATTTCCGGCGGACCGCCTGGGACTGGACCGCCAACTTCGGGACCTGGATCGTAGAAAATCGGCTCGCCGTCGAACTTCTTCTTACCGTGATAGCCAAGCATCAGTTCGCCGCGAACACCGCGCGATCCGCCGGTGCCGCAACCGGCGCCAACTTCACCGAACCACGAATTTTCAAGTTGCTCGTTCGAAACCTTATTGCCGAGATAGTTGGACGTAATTTCGTCTGCGTTGACAATGCCATCCGGGGGTCCGCCAGCGCCATCGCCGGTGTCACCACCGAAAATGTTCTCAGTCACAGCCCAAGTCGCAGTCGGATCGGACGATGCCGAGTACCCAACATCTGCACGGAAGTAGCATGGGCCCGAGAGGCCGCGTGACACTTGCGGCATCGGCGCCATGTAGCCGCCGTCCTTCATCGATCCGCCGCCCATGCCGCCGAGATCGGCAGCGCCTGCGGTTCCAGCCAGTCCGACAACGCCCGTAAGCGCTGCCAGAGCGATGCCAGCCTTGAACGTCATTGTCATTGGCTAAAACCCTCTTAGAAACAGGCCATCGATAATCGCTGGCCTGCGAACCTCGTTTCACCGCCCCAATGTGCGGGACGCCGGTTAATTCGAGGTAAAGGGGTGATCGGTTTTGAAACGGTTTGAGCGGACACCCGGCAGCCAAATTCGCGCACGGGGTTG
>JANMII010000163.1:0-1664 GCA_031375665.1 Hyphomicrobium sp.
GGATCGGATTGGGTGTCATGGGGTCACCGATGGCGGGGCATTTGGTTGTCCGCGGTAAGCACAGCGTCTGCGTTTATAACCGCTCCCCAGCCAAGGCAATCGATTGGCTCAAGCGCTACGGCGGCACCAGCGCGGAGACTCCCGCTGCTGCTGCGGCGGGTGCCCAGTTTGTATTTTCATGCGTTGGCAATGACGATGATTTGCGAGCCGTTACTGTCGGTCCAACCGGTGCGTTTGATTCAATGTCGCCCGGATCGATTTTCGTCGATCACACAACGGCATCGGCTGACGTCGCGCGTGAACTAGCAGCGGCGGCGGCGGCGCGCGGCATCATGTTTCTTGATTGCCCGGTCTCCGGCGGCCAAGCGGGTGCCGAAGCCGGCGCGCTCACCGTCATGGCTGGCGGCGACGCAACAGCATTTCACGCTGCCGAGCCCGTCATGGCCTGCTACGCAAAATCTTGTCGGCTCATCGGTCCATCGGGTGCCGGCCAACTGACGAAAATGGTCAATCAAATTGCCGTTGCTGGTGTGGTGCAGGGCCTTGCTGAAGCGATCCAGTTTGCCGAATGTGCGGGTCTTGATGTCGAGGCCGTGATCGCGACGATTTCCAAAGGCGCAGCTCAATCTTGGCAAATGGACAATCGCTGGCGCACCATGCACGCCCGCCAATTTGAATTCGGTTTCGCTGTCGACTGGATGCGCAAAGATTTGGCGATCTGCATGGCCGAGGCAGCCCACAATGGCGCGTCCTTACCAGTCACGATGATGATCGATCAATTCTATGCTGACGTTCAGGCAGCGGGTGGTCACCGCTGGGATACGTCAAGTCTGATTGTCCGATTTGACGGCACCTTTGACGGCACCACAGATCAATCGTGACACTAGGTCAGCCGCTTACGGGGTAACCCGACTGAGCTAATCGCCTTATCGCCGCGTGCGTCGCTCCGCATGTCACCACGTACGTCGCCCCGTGCGTCACCACGAGCTTGAGCAAACTGCAACGGCAACGCTGTTGTGTATTTGATCTGCTCCATCGCAAAGGCCGATGATACCTTGGCGATCTCGACGCGAGCGATGAGCCGCTTGTAAAATTCATCATAGGCCGCAATGTCTGGCACCGCGACCCGCAACAGATAATCGACATCGCCCGACATTCGGTAGAACTCAATGACCTCTGGGAAATCCGCCACCGCAGAGTGAAACGTGTCGAGCCAAGCCAGCGAATGCTGGTCGGTTTTAATTGAGACGAAGACCGTCACTCCGGCATTGACTTGGGCGGCATCTAGGATCGCCACACGGCGCTGAATGACACCTGCCTCTTCGAGTTTTTGCACGCGCCGCCAGCACGGCGTCGTCGACAAACCGACCTCCTTGCCGATTTCGGCCACCGGACGTGTGCAATCGACCTGCAAAATGCGCAAAATCTTGACGTCCATCTCATCTAGCATTGCGCTTAATCCTAGAAACTATTTTCAACAATGTCGCCTTTGTGGAATAGCATTTTTTCTGGATGCCATGTCAATCGACATTTTGGCATATTTTTGCGCGTGTCTTCCGCGAACTCTTGCCGGTTGCGATCGCTTGTGAGACTTTAATTGCACCGGCCGGGTCATCGAACGGTTCACCTATGTCGAGCGGGCAGCGCACTGGAGCAACGCCGCG
>JANMII010000177.1:0-4533 GCA_031375665.1 Hyphomicrobium sp.
GGAGCTATCGCGCCGCGCCACCGGCCGCTCGCTGTACATGATGGATGAGCCGACCACGGGTCTGCATTTCCAAGACGTCGCGAAACTGTTGGAGGTGCTGCACGAGTTGGCCGATGCCGGCAACACGGTCGTCGTCATCGAGCACAATCTCGAAGTCATTAAGACGGCGGATTGGATCATCGACCTTGGCCCCGAAGGCGGCGACGGCGGCGGCGAGATTGTCGCCGAAGGCACCCCCGAAGACGTCGCTAAAGTCACCCGCAGCTACACCGGCCGCTACCTCAAAGACCTCCTCGCCAAACGGCAGTCAGCCGGTGGTGGTGGAAAAAAGCAGGCGGCGGAGTAGCTGATGAGCGAAACCCTAAAGCTCGTCAAAAGCTTGGCCGAAGAGGGTCGCATACGCATTTCGGAACACGGGCGCGATGAGTTGGCCGCAGATGGCATCGCTCTCAGCGACATTGTTGGCGGCCTTACCACGGCACAAGTCGTTGAGGATTACCCCGAGTACTACAAAGGGGCATCTGTGCTATGTTTACAGAGTGACGGTGCCGGAAAGCCGATCCACGCGCTATGGGGCATCGCTGCACAAACGCGCAACATAGCAACGCTCATTACAGCCTATCGTCCCAATCCCGCCCGGTGGACGGACGATCTCTTGATCAGGAAACGCCGATGACTATTCGGACAGAAACCAAATTCGTGCACGCGGGGAAGTACGTGGCAGAAGTCACGATCACCAGAATTCCCGATGATGACGCCTGGGGCCCATACATTTCCGTTGAAGACGCCTTGAAACTTGAAACCGTCGAAAACGCTCTGCGCGACGGCGACATTGCCGCCGCTAGCAAACTCGCGCGCGTCTACGAATTGAAGCCGGTCGCAGCGGAGTAGGTTTTTTATTCCCAGCGGCGACCGAGGCGGCGAGGCAGGAGCCGAAGGTAGGCCCGAAGACATCGCCAAAGTCCCCCGCACCTCCACAGGTCGCTACCTCAACGCCCTCCTCGCCACACGACGCGCTAAATCCGCGACTGCCACAAAATCAGCGGCAGAGTAGTAGTCTGAATACACGCCGCTCGTTGACACATCCATAAATTTGTTCTATCTTTGTTCTTGTGATGTAACGGCGAATGAGAGACAGCTAATATGGAAGGTGAAGGCGGGCCATGGACAACCACGAAGCTCGCCAAAGTCAGAAACTATCTTTTGAAATACCAAGACGTAATGCTCCATCAAAGTTGGGTGGAGACGGTGTACATCGACGCGTTCTGCGGCGCTGGTCGAGTAAAACTGCGTGGTGCCCGTGACTTTACGGAAGGCTCCGCGCTCCAGGCGATTGGCCTTGAGCGACCATTTTCAAGGTACCATCTCATCGAAAAATCAAAGCCTTCTTTGGAGAGATTGCGCGCGCAGATTGAACTTCGCCGCAGTGATCTTAACGTCTTCTATCATCCAGGCGACGTGAATGAATTGCTTCCGTCAACTGTGTCAGCACTGAAGTCTCACGAGCGTGCCGTTATTTTTGCAGACCCCTACGGCATGCAGTTAAATTGGTCGACGATTGAGGCAATCGGACGGGTGCCAAGATGCGATTTTTGGCTTTTGGTACCAACTGGAATGGGGTTGCAGCGGTTGGCCACCCGAGATCCTAAGCGCCGAACCAAGGCATGGGAAAAGCGTTTAGACGAATTTATGGGTGAACGCGATTGGCGGACACGTTGGTACGAAACGACCGGCCAAACGAACTTGTTCGACGACTCTGTTGAAGTCATGCGCACCGCCACGCTCGATCGCATGACGGAAGACTTCCGTCATAGGCTGAGCGATGCATTTCCATGCGTTGCTGACAACGCATTGCATCTAAGAAATGGAAACCGCGTGTTATTTACACTTATGTTCGCTTGTTCAAATACTTCACCAAAAGCGCAGGGAATCGCGAAAAGTATCGCGAACCATCTACTCAAGGAATGACAAGTGGCTGGCAGCTCTGACATCGAATGGACTGACGCAACATGGAATCCGATATCGGGTTGCTTGATGATCTCTCCGGGTTGCACGAACTGCTACGCCATGCGCATGGCCGGCCGTCTCCAAGCAATGGAACACCCAGCTTATAGTGAGGTCACTCGTAAAAGTGGCAATCGACAAGTTTGGACTGGCAAACTTCATTTCAACACCGCCGCCCTTGATGTGCCGTTACGCTGGCGCCAGCCGCGCCGCGTCTTCGTGAATTCAATGTCAGACTTGTTTCAGGACGGTGTACCGTCAGATTTCATCAAGAAAGTTTGGGCCATCATGGAACAAGCGCATTGGCACTCTTTCCAAGTGCTGACAAAGCGCCCCGACAACATGCGCGATGTTCTGAAAGTAACAAAGTTGCCAGTTCTGAAAAACGTTTGGCTGGGCACATCAGTCGAGAGCGCCGACTACGCTGATCGGATTAAAGTGCTCAGAAGTGTTCCGGCCCAAGTTCGTTTTGTATCGTTTGAACCACTACTTGGACCTGTCGGCAGGCCAAACCTCTGCGGCATTCACTGGGCGATTGTCGGTGGCGAGTCCGGCCCGTCAGCACGACCTATGGACGCTAAGTGGGTAACTGCGATCCAGCAGAATTGCGAAAAGTATGGCACCGCATTTTTCTTCAAGCAGTGGGGCGGCGTAAACAAGAAAAGAGCGGGACGTACACTGGATGGTCGGACGTGGGACGACTATCCGCGTGCCATGCTTGAAGCTGCCGAATAACGACCGTTATCTCGGTGCAGGCTGAGACCCACGACATTCGTCTCGCGACGCAGATGTCTTACTTAGCCGCCCCAGCTGATGCCCGCCGCCGCCGATGCGGACTTGACTCTCCGCCGCGAGGCGAAGATCGCCACTGCACCGTGATCATCACCTCCTTGATCGCGCGCACCGCCGCCCATTAAGCTCGCCGCGTCGCCCTCACACCGACGGACGCGCGCATGACATCGCCACCATCTCACACCACGAAGCTCTATCTTGAAGACCTGACCGTTGGGCAGACGTTCACGTCGCGCACGCACACGCTGGAAGTCGGCGCGATCAAGGACTTCGCCACCGAGTTCGACCCGCAGTGGTTTCATCTCGACGAAGACGACGCGAAACAGTCAGTCTTCGGCGGTCTTGTCGCCAGCGGTTGGCATACAGCCGCGATTACGATGCGGCTTGTGGTCGAAGTACTGCCGCTCGAAGGCGGTGTGATCGGCGCCAGCGGCGAGCTCCAATGGCCCGCGCCGACGCGCCCCGGCGACACCCTGCAAGCCGCCATCGAAGTGCTCGAACTCACGCCGTCCCGGTCGCGGCCAGACCGCGGCATGGGCGCTGTTCGCATCACGACACGCAATCAACGCGATGAGGTCGTCCAGACCTTCCGCGTCAACGTGCTGCTGTTACGGCGACCAGCGCCACAGGCATGACGCAGTACACCTCTCACCCCCGCGCTACGCTTCATCCTAATCGACGCCACGTTTTTGATAGAGGCCTTATCCTTATCGCCGCCGCGTCTTGATGGAAGCTAGGTCGGCTTCATTAACCCGTTCGGGCGTTTTCGCCGTCGATGTGTCGAACCCCCTTACGCACGCGCTCAATTCAGGCGTAGGCTTGCTCAGCGACTTTCGTTTTGGCGGCGATATCCCGCCGCAGTCCAGGTCGAGTGGTTGCCATGACCGCCAGCCAGCATCCTGCCGCCTCGC
This sequence comes from Hyphomicrobium sp., assembly GCA_031375665.1. Taxonomy (GTDB): domain Bacteria; phylum Pseudomonadota; class Alphaproteobacteria; order Rhizobiales; family Hyphomicrobiaceae; genus Hyphomicrobium_B. The sequence goes on from JANMII010000177.1 coordinate 3,708, forward strand.
ACACTCTGCCGTGGTTCCTGACCGCGCCCGGTGAATCGGACGTGCTTTTCACGTTCACGATCCTGATGGTCACGGCCACGGTGCTTGGGCTCGGCGTGCTGTTTTTCCGCCTTCACTCGTTGCCAGAACGCCTTGGCCACAAGAAACTGCAATTCGAAATCGTCGCGGTTCTGGGACTGCTTTCGCTCTTTACCCACGTGCACGCGTTCTGGGTCGCTGGCCTGTTGCTGGCCCTGATCGATCTGCCGGATTTCCAAACTCCGCTCAAGCGAATGGCACTGTCGCTCGAAAAAATTTCCGGCACCGGCAGCTCACCAGAACCCGAGCTGTTGCCCGATTCAGATCTCGATCTCCGACCCGAGCCAACGCCTGAAATCGCGGCTCAACCGCAGCGTCTGCAACCTCAGCCGGGAGTTTAGACCATGCTGGAGCTGGCGCTCTGTTCGTTGCTCACCATCGTTCCAGATTTCCTCTATCGCTATTATCGACAAGGCAAGCGGATCGGTCACGAGATCACGCTCTATTCAGTATGGTTCGAGCTGCGGTGGGGCATCACAGCCTGCCTGATGCTAACGGTGCTGCTGATTGCGATCATCTTCTACCATCATCCCACGACAACCAGCGTGACGGCGTTTTTCCGCACGATCCCAATTGTGCCGGAAACGAATGGCCGCGTCAGTGAGACGTTCGTCAAATTTAGCGACACCATCGAAAAGGGCGCCCCCATTTTCAAGCTCGACAGCTCAAAGCAGACCGCCGATCTCGAAGTCGCCAAGCGGCGCATCGTCGAAATCGATGCCAAGCGGGTGATGGCTCAGGCAGATAT
>JANMII010000204.1:0-21983 GCA_031375665.1 Hyphomicrobium sp.
AGGTGCTGCCTGTTCGGTGCGGGCGGCAAAGTAAAACTCGAAACAGTTTTCAGCGACGCGCGCCACGCGAAAGCAACCGCCGGACACATCTGTGTCGTAGATCGTACACAGCGTTCCCGCAGTTACGGACCAGCGACCGCCAATCGTCAGTCCCGGTTCGGCATATTCAACCCGGCCGTTGGCTGCGTAGTGCTCCGTGAACGAACGGCCATTGGCATATTGGCCATCGATGGTCGCATCGCTAAAGAGCACTGTGATGTCCTCGCCGCTCATCCAGCCGACAGCCGCCTGGGCGACGATCGCAAAGCAGACGGCCAGTAGCGAAAAGATGGCCTTGCAGATGTGCCGCTTCATAGCTTCGCTCCGCCCGGCTCCGCGATCTGCTCAACTCTTACAGAGCGCGTGAAACACGACAATGTTAGAGGCTCTAGGTCAGATGCGGATCTGATCATATGTCGGGCGCGTTGGTGCGATGTCAGCATCTGCAATCCAAGGCGGCTCTCCGATGTCGTTCCACCATAAACTCGCGATCGTAAGTTGCTCGCTTTTGACCACGCTTGCAGGGGCTCTACCCGGAAATGCCATGTCAGAATTACGCTGGAAATCGCGCCCGGTGGTGATCTTTTCTCCGTCCGATACTGATGCGCGGTTAACAACACAGCGATCAATTTTTGCCGCCGCGCGCACCGGCCTCGTGGCACGCGACGTTGTCGTAATGAGCGTGGTCGGCGATACAGTCAAAAGCGAAATCGGCGCACGTTCGAAGCTTTCAGCGGCCGCGTTACGCAAGCGCTATGGCGTAAGTGCGAATTCCTTCCGCGCGGTGCTCGTCGGCAAAGACGGCGGAACCAAAATTAGCTCGGCGACGGCGCTTTCGGCAGGCGAAATCTTCGCCACCATCGACGCTATGCCTATGCGGCGCCAGGAAATGGGTCGTCAACGCTAAGCCCCGCCCAATGCGCCTTTGAAAGCCTTCCCCGGGACCATTAGGCGGCTTGAATAACTAGGCTGGCCCGCGTAAGTCACGCGCTTGCAGATGCCATTGAACGCGCAGGCTTTCGCCAGTGCGATTTGCTGTTGAACTCTAAGGATACGTATATGGGCTATCGGGTCGCGGTGGTTGGCGCCACGGGCAATGTCGGTCGAGAAATTCTCAATGTGCTTGCTGATCGCAAGTTCCCGACCACCGAAGTCATCGCGCTCGCGTCGCGGCGGTCGGTTGGCACCGAAGTCTCCTTCGGCGATCGCACTTTGAAGTGTCGTGATCTCGAAACGTTTGATTTTCGCGGCGTTGATTTTTGCCTGATGTCGGCTGGATCAGCGGTTTCGAAAGAATGGTCGCCCCGCATTGGGGCGCAGGGCTGCATTGTGATCGATAACTCATCGCAGTGGCGCTATGATCAAGATGTGCCGCTGGTTGTGCCCGAGGTCAATGCTGACGCGCTGGCCGGCTACGCCAAAAAGAACATCATCGCCAATCCCAATTGTTCGACAGCACAACTCGTTGTAGCGCTGAAGCCGTTGCATGACGCCGCTAAAATTACGCGCGTCGTTGTCTCGACGTACCAATCTGTGTCAGGCGCTGGCAAAGAAGCAATGGACGAGTTGTGGCATCAGACCAAAGGCAAATACGTGCCTGGGCAAGAGGTCGATTCAAAAAAATTCCCCAAGCAGATCGCCTTCAATTGTATCCCGCACATCGATGTCTTCATGGAGGACGGGTACACCAAAGAAGAGTGGAAGATGATGGTAGAGACCAAAAAGATCCTCGACAGCCGGATAAAGTTATCTGCCACCTGCGTTCGCGTTCCCGTTTTCGTTGGTCATTCCGAAGCCGTGTCGATCGAGTTTGCCAACCCGATCACGCCTGAGCACGCTCGCGATATTTTGAGCGCGGCACCGGGCATCCTCGTCATCGATAAGCGTGAGCCGGGCGGTTATATTACGCCGGTCGAGGCTGCCGGTGAGTACGCCACGTACGTGTCACGCATCCGCGAGGACGCTACCGTCGAAAACGGTTTGGTCATGTGGATTGTGTCAGACAATCTGTTGAAGGGTGCAGCCCTTAATGCAGTGCAAATTGCTGAGACGCTGATCGAACGTAAATTGATGCCGCAGAAGGCAGCCTAACCGGCAATGGCCTGATCAACATGAGCGTTACGAAAGACCAGCGTTGAGCGCACGACACGGCTCGCAGCGTTAGCGCTCATTCCCGTTATCGTTTCGCGCTGGCAGCCTTCGTGGCGTCGCCAAGCGTGCTCAAACCGGACACGATCGCGTTCAAGTCTTGAACAAAACGCTCGCGTTGAGCAACCGGCAGGCAGGCGAGGATCCGATCGTCAACACGTTTGGCTAAGCCGTCGACGGATTTGAGGATTCTCGAACCCTCGTCCGTCAAGCGAACGGCGTAAGCCCGGGCATCGTCGCGGGTTCGGCGGCGTTGCAACAGCCCCTTCTTCAACATTCGGCGAACCACGTCGGCGAGCGTTGAACGGTCGATGCCAGTGTGCTCCACCAGCTTCGTTTGGCTTAACCCTTCATGTTGCGAAACTGTCACCAGGATCGCGAACTGGCGCGCCGTGATATCGCCAAGTCCAAGCTCGAGCTGAAACGTCTCTTCGGCGCATTGACCCGCGCGGTGGAGCAAATGGAGCGGAGATTTTTCAAGTCGATTTGCAGCAGCTTCGCGAGCCATGGTTCGTCCTAGTTCAAAATATCTTTTGGCGCCGACACGGGGCGCCTTATTCCACAAACCAACGCGCAACGACCGAAAGTTGTGCCGATGTGATCACGGACCGGGCAGTATTTTGGCTGGCTATAAGCGTCGGAAGCAAAAGCACAACGGTCCGAACACCGTCTAGCGGATCTCGAACAATATCCTAAGAAAACCCTTAACAAACCAATGCATTGCGGCGTGTTCTGAGTATCAGCATAAGCATCATTTAATATCAGATTTGGCGATTAGCCGTGGTTACTTCCTCGTTGTTCGTAACGCTTGAGCAACCCGATTTGACTGAGCGCAAAGACAAATGTGAGCGGCATGATGCCAAAGACTTTGAAACTGACCCAAAAGTCGGTCGAGAAGCTGCGCCACACGATCTCGTTGAGAACCGCGAGAACGACGAAAAACAGGCCCCACCGCCACGTCAATTGGCGCCAGCCTTCCTCGGTCAGCTTCATGACGTCGCCAAAGACGTGCTTGAGAAACATCCGACCCGCTGCCAGTCCGCCAAATAAAATTGCAGCAAACAGCCCGTTTACGATCGTTGGCTTCAACTTGATGAAGTGATCATCCTGCAGCCAAACGGTGAGCCCGCCGAATACCAATACAAAAACGCCAGAGACCAGTGGCATGGTAGGAATGCGGCCGAGCACGGCACGCGAAACCGCGAGTGCGATTACGGTTGCAACCATAAACGCGCCAGTGCCCCAGATAATTCCCATGCGGGAATTGGCGGTGAAAAAAATCACCAGCGGCCCGAGTTCGACCAGCAGCTTTATCAGTTGTTTGCGGTCGAACTGAATATCAGCAGTATCGTCGGGAGCAGCACCCTTAGGGATCGGCGCATCAGGGTCATAGCTCATTCCGCAGCGACGCCCGGAAGCCGATATTTTTGCATCCGCCGTGTCTGGATCCAAGCGTAGACGCCGGTGATCGGCAGAATGATTGCAATCTTGAACAAGATCCAAACATTCACGCCATTCATCTCGTGGCCGAGCACCGTGTAAATGTGATCTTCGCGATAGGTCAACCGAACGTATTCATTCGCGACTGCCGTAAACAGAAAAAAGATCGCGAAGCTCCAAGTGAACTTGTTCCAACCTTCGTCGGTATAGTGAAAGGTGCGATCGAAAATATACTTGAAGAAGTTGCGGCCAGTCGCCAACCCCCCCAGCAAGAACATTGCGAAAGCCGCATTGAAAATCGTCACCTTGATTTGCACCCACATCGGATCGTTCGTGATCAGCGTCAGCGCGCCAAACACGACTGTGACCGTCGATGCAATCAGCGGGAACACCGGCGGTCGACGGAACATATAAAACATCACGGCGATGGCAACGAGGGTGGTCAAAATCAATGACCATGTGCCAGCGTTGATGCCGTAAGCCGCATTGACGACGAACATCGTCACTAACGGGCCAAATTCACTCAGGATATTGATCGTCTGCTCGGCATTAAACGGGTAGAGCCGCTTGCGAAGGGACATAGGTCTCATGAGCTCCGAGTTGTTGTCATGGCAGTTCTAAAAACCGAGCGTTGATGATCACGCGTTGGCGATGGCCTTGGCAAATTCCGCTGCCTCGAAGGCTTGCAGGTCATCCGCGCCCTCGCCAACCCCGATTGCGTAAACCGGCAACTTAAATTTTTCCGCTATCGCGACCAGGATCCCGCCGCGCGCGGTGCCGTCAAGTTTTGTCATCACGAGACCCGTAACACCCGCACGCGCACCAAATACGTCGACTTGGGACAGCGCGTTCTGCCCCGTCGTCGCATCCAAAACAAGGATGACGTCATGAGGCGCTGTGGGATCTATTTTTTTGAGGACACGCGTGACCTTTTCAAGTTCCTCCATCAACGCTTGTTTATTCTGCAACCGCCCTGCGGTGTCGAGCAAAAGCACGTCCGCTTGAATCGCCTGCGCTTCTTTCAACGCGTCATAGGCGAGCCCGGACGAATCCGAGCCGACCGCGCGCGCGACAACAGGACACTTGGCCCGCTCGCCCCAGACCTTCAGTTGATCGATGGCCGCTGCCCGAAATGTGTCGCCAGCAGCCAACACCACTGTCTTGCCTTCGCGCTTGAGTTGATTGGCAAGTTTACCGATGGTTGTCGTTTTGCCGGTGCCGTTGACGCCAACCATCATAATCACGTGCGGTTTTAATGCCGGATTTATGACAAGTGGTTGTGCGACCGGTGCGAGCACCCGTTCAACTTCTGCGCTTAAAATGGCGCGGACATCATCAGGCGAGATGCCTTTTTCAAAACGACCTTTCGAAATCGCGCCGGTGATCCGCTGTGCGGTCGCTAAACCGAGGTCGGATTGAATGAGCAGATCTTCAAGATCTTCAAGCGTTTCGAGATCGAGTTTGCGCTTGGTAAAAAGGCCGGTGATGCCATCGGACAATTTCGCCGAGGTTTTGCCAAGGCCCTGCTTGAGCTTTTGGAACCAACCAACTTTGACGGGCGGCACCGCGTCTGGCAGCACAACGTTCGGCGGCGCAACGTCCGGCTGCTCAATCTGCGGCGGCGTCGCAACGGCCCGGTCCGCTGTCGACAAGGGCGCCACTGGACTGTCAGCGTGGTCACCCGACGTCGATCCCAACCCCAGCGTCATGAGCTCGTCAGTGAATTTGGCAGGCGCTAACTCGCCGATGGTCTTGAGATGGGGCTCGGCCTCGTCTGGCGCCACACGATCCGGCTCTGACTTCGCATCTTGTTGGCCAACAGCGTCGGATGACGGCGCAACGCCTGCCTTGCCGCCGAACAACCGGCCAAATAAGCCGGTCTTCTTTCCTCCGGTGTCGCTCACAGCATGGCCTCGCTTCCACGCAAGCCCACGACCTTCGTTATGAAACGGCCGTGATGGTCGCTTACGACACATTTGATCTGAGACATCGACATCCCTTAGCGAGCGGATCAGGTTTGAAACGAGGCGCAAGCGGTCGCACGGTTCGATGATCGGCACCACGTCATCTAACGCCGCTGCGCCAAAAAGGGCCGCAGCCCAACAACGGACCGCCTACACGGCAACCTTGGACAATCTTGTGGGATCGATCATGCCTTCGTACTCAAATTCAACTGGCCCGGTCATCAAGATGCGGTTCTGATCCGTCCACTCAATGTCGATTGAGCCGCCAGGCAGGCTTACGGTTACGCGGCGACCGGTCAGATTTTTCCGTGCAGCCGAAACAGCGGCAGCACATGCCGCCGACCCACACGCGCGTGTCAGACCGGCGCCACGTTCCCAGGTGCGCAGCGAAATCGCATCGCGCGCCGTCACATTTGCGAGTGAAATATTTGCCCGCTCGGGAAATACCGGATGGTTTTCAAGCATTGGCCCGAATCGCTCAAGGTCGAACGCCATAACATCATCGACCCAGAAGATGGCGTGCGGATTTCCAACGTTGACGACCGACGGCGAATGCAGCACCGGATCGTCGATCGGTCCGATCTGCAGTTCAATGGCACGGGTGTCGCGAAACTCTTCTGCGAGAGGAATGTCGCGCCAATCGAACTTCGGTTCACCCATGTCGATTGTGATCGAGGCCATCGTCTCAACGGAGGTCGCAAGCACGCCAGCCCGCGTCTCAAGGTTCATCGTTGACCGACCGAGCGCTTGGCTCAACCACCATGCAACGCACCGCATCCCATTGCCGCAGGCACCTGCCTCCGACCCATCGGCGTTATAAATACGCACATACGCTTCTGTGCCGGGGCGGCGCGGAGCATGGAGAACCATCATTTGTTCGAAGCGCGAACTGCGGTCGGCGGCTATGGCCGAAACTTCGTCGGGATTGAACTCTTTTGAACTCGCCCGCAGATCGACCACCACGATCTCATTTCCGAGACCGTTCATCTTGAAAAAGGGGAGGCTGATCGCAGCTTTCATGGACGCATATATGGCCGTCTGTGCCGCAAAATACAAACCCAACTGGGGAATTTGCCGATGAGAGTTTTCGCATTCGCTGCCAGCCTTTCAGTGGCATTGTTTGGACCCGCTGCTATCGCTGAACAAACCAACGCACCAGCCGCTGAAAAAACCCATCTGACCGTCACCGAGATTTCAACCGGACTTGAGCATCCCTGGGCCATGCAGGAGTTACCGGACGGCCGAATTCTCGTCACCGAACGGCCGGGCCGAATGCGCCTTGTGGGCAAGGATGGCAAGCTGTCAGAACCAATCGCCGGTCTGCCGAGCGTTGCGACCAGCGGCCAAGCCGGGTTGCTCGATGTGTTGCTGGCCCCCGATTTTGCCACGAGCGGAACGATCTATTTCTCTTACTCAGAACCGCGCGACAATTTTTCAAACGGTACGAGCGTCATCCGAGCAACTCTAAAGCTTGCAGCCAACGGTGGCCGGGTCGATGACGCCAAGGTCATTTTCCGCCAGTTGCCATCGGCGCGCGGGTTCCATCACTTCGGTTCGCGGCTGGTGTTTGATAAAACGGGCGCTCTGTACATCACCACCGGTGAGCGCAATTCGTTGCGTAACATGGCACAAGATCCATCCAATCAGATCGGCAAGGTGATCCGCATTATGCCGGATGGGTCAGTGCCAAAGGACAATCCATTCGCATCCTCGAAAGGCGGAGAGAAAGATCCCGCGCGCGAAGTGTGGAGTTACGGTCATCGCAACATCCAAGGCGCAGCTCTTGATCCAGCGACCGGCAAGCTGTGGACCACAGAGCACGGGCCGCAAGGCGGCGATGAACTCAACCAACCGCAAGCTGGCAAAAATTATGGCTGGCCGATCATCACCTACGGCATCGACTACTCAGGCGCGCCGATTGGGGATGGCATCAGCGAGAAAGCCGGCATGGAGCAGCCCGTATATTACTGGAAACCGTCAATCGCGACCTCCGGGCTTGCGTTTTATAACGCTGATCTGTTTCCGGGCTGGAAAGGCAATCTGTTGGCCGGCGGCCTTAAGGTCAACGGCGTCGAGCGGCTGATCCTGCGTGATGAAAAAGTCGTCGGCATGGAGCCATTGTTGGCCGACCAAGCGGTGCGCGTGCGCGACGTCCGCGTGGCAGCCGACGGCGCTGTGCTAGTTTTAACCGACGACGACAACGGTAAATTGCTACGCTTAACGCCTGCCGCCAAGTAATATGGTTGAGACAACATCGGCACCTGGTGATGGCTGAGCAGCCCAATGACAACAATTCGACGCTTGCGAACCCGCCAGCGGCCGAACAACCTTCTGTTTCGGCTGGCATTCGCGCGCGCTCGACCGTGTTACTGCTACGGCTGCATTTGCCTAACGGCGGACGAACGCGCGACCGAGCGGCGGGTATTTCGGATTGCTCGGGCATGGGGCCGGGCCTTGCGGCGTGAGCGCCGCAAGCGTGGCTCATAACGCCCAGGGCTAAGCGTTATGTGCCTTTCATTGACTTCTAGGCCCGGTTGCATCATATCCGTCGCATACCGTCGGCCCTGAAAATCAGAGCCGCCGCCCTGCACATGAGGCAACTCGGGAGGCAGGGGGGTCAACATCCGACAGCGCGTGGCGCTTTCGGGTGCATTCTTGTTTTGCCCCGCTGACGCGTGAACTCGGAGACCGCCGCCTCGATGTTTCAATCGCTGACAGATCGCCTTTCAGGCGTCCTCGACAAGCTGACGCGGCGCGGCGCTCTGACCGATGCCGATGTCAACGATGCGATGCGCGAGGTTCGCCGCGCACTTCTGGAGGCTGACGTCGCACTCGATGTCGTCAAGGATTTCATCGACAAGGTCAAAGCCAAAGCCATCGGCGCTCAAGTCGTGCGTTCGGTGTCACCAGGTCAGATGGTCGTCAAAATCGTCAACGACGAACTAACCGCCATGCTTGGCTCCGACGCAGAACCAATCGATCTGCACGCCAGCCCGCCGGTTGGAATTTTGATGGTCGGCCTGCAAGGCTCGGGCAAGACCACAACGACTGCTAAAATCGGCTACCGGCTGACCAACCGCGAGCGCAAAAAAGTGCTGCTCGCATCACTCGATACCCGCCGCCCGGCGGCACAAGAACAGCTGCGTGTGCTGGGCGAACAGACCGGCGTCGCGACGTTGCCGATCGTCGTTGGCCAAACCCCTATTCAAATCGCCAAGCGCGCCAACGAAGCCGCACGGCTTGGTGGCTACGATGTCATCATTTACGACACCGCCGGCCGTGTTACCGTCGACGAAGAGCTGATGGATGAAGTCGCCGACGTCAAAAAAGCGATTGGCCCGCACGAAGTGCTGCTCGTCGCCGACGCATTGACAGGCCAAGACGCGGTCACAACAGCCAAAGCCTTCGACGGACGCATCGGCATCACCGGGATCGTGCTGACACGGGCTGACGGCGATGGCCGCGGCGGCGCCGCGTTGTCGATGCGCGCGGTCACCGGCAAGCCGATCAAGTTGATCGGCGTTGGCGAAAAATGGGATGCACTTGAAGACTTCCACCCCGGCCGGATTGCCTCGCGCATCCTCGGCATGGGTGACGTCGTCAGCCTTGTCGAGCGCGCGGCGCAGACCATCGACGTCGAAAAGGCGACCAAGATCGCCGAGAAAATGAAGAAGGGATCGTTTGATCTCGAAGACCTCGGCGAGCAACTAAAGCAAATGCAAAAGCTCGGCGGCATGGGCGGCGTGCTCGGCATGTTGCCGGGCGTCGGCAAAATCAAAAGCCAGATCAACGAAGCTGGCCTCGATAAGAGCCTGGTCCATCAACGCGCCATCATTTCATCGATGACGCCCTACGAACGCCGCAACCCCAAAAACCTTGACGCCAAACGCAAGCGCCGCATCGCGGCTGGTTCTGGAACCAAAGTTGAAGAGATCAACAAGCTCATCAAGATGCATCGCCAGATGGCCGACATGATGAAAACCATGGGCCGCAATCCCGGCATGATGGGTCGGATGGCGTCGATGATGGGCATGCCGGGTGGTGGCAAGGGAGGCGCTGCGCCATCGCCCGATGAGTTGGCTGCCATGCAAGCCGAGCTCGCCAATCTCGATCCGAAGGCCTTGGAGCAGTTGCCGGCAGAAGTTCGAGAACAGCTGTCACGCGGCGTGATGCCAACAGGCGGCAGCTCGACCCCGGGCGGCGGCTTCAGCGGCGGCATGCCGAAAACGCTTCCCGGTCTTGGCAACTTGCCAGGCCTCGGTGGTGGATTTCCAAAGTTTTCCGGACTGCCGGGAAAGAAGAAGTGACGCGCATCGGTGACGACCAAACGGTCGTCCCAGCACGTCTCAAAGACGACTGACGATACGATCTGAACACAAACAAACCCAAGCAGGAGACGCTACCATGTCCGTCAAAATCCGCCTGTCGCGCGGTGGTTCGAAGAAACGCCCTTATTATTATGTCGTTGTCGCTCCCGGCACCGCGCCGCGCGATGGTCGCTATATCGAGCAAATCGGCACATTCGACCCGATGCTGAAAAAAGACAACGCAGAGCGCGTCAAACTCAACGCCGAGCGGGTTGCGTATTGGCTCGGTGTCGGCGCGCAACCGACCGATCGCGTCTTGCGCCTTCTTGACGGCGCCGGCTTGGCCAAGCGGCCAACGATGAACAATCCAGAAAAAGCCAAGCCAAAGAAGAAAGCCCAGGAGCGCACGGCAGCAGCAGCTGATAAAGCCGCGAAGGCAGCAGCGGCTGCAGCCGCAGCATCGGGCGGCGACGCGGCTTAACTCCCGCTTGTGGCCCAGCGCGCGCCAACAACTCTTGATTGCAAAACCTCTCGGGTCATTCCGGGAGGTTTTTGTTGTGCTGCTATCAAAATGAGCGCGCCTAAAAATCGGCCAACATCTTGGCCCGAGTTTTGGAACGCAGTTGTGCAGTCCTCATTCTAGGACAGCGGCAGGTGATGGTTTTGTTTTATGCTTATGGATGGCATCTATAAAATTGCATACTCGCAAGGCCCACAACCCCAAGACGACGAAATCGCTCTCGCAGTGGTTCGAAATGGTAAGGTGTTCGCGTCAGATCAAAACGGCGGCGTCTACATCAGCGACGTCACGAAAACCCTGACTGAGCAAATCAGCATCTCGTATATAACGGCGCTCGTGCCGCCGCACGGCATGCTCGTGACCGGCATCGAGGCGGGCGCCGATGGGGCTGAAATCGAAATGACTGCCATTGTCGATCCGACCCGCGAACGGCAGACGGCGAAGCTGGATCTGGCCGGCACGACGATTGAAATCGATGTGATATACATCGGCCCTCTGCCGACGTAGTCGCCAGAATGCCAGCGAGACCCGAGCGAGACACTGGCCGTGCCAACCAAAAACCAAACCAATCCGCTGCGTCGCCCGATCATGTTGGGTCAGTTTGCAAGCCCGCACGGAATTCGCGGCGACATCCTTATTCGAACTTACACGTCGGAGCCGTCGGCCATCGCATCGTATGGCGCGCTATCCAACAAATCTGGCGACCAAACCTACACTATCAAAATCATGCGGGTGACCGACAAGGGCGTTGTCGCGTCGGTTGCTGGCGTCACAGATCGCACGGCTGCCGAACGGTTGACCGGCATAGAACTCTACGTCGACCGCGATAAGCTGCCACCGCCCGCCGACGACGAATTCTACCATAGCGATCTGGTCGGCTTGGCCGCAGTGTTCGAAGACGGCCGCGCGTTCGGCACCGTTCAGTCGGTCGCCAATTTTGGCGCTGGCGACCTAGTCGAGATCAAGCGTCATGATGGCGGCGCGACCGAATACATTGCGTTTACCCTAGCCAATGTCCCGCACATCGACTTCAGCAATGCCGTCATGACCATTGTCTTGCCGCCAATGGTCGGGGAGCCCGAGCCGCAAATTGCTGAAGAGGCCAGTGCTGATCCCGGGGACGTATCGAGCGAGGACGCGCGCTAAACCGGTTGGCCTAACGCCAACTTGGGTAACTCACCCGTCAGGCCTGACGCCTCCGACATGACCATCTGCTTGAGCGTAGGGCTGCGATCGACCAAGCTAAGCGCTACACCGCGTCCGGCGCGAAGCACAGCGTTGTCGACGCTGAAAATTTGGTTCAGCCCGTCATAGAGCGACGCCGACATTGTGGTATCGAACCGCCGCCACCGACTATAGCGCTCAAGCGTTGGCCCGCTGCCGAAGTCAAATCCGAGGCGAGCTGAATCGACCAAGCATTCGATTAGCGCGGCAGCATCTCGCAAGGCCAGATTGACGCCCTGGCCAGCGACCGGGTGAACACCATGAGCCGCGTCACCAATCAGCGCGAACCGCTGCGCCGTCAGCTGACGGGCAACTTTGAGGTCCAGCGGCCAGGACTGACGAGGACCTGCGAGTGTGATGACACCAAAGCGGCCGCCGATCCGGTGCTGCAATTCAGCGACGAAGTCGTCGTCGCTTAAAGCCACCATGCGCTCGGCTTCTGGCGTGGCCGCGCTCCACGTGATGCACGCGCGATTGTCCACCAGCGGCAGCACCGCAAACGGTCCGCCGGGCAGGAAATGCTGGATCGCGATGCCCTCATGAGCAAGCTCAAATTCAACCGTCGCGACCAAACCGATTTGTCCGTAACCCCAACCCACCGTTTTGATTCCGGCCTTGTCACGCAACATGGATTGGCGACCATCGGCTGCGACCACCAGTCCGGCGCTCAGTTGACGGCCGTCGCGCAAAATTACCTCGGCGGATTGTTCACTGAGCACGACATCGACAGCATCGGCCGGTGCGATCCAGGCGATACCAGGGGCTGTCTCGATGACCTCGTACAGCGCCCGGTGCAAGGCTGCCGCCGGCACCATGTGCGCGGCATCACCACCGTCGCTGGTCTTGGCATCATAGGTGACGCGCGCCGACCGCACACCGTCATCAAGCGCACTATCGGTGATTTCGATACTCGCCATCGGTTGCGCGACGGGCTCTAGCGCCGACCACGCGCCCAAGCTTTGCAAAATTGCGCGGCCCGCAGCCCAAATCGCAAACGACCGGCCGTCGATTGGGTTTGCCGTGGACGAAACCGCGCGATCAATAATGGCAATCCGCACATCTTCGCCGAGCGCCCGTGACAATCCGGACGCGAGCGCTAACCCCGCAAAGCTCGCGCCGGAAATTACAACGTCAAAAGCGTGCGGCTTGGTCGTCACGGCATCCACCAATTCAAAATCACATTGCTTGATCGCTGCAGGGTCGCGGGTCTTGCAGCACTTACATCACCGCTAGGTTACGGCCTGTATGACGCTCTGGGCCATCCCCCCGGTCACGCTCCGACCATCCGCTTGACCCTTGACAGGATATCGTGGTTTCGCTCCCACTGTTGCCTAAGGTGAGGGGTTAATCGTGTGAGCTCCGCTTTGAATGACACACGAGTGGTCGGAAGAATGTAAATGATTTTGCACCCCTACGCTTCCGATGAGTAACGCCAGCCCAACCGGCACCGGCAGTAGCAACGGCACCAGCGCCGCGCTCACCCAGCTCCTTGAGACGCTGACGCTCGAACCGCTCGAAGACAACCTGTTTCGAGGCAAGCGGTCGCGCGAAGGTTGGCAGCGCGTTTACGGTGGTCAAGTTCTCGGCCAGGCACTGTCAGCCGCTGGCTTAACGGTTGAAGCGGACCGCAGCATCCACTCGATGCACGGCTATTTCCTGCTGGCTGGCGATCCCGAACGCGAGATCGTCTACGAGGTCGAACGCATCCGCGATGGCGGCAGTTTCACCACCCGACGGGTCCGCGCCATTCAACACGGCCGTGCGATCTTTGCGATGAGTGCGTCGTTTCATAAACCCGAGGATGGCTACGACCACCAATCAACGATGCCGGACGTGCCAGCGCCCGAGGATCTGCCCAGCGCCAAAGCCTTGATGGCGGCGATGTTAACGCATTTACCGGACAACATGCGAGCCTATTGGGACCGCGATCACCCCATCGACATCCGGATTGTTGATGCCAGCCGTTATGCCAGCCGTCAGCCGCGTCCAGCCAGCCAAGCCATCTGGCTGCGAGCCAACGGGCGATTGTCCGAGCAGTGCCTGATCCACCGCGCTGTCTTGGCCTATGCCTCAGACTTCACCCTGCTCGACACAGCCCTTGTCGCGCACGGCAAGCTCCTCTTCGACCGCGACATCCAGTTGGCCAGCCTGGACCACGCTATGTGGTTCCACAGGCCCTTCAGGGCCGACGAGTGGCTTTTGTATGCCCAGGATAGCCCATCAGCGTTTGGAGCTCGCGGATATTGCCGGGGCTCCATTTTTGACCGTAGCGGCCGCTTGGTGGCGTCAACGGTGCAAGAGGGACTGATGCGAAAGCGTGACACCGCCTACGTGCTCAAATAGCAATCATTTTGGCCTTTTTGCCTATTTTTTAGCCTGTAGTTGCGGCTGCGTCGACAGGCCCATTGCAGCTTGCCTGAGGTTTGCTCAGATAATTCAATATCTTAATGACTCGTTACGAAGTTGGCACGGCTCTTGACTCTCTCCCTCACGACACCTGGGCGCGCCATGCGTCCGGGGCGTGGATTCAAGACCGCACCGGTGTCTGACCGGTGACACAACAAGGGGGGCCCCATGAAGCTCATCACTGCCGTTATTAAGCCTTTCAAGCTCGAGGAGGTGCGCTCGGCGCTGACCGATCTTGGCTTGCAAGGCATGACCGTTACGGAGGTCAAAGGATACGGCCGCCAGAAGGGTCATACCGAAATCTACCGTGGCGCTGAGTATGCCGTCAGTTTCCTGCCCAAGATCAAAATCGAAGTGGTCGTTCCAAGCGCTCAAGTCGACAAGGCCCTGGCAGCCATCCAGCGCTCGGCCAAAACCGGCCAGATTGGTGACGGCAAAATTTTCGTGTCGGCCATCGAACACACGGTTCGGATTCGCACAGGGGAAGCCGACGACGACGCGCTCTAAAGCAGCGCCACATCCACTTCGACGATTTGTGTCTTCAGGGAGCTTAAACCATGACATTTCGAAACTTGGTGCAGTACGCAAAGGCCTTGGGAGCCTTTTGCGTTATTGCGCTTGCACTCATTACGATAATGCCGGGCATGTCGCCCGCTTTTGCTCAAGACGCGGCGCCACCGGCCGCAACTGAAGCGCCGGCCGCCACACCGGCCCCAGCTGCACCGGAGGCCCCAGCTGCACCGGCGGCTGAAGCAGCGCCTGCTGAGGCGGCTGCAGCTCCAGCGGCACCAACGCCTGACAAGGGCGACATCACATTCATGTTCGTTAGCACGGTCCTCGTGCTGTTGATGACGGTGCCTGGACTGGCACTGTTCTACGGCGGCCTGGTTCGAACCAAGAACATGTTGTCGGTGTCGATGCAGGTGTTCGCCACCGTCGCAATGGTGATGATCATCTGGGTCATGTACGGCTACTCGATGGCCTTCACCAACGGCGGCGAGTTGAACCCTTACGTCGGGGGCTTCTCGAAAGCATTCTTGGCCGGTGTTGACTCGACCAAGCTTGCGGCGACGTTTTCGAACGGCGTCTACATTCCAGAATATCTCTTCATCGTGTTCCAAATGACCTTCGCTTGCATCACGCCAGCGCTGATCATCGGCGCCGTTGCCGAGCGGATGAAGTTTTCGGCCTGGATGTTGTTTGCGGCTCTGTGGGTCACGTTCGTGTATTTCCCAGTCGCACACATGGTCTGGTATTGGGGTGGCCCGGACGTGTTTGGCGACGCAGCCAAGGCCTTGGCCGCCGCTGGCGGTGCCAACGCATCAGCTGAAGCAAAGGCTGCTTATGACGCGGTTCTTGCCGATGTCGGTCAGATCTTTGCCTGGGGCAGTCTCGACTTCGCAGGTGGCACCGTCGTTCACATCAACGCTGGCGTCGCTGGCTTGGTTGGCGCCATCATGCTCGGCAAGCGCGTTGGTTATGGCCGCGAAGCGATGCCGCCACACTCTCTGACCATGACCATGATCGGCGCTGCCCTACTATGGGTCGGCTGGTTCGGGTTTAACGTCGGATCGAACCTCGAAGCCGCCGCATTCATCACGGTTCCAATGATCAACACGTTCGTCTGCACAGCCGCAGCGGCGTTGGCATGGATCCTCGTTGAATGGATCGCAAAAGGTAAGCCGTCGATCCTTGGCCTCGTCTCTGGCGTCGTCGCCGGTCTCGTCGCTATTACGCCCGCTTGCGGTTTTGCAGGTGTGATGGGTTCGATCGTGCTTGGCTTCGTCGCCAGCGTCGTCTGCTACCTGTTCTGTACCGGCATCAAGAGCGCCCTTGGTTATGACGACAGCTTGGATGTGTTTGGCATCCACGGCGTCGGCGGCATCATCGGAGCGCTTGCAACCGGCCTTCTGGTCAACCCAGAATTCGGTGGCGCTGGCATCCCCGACTATCTGTCGGTGCCAGGCACGCTGCAGGTTGGTGCGTACGACATGATGACCCAAATGACCGCGCAAGCCAAAGGCGTCGGACTGACTATCCTTTGGACCGGTATTGGCTCAGCGATCTTGTACAAACTTGTCGACATCCTCGTTGGTCTGCGTCCGATCGAGGACAAAGAGCGCGAAGGTCTCGACATTACCGATCACGGCGAACGCGCTTACAACTACTAAGCGTCAACTCTCGGCGCGGCTCTGTCATGGGTCGCGCCGAGCATCGCTGCGACCGAACCGAAATGCTCGCGAGCACATCTCCCCTAGATGTCTCCAACCTGACCCGGCGCTTCTGGCTGCCGGGTCTTTTTTTTGCCCGCGCGACCAACATCCGTCAGCGCACGTCAGTCGATGCCCGCCGTCAGCGACTGCCGTCACCGACCGCCGCTAGCCACCGACGTGCAATCGAGCGCCGCGCCGCACGACCGCCAGCAATCGTTTGAGCTGCGGCAACGGCATGGCGATGCAGCCCTCCGTCGGCAATAAACCGGGCCGCGCGACATGCATGAAGATGGCACTGCCACGGCCCTTGACGCGCGGATCGATATTATAATCGAGCACCACGACCACGTCGTACAAACCATCATCACGCCAGAGGTGCTCGGCACGCCCTGTATAGGGCTGCACCACTGTTCGATTATAATTTCGATCACCAGCGGCATCGCACCAACCGTCCGTGCGCGCAATCGCGGTTAACGGCAATGCAGTCGCCGGGCGTCGCGTGCGATGAGGGTTGTACAAAACCGAAAGCAGTTGCATCGCGCCACTCGGCGTTGCGCCGTCGCCTTCACGTTTGCGCCGAAGGACACCTGTACGGCCTAAGGCGACCGCAATCCGCAGCGAGCCAAACGCTAACACACCGCTTGTTTTTGCTGGCGAGACTTGGTGGACCACCAGACTGTTGCCATGTGCTGCTTTGCCCACCAATGATCGTGAACCACGATCTTGCGCTGACCCGCCGACAACGGCTTGGACGGCCCGCCTGCTTCGCAAAAACTTGAAGCGATGCGGATTGATCGGCACCCTTATCCCCTTGTCTGACCGTCGCCAAAGCCTATGTTGCCCGGCGGCGGGATGCTAGGCTGCCGCACCACAACACACGAAATGACGTTGGAGATTGGTTTATGAGCACGGCCCGGAAAGTCCTCCTTGTCGACGACGACGAGGATCTCCGCACCTCACTGCGCGATCAGCTTGTGCTGCACGATGAGTTCGAAGTTTCAGAGGCCAACACCGCAACCAAGGGCGTTGAAGCCGCAAAAGCTGGTCGTTTTGACCTGGTCGTTTTCGACGTCGGTCTGCCCGATATGGATGGCCGCGAGGCCGTCAAGCTGTTGCGAAAATCGGGCTTCAAAACGCCAATCCTAATGTTGACTGGCAACACATCCGACGCGGACCAAATTCTTGGCCTCGACGCAGGCGCCAACGATTATGTTCTCAAACCCTTTAAGTTTGCCGTACTGCTCGCGCGCATCCGCGCGCAGTTGCGCCAGCATGAACAGAGCGAAGACGCCGTTTTTGCCATTGGCCCCTACACCTTCAAACCGGCATCGAAGCTGCTCCTCGAGCAATCGGGCAGCAAAATTCGACTGACAGAAAAAGAAACGTCGATCTTGAAGTATCTTTATCGCTCCGGCGACAAAGTGGTGTCGCGCGATGTGCTGCTGCACGAAGTCTGGGGCTACAATGCCGGCGTCACCACCCACACGCTTGAAACCCACATTTATCGTTTGCGCCAAAAAATTGAAAAAGATCCCTCCAACGCCGAACTTCTGATCACGGAGAGTGGCGGCTACAAATTATCGCCGTGACGTGCCGTCGACAACGCGCTGAACACCAGCGTGGCATTTCCACCCCATTTGACGTTGTTCACCGCCAACTGGTCGAAAGTGTGAGTTGTCCCGGTGTGTCCCCAGGCTACGCACACGCCGGGTGGACCCTGTGACGGCGATGTGCTGAATACCTGACATAGCGTTTAGTGTGGCGTTGGACCGCTGTTTTTCGATCAGAACAACTCTATTCGCAAGTTTGCGTTGGCGGTCAAAACAGCCCTCTCAAAGGCATGGCCTCGTGTAGCGAGGCCAGCCCCAATCGCACGTAGTGTAGCGTTCGTCGCGTTCCCGACATTGTGAGTTAGATCGCACCGGAGTGTGGCTGATGGCTATCGACGCCCTCGTCAAACCATTTTTGGCGTTGCCAATTTTTCGCGGATTGAAGCCGCTGCAGATCACCGAGATCGTGCGCCGTGCAGACCGCATCGTCTACCGCGCTGGAGACATCATCATTCAAGATGATCAGCCGGGCGACGCCGCAATCGTGATTGTCTCAGGACACGTTGTGCGCCTGTCGCAAGACAATCCAGAAATCGCCGAAGCTTTACCGGAAGGGTCGCTTATCGGTGAATTGGCGATGCTCGTCGAAACCATCCATAGCTCAACGGTTATTGCGCAATCCCAAGTCCGCGCTCTGCGGTTGTCACGCAGCGAGATGCACGCGTTGATGGCGGAAGACCCGAGAATGGCCGAGCACTTTTCGTCTGCAATCACATCGCGATTGAAAAAGCTGGCCTTCGAATTACGCGCCGTTGACGACGCCCTGGCACAGATGTCGGAATTTGAATTGCCGCCGCCAACCGGTGCGATTTTTGACAGGGCCAGCCCATCCCCGCGCGTCCATTGAGTGCCGATCTTCGCTTACAGCGAATTGCCCCGAAGGTGACCATTATGCTCGCGGCGTGACGTGACCGATCACGAATGATGTCAGATCTGAAAAGAGAAACGCCCAGTCCCGGGGGGAGGGACTGGGCGCAATTTGCGCTTATCGCGCTCGGCACCGGGAGGGAAGCCGGTGCCAGAGGCGGCGTCTTCGGTGAGACGGGGGGCACTACCGAATACAGGGTGACGCCGCCTGCATGCTTGAGAGTTAAGCGCACTGCGCGATTTTTCAATAGTGGGAGTCGCCTCTGATCACGAAATCGTGAACAGCTAAGCCATCTTATCCACAGGTCGGCGCTTGCTCAGCGGCCGCAGTGCAACACACTGATTTGCCTTGTGCGGCCCTACTGAGGCGTTGTGCGGTGCGCTCCAAGCTGTTGTATTTGAAAGAGTTTTGTGTCCAAGTCGTCGGTCTTGACAAGGTTCGAAACCTCAACTCGCGTTTCCAGTCCCTGCGCGTCCGTGGTCACCCATTCTTTCAATTCAAGCGCCGGCTTCGTCACCATGTAGAGCCGGATTTTACCGGGGGTGTCTGGGCTTTTATCCTGAAGACTGACCACAATTACATCAGCGGATTCTTGAACTTCATCAATTCGCGCATCGCGAAGAAGGTTGACGTCCTTGCGTAGCAGCAGCCGGAACGGCGTATCGTCGAGCGAAACACGATCCTCATTATTCAAATCGAGATCTTGAATGGCAAGTGATTTGCCATCTGAAACGATGACTTGGCGTGACGGCAATGCGTAATCGAAGCGAAATCGACCAGGGCGCTTGACGAAAAATTTGCCGCGCATTCGTTTTTTGTCAGCGCCGGTTTGTACGAACGCGCCTTTCAGATTCTGCAATTCTGCGAAATATCCCGATACGGCTTCGACAATTTTTGTCTGGCTGTCATCGAGTGTCATGCCGGTGGCTGATTTGGACGGCGCAACTTCACCTGACCATCCATCGACGGGAGGTTTAGTCGCTGGCGCAGCGGTGCCGGCGGCAGCCGCAGGGGCGGCGGCGCCCGCAGGTGCGGGGACGGCTGCGGTTGCAGGTTTTGCAGGCGTGCTCGTGGGTGCAGCCGTTGTCGCTGGCACAGCCGCTGCGTCAGCCGCGGGAGCGGCCTGCGGAGCAGTGCCCGGGGCAGTGCCTGGAGCAACTGTCGCAGCACTGGGCTGTGTTTGTGCGTGGGCCAAGCTGGCGATCAGAATGCTTGATACAGCTGTCAGTGCGCGCAGTCGCATCACCATTGGTCGTCCCATCATTTCCCCCGAAGGCCCGCTTAGAATTGCGACTGCTGCAATCCCAACGCTGAGATCTCTCCATAACGATTGCGACCATTGCGCGGCAATCAATCAACGGATCAGCGTTTGAAAAGCGGGAATACGCGACCAAGGCTACCGGCACAAGGCACAGTCAGCCGCTAGCCGCGATCGAACGGGGCGAGCGCCGACGGGATCGGGTCAACGGCCGAACGCAGAGGCCGTGCACGGAGCGTGTGTAATTGGCGGTGCGCCGCCCCGACCTGAGCCGACGACGACCTAAGCAGCGTCTGCGCTGCCACTGCCCGCAACCAGAATTTCGCGCCGTCCGACGTGGCTGGCGGCCGAAATCAAACCGTCGCGTTCCATGCGTTCGATCAGGTCCGCTGCCCGGTTGTAGCCAATCGACAATCGCCTCTGGAGGTAACTGGTCGACGCTTTGCGGTCCCGCAACACGATGGCCACGGCGCGATCATACAAATCGCCGTCAGCTGGTTCGCGCGCGCCGGTGGCAATGTCGTCCGACTGATGACTATCGATGATCCCGTCGACGTAGACCGGCGGACCCTGCCGACGCAAAGCGCTGGCGATCTCTTCGACTTCTTCGTCCGACACGTACGGGCCGTGCACCCGCGTGATCTGCCCAGCACCTGTTGAATAAAGCATGTCGCCTTGTCCCAACAGCTGCTCGGCGCCTTGCTCATTCAAAATCGTGCGGCTGTCGATCTTCGATGTCACCTTGAATGAAATGCGCGTCGGGAAATTCGCTTTGATCGTGCCCGTGATGATATCGACCGATGGCCGTTGCGTTGCCATGATCAAATGAATGCCGGCTGCCCGCGCCATTTGCGCTAATCGTTGCACCGCTTGCTCGACCTCTTTGCCGGCAACAATCATGAGATCAGCGAATTCATCGACAACGATTACGATGCGCGGCAGCGCTTCAAGATCCATCTTCTGATTTTCAAAGACAGCCTGGCCCGATGGATCGAACCCGGTTTGCACCGTGCGCGATAGCCGTTCACCGCGTTTCGCCGCGTTGCGAACGCGATTATTGAAAACGTCGATATTGCGGACTGACAACGACGCCATCCGCTTGTATCGCTCTTCCATTTCGCTGACGGCCCAGTTCAGCGCAGCAACGGCCTTCTGGGGGTCCGTGACGACGGGCGTCAACAGATGCGGAATGCCGTTATAAACCGACAATTCGAGCATTTTCGGATCGATCATCAGCAGTCGGCAATCCTCGGGCGAATGGCGATAGAGCAGTGAAAGAATGAACGCGTTCACGCCGACAGACTTGCCTGACCCGGTCGTGCCAGCCACCAGCAAATGCGGCATCCGCGCCAGATCCGCGACGATCGGTTCACCACCGATGCCTTTGCCAAGCGCGATGGGCAACGTCGCGTCGCTCAGTTTGTAGGCGTCGCTTTCGAGAATTTCTCGCAGCATCACCGGCTCACGGCGCAGGTTCGGCAACTCCAGGCCGATCGCATTTCGACCCGGCACCACAGCGGCTCGGACGCTTACGACACTCATCGATCGGGCCATGTCGTCAGCCAATCCGATCACGCGAGACGACTTGGTGCCGCGTGCCGGTTCGAGTTCATACAGCGTGACCACGGGTCCTGGGCGAATGTCTTTGACTTCGCCTTTGACGCCAAAATCGGCCAGCACATCTTCGAGCAACCGCGCGTTGCCGCGCATCACGGTCTGGGTAAATTCTGGGCCAGCTTTTGCTGCTGTTGCTCGCTTCAGCAAATTGATCGACGGCCGTGACCATGTCGGCTGCGCCGGGCGACGTCCGATCCCACCCATCAATCCAGCAGCTTTTTGAGCAAGCTTACTGACGGATTTCATATCGCCGACTTTTGCAATTGGGAGCGGGCCCGATGGAGTTGACGATTGCAACGGCGTTGCTGCATCGCTGGCTGCTGGAGCAAAGCGCTGCGCTATGGCAACGCTGGCGTCATCGGTAGAACT
>JANMII010000158.1:0-10352 GCA_031375665.1 Hyphomicrobium sp.
CTTCGCATTGCTGTAGCAGGCGATCGAACCGGTGCCCTTCCAGTGGCCGGCGAATAAAGGAGCGATGAGCTGATGGCGATGTCGCGCGGATTAAAAGCAAGCCTTGCAGCCATGAGCACGGCTGCACTCGGGGCCAGTGGATGGTGGGTACTGGCTGCGAACGATCCGTCCGCTGGGGTCACGCCTTCGGCTGTGAAGGCGACGGCTCCACCGCGTCGTGTCGCTCGCGTCATTATGCCAGAGCCGTTGGATAAAGCCGGCAGCATTACGCTGAACGGTCGAACGGTGCCGGTCGAACAGGCCGTTTTGACGTCGCGCGCTACCGGCTTCGTTGCCGAGCGGCGCGTCGACATTGGCGACAAAGTGAAGGCGGGCGATGTCCTTTTGACCATTGATGCACCCGACGTCGCGCAGGAACTTTTGCGCGCACGCGCCGCCGTCGAACAGTCTCAAGCGCGATTGAACCTGGCAAAGTTAAATTTCGATCGCGCTGAAGCTCTGGTCACGAAAGGTCATATTTCTGAACAGGTGCGCGACGAACGCCAAGCCACTGCCAAATCCGCTGAAGCCGATGTTGCAGCAGCCCTCGCCGATGTTCGCCGCTTGCAAGAGATTGTTAGTTTCCAGCAAATCCGCGCGCCGTTCGATGGCACCATTGTCACCCGAAACGTCGAACGGGGTGATCGCGTCACAACCAGTGACACCCAATCGGCTTCGGGGTTGCTGCGGATCGCGCGTCTCGATCAGCTCCGCGTTGAAGTCGATGTCCCGCAATCATCGGCGCTTAAAGTCCAGACCGGCAGCGAAGCTTCGATTTCGTTCGCTGAGATTCCGGGTCAAGTTTTCAAAGCCCGCGTGGTGCGCAGTGCCGGCTTAATTGACGCTCAATCCTCGACCATGCGGATCGAGCTGTTGATGGATAACCCAGATCAGCGCATTCCGGCCGGGCTCAACGGCTTAGTCAGCCTTCAGTTTGTGCCCCTCGTCAACGTCGTGACGGTGCCGACCAACACATTGGTGATCCGCGAAGGCCAGCAGCGCGTCGCCATCGCCAATGACGACGATACGGTGGCGTTTCGTGCCGTTCGCGTTGGTCGCGATTTCGGGGACCGCGTCGAGATCGTGTCAGGGTTGGCGCCTGAAAATCGCGTCATTCTTAGCCCCAACGCGATGCTGCGCGACGGCGATAAGGTCGAGGTCACTATGGTTAGAGCCGCAACGAAAACTGGCTCAGAAACCAAATAGATCTCACCCGTCGAAATCATCGACCATGTGAAAAAACGAGCCTGTCACCTTGCCGCGACGGCCACCCTGTTCTGTGACGGCATTGCCCTCGGCGTCGGCCACGATGGCGAGGGGTTGTGTCGGTCGCGACACCGTTGTCGCATAATGGAACTCGTGACCACCGATACGGCTACCCTTTCGACCGATCAGACAATCGGCGAGCAGCGTAACGCGCCGATAGCCCAACTGCATGCGACGCTTGGCGAACGAGGTCTCCAAGTCGAGGAGGTCGAGCATGGCAAACCGGGTTCCGTCCGCATCTTCGATCGTGTTGCCAAGCACCATGTACCCGCCGCATTCGCCGTGAACCGGCTTCGACTGCGCAAACGCTCGCGTGCCACTCAGAAAATTTTGATTGTTGGCAAGACGACCAGCGTGGAGCTCGGGATATCCCCCCGGCAACCACGCGACATCGCAGCTTTCGTCTGGCGCTTCGTCGCCGAGTGGCGAGAACGGTACGATTTCAGCACCCGCCGCTGTCCAACGATCAATGATGTGCGGATAAATAAATGAGAACGCGGCGTCCTGCGCCAGCGCGATGCGTTGCCCTGGCGGTGTCGCGCGCGACGGTGTCAGCGCTTCCCGACGACCGGGCATCGCCGCCTGAATGATTGAACCGACATCGACATGCTCCTCGATGAGCGCTGCCAGCGCATCGAGTGTCGTATCGAGATTTGAAACCTCACTTGCCTGCACCAGACCGAGATGGCGCTCCGGCATGGCGATGTCCGTTCGCCGCGGAATGGCGCCAAAAACCCGCAAGCCGACATCTTCCAGCGCTTTCGTCGCCAAACGTGTGTGCCGCGCACTGCCGACCCGATTGAGAATGACGCCGGCAATGTCCACGCCATCGCGGTATCCACGGAACCCCCGCGCCACAGCCGCAGCAGTTTGAGATTGACCCGACACATCGATCACCAAGACGACGGGCCACCCGGTCAGTGCGGCCAAGTCGGCGCTGGCACCGGTTCCCCACGTGCCGCGCGTTGCAACCCCGTCGAACAATCCCATCAAAGCTTCGACGACAACCAGATCGCAAGTTTGCGATGCCCGATCGAGCAGCGATGCAACGGTCGCTGGCTGCATCGCCCAGCTGTCGAGATTGAAACTGGTGCGCGCGGCGGCCGCGGTGTGAAAAGCCGGATCGATGTAGTCGGGGCCACACTTGAACGGTTGCACGGCCACATTGCGACGAAGCAAGGCCCGCAAAAGCCCGAGCGTAACCGTGGTTTTACCAGCGCCAGACCGCGGGGCCGCAATCATCAGTCCGCGTGGCAGTTCGTTTGGTGACAACATGACGGCGTTGGTAGCCTAATCGAGGGCTGGCGGTCTATATCACCACTATGGAAGAAGCAGAGGGTGAGCAACCGTCGCTATCCCAACCGCTGCGTCGCGGGTGGACGACGGGTACGTGTGCGACGGCCGCCGTGCGTGCGGCACTTGAAGCGTTGTGGACGGGTGACTTTCCAGCCGTTGTTGCTGTCACCTTGCCGAACGGATCGAAGCCGACCTTCGCCATTGCAACCCACCACCTCGGCCCCGATTTCGCGACGGCTGGCGTCATCAAGGATGCGGGCGACGACCCGGACGTCACGCACGGCGCAATGGTGGTCGCGACCGTGCGGATCGGCGCACCTGGTTCAGGCGTTTCGTTTCGCGCCGGAGCCGGTGTTGGAACGGTGACGCGACCGGGCCTGCCAGTGCCACCGGGTGAGCCGGCCATCAATCCGGTGCCGCGCATGATGATGCGAACGGCTGTTACTGAGGCCGCCGAACTTTTTTCGAGGCCGACCGATGTGGTTATTGAAATAGCGATCCCCGGTGGCGAAGCTTTGGCGAAAACGACATTGAATGGTCGGCTCGGGATTGTCGGCGGCCTTTCGATTCTTGGGACGACGGGCATCGTCATTCCGTTTTCGTGCGCGGCTTGGATCCATTCCATTCATCGCGGCATCGATGTCGCACGCGCTGTCGGACTAACGCACGTTGCCGGCAGTACCGGATCGACATCGGAAGCCGCCATCGCAAAACTGTATGGCTTGCCTGATACGGCTCTCATTGAAATGGGTGATTTCGCAGGCGGGCTCTTGAAGTACATGAAGGCGCAGCCGGTGCAGCGGCTAACGATTGCCGGCGGCTTCGCTAAAATGGCCAAGTTGGCTGAAGGTCGTCTGGACTTACATTCAGGTCGGGGGATCATTGATCTCAGTATTTTATGCGATTGGCTTGCAGCGCTCGCAGCACCGGCCGATGTCGTACGTGAAGCGCGAACTGCGACGACAGCGCAGCACATTCTTGCGTTGTCCAAGGCTGCTGGAATTCCACTTGCCGAATTGGTGGCTGAACGCGCGCGCGCAACCGCACTGGCCACCTTGCAAGGGGCCGACGTTGGCGTTGATGTTGTGATCTTCGATCGGGACGGCAAGCTGGCCGCCCGCACAGCAGTGGCGAAGTTCTAATCACCAAGACCGCGATACCGGCGCTTGTAGTCGACGCTGTAGAGCGCACTTTCGCGGAAATCGTCATGGCTCAAAACCGCGCCGACCAGAACTAGCGCCGTTCTCTCCAGGACAGCATCGGCCGTCTCGGCGACGATGTTCTGAAGGGTGCTGACAAATACGCGTTGATCTGGCCATGAGGCGCGGTAGACCACCGCCACGGGGCATGTTGCACCGTAAAAGGGCGTCAGCCGCTGAACAACGTCGGCAAGCGCGTGGATCGAGAGATGGATCGCAAGCGTTGCGCGGGTCGCAGCGAACCCTTCAAGCGTTTCTGTTTCCGGCATCGACGAAGCGCGACCCGACGTCCGCGTCAGCACGACTGATTGGGCAATCTCTGGCAGTGTCAGCTCCTTTGCCAACACCGCAGCAGCAGCCGCAAACGAGGGAACGCCTGGTGTAACGGTGTAGGGAATAGCCAGCCGATCCAAGCGTCGCAGTTGTTCGCCAAGTGCGCTCCAAATGGACAGATCGCCCGAATGCAGTCGGGCAACGTCTTCGCCAATGGCGTGCGCGCGCACGAACTCGGCTTCGATCTGATCGAGCGTCATCGGGGCTGTATCAATAATGCGCGCATTTGGCGGACATAATGCAATCAACTCCGGCGGCACCAGCGATCCGGCATAGAGGCAGACCGGGCAACGGACGATCAGGTCGCGGCCGCGTACCGTGATCAAATCAGGCGCGCCGGGGCCTGCGCCGATGAAGTGGATGGTCATGGCGACCGACCCGTTGGTGTCGTGTCGGACGATGTTGCAACCGCAATCGTCACCGCGCGGTAGACGTGCCGTGCCACGATGAGGTGCGATCCGTCCCCCGCGCCAGCGAGCGCTGCGGCTTCCGACACCGATGGCACGCCATAAGCCGCCAGTGACGCCGCCGAATGTGTGAGGCAGTCGCGTGACCGCGCTTGCACACTCTCCTGGTCGAAAAGAATCGTCTTACGTTTTAACATTTCGCCAGCGCGTCGGATCGGGTCATCGAGCACGCCGCGCCTCATCGCTGCAAGGCTATCTGCAACCTGACTGCTGGTGCGCTCGGCTTCCAGAATTGCTGCAACGATGTCATCGTCCTTCGCCGAACTGGTCGTACCGACGCCAAACACGATCATGATTTTTGCCCAACCCATTGCAACACCGGCATCGCCGGCCGCCACCCGTGTTTGGTGCCAACGCTTTCGATGCGTTCGATCGACAGTCGCGTCAACGTGCCGCCAAGATCTGAATATGCCCGCAACAGCCGCTGCTCGGTTTCCAGCGTCACCGCGTTGACGATCATGCGACCACCTGGCCTCAGTTTCGCCCAACACGCTTCAAAAACGCCAGGCTCAGTCGCGCCGCCGCCAACAAAAATTGCTTCCGGTGGTTCAGCGTCAGCGAACGCTGCTGGAATGGGGTCAAGACGAATTTGCAAATGCGGCACACCGAGCGAGATCGCATTGCGGGCAGCGCGCTCGGCGCGCGTGGGATCGCGCTCAAAGCCAATCGCCCGCGTGGTTGGGTGCGACAGCAGCCACTCGATGGCAACCGAGCCACTTCCCAGGCCGACATCCCATAACAGTTGGTGCGGGCTGGGTCGCAGCGACGATAGGGTCACGCTGCGGATCTCACGCTTGGTGATCTGTCCATCGTGCTCAAACATCTCGTCCGGCAATCCGGGCGCAAACGGGATCGAGCGGCTGACGCGATCGGCTTGAACAGCGATGGCAATGACGTTCAGCGGATCGATGTCATCGCTCGAAAACTCCGCTGCGGTGGTTGTTGTGATGGTTTCGCGCGGTCCGCCTAAAGCTTGCAGCATCGTCATGCGAGACGCGCCGAAACCAGCAGACCGCAGCAGTCGCGCCACCTCTTGCGGCGTATCAGCGTTGAGCGACAACGCTAAGATTTTTGAGCCATCATGCAAATGCCGCCGGATCAACGGCGTTAAGCCGCGCATATTCAAGCCGAGCGTCACAGTGTCCTGCAAGGCCCAGCCCATCCGTGCCGCGGCCAGCGAGAAACACGACGGCGATGGCAGAACCACCATCTCATCGATCGGGATCTGCCGACACAGCGTGACACCAGCACCGAACCAAAACGGATCGCCAGACGCGAGGACACACACCGGCGCGCCGCGGCGTTGCACGATGACGGGAATGGTCGCGTCGAGCGGCGTCAACCACGGCATTTTTTCGCCACGCGTGTCGCCGATCAAATCAAGATGACGGCGACCACCGACGATCAGATCAGCCGCATCGATCCGGTCTTGGGCGGCAGGCGTCAAGCCGCTTCGCCCGTCTTCACCTATTCCGATGATGGACAACCACCGCTCGCTCATGTCATCCCCTTGCAACATGCAACGGCACAGCCAAAACCAGACTAAAACGCGCGTTTTTCTGCTCGGCGGCACGACGGAGGCGCGCGAAATCGCCGATGCGCTGGCAAGCGACCCGCGCTTCGATGCCACGCTGTCTCTGGCCGGCCGGACCCGAAATCCTGCGACCTCGTCGCTTGTGACGCGCATGGGTGGATTTGGTGGTGTCGAGGGTCTGGCTGCTTACATTTCGGATCACGCCGTTGACGTCGTGGTCGACGCGACGCATCCGTTTGCCGCCCAGATCAGCGCCAATGCGATTGCAGCGTGTGCGCGTCAATCTTGCCCTTTGATATCGTTTGAGCGGCCGCCCTGGAGCGCCACGCCAGCCGACAACTGGATCAGGTGCGCAAGTGTGGCGGCTGCCATTGCAGCCTTGCCACAAGAACAGCGTGTTGTGTTCTCCGGGCTCGGTCGCTTGTCGCTCGCCGAACTCGCGAGCGGCCCGCAACATCACTATGTCATCCGCGTTATCGACCTGCCGGACGCGCCCATTCCCGTGCCACATGTGACGCTGATCGAAGGCCGAGGACCATTTAAGACCGCCGACGACATCGCGTTGTTCACGCTCCATCGCATCGACATCGTGCTGGCCAAGAACGCAGGTGGCAAGGCGGCTGTTTCGAAGATCGAGGCGGCGCGTCAGCTCAGTCTGCCGGTGATGATGATCGACCGGCCGTTCATTCCCGAACGACCAACCGTTGCAACAGTCGGCGAGGTGATGGTCGCGCTTGGCCGTCATGTCGTACCCCGGATCGATCGCGGCGTATAAATCCAACCTTGGCGATCATCACGCGCGATGATACGGCTCGCTGACGATCCGATGATGATCAGCGTCCGCATGTCGATGGGGTGATCAGCAGCTTCAGCCAATGTGGTGAGCGTGATGTCTTCGTCCGGCCGACCGACCGCGCGCGCGAGCACCACCGGCGTCGTGCCGCTGCGGCACGCGAGAAGGACCTTAAACGCGTCCAGCACCTGTTTCGGTCGCGCGAGCGACGCTGGATTATAAAGTGCGATCACGAAATCGGCTTCGGCCGCCAACTCAAGTCGCCGAGCGATAACCGGCCACGGCTTGAGATTATCCGAGAGCGAGATCGCGCAAAAATCATGACCGAGCGGCGCTCCGACCTTTGCCGCCGCAGCCAACATCGCTGTAACACCAGGTTCAACGCGGATATCGAGGTCTCGCCAACCTTCGGGGCCAGCGTCCACCGCTTCAAAAACAGCAGCTGCCATGGCAAAAACACCCGGATCACCACCCGACACGACGACCACGTGCGCGCCGTCTGCTGCCAGCGTCAACGCGTGAGATGCGCGATCGATCTCTTCGCGATTATCAGAAACGTGAAAGCGCTGATCGCCTGTGGCCGACAGCCGGTTCATGTACGCGGCATAGCCGAGAACGTCCGTCGCCGCCGCCACCGCATCGCGGACGGCTGGCGTCACCCAAGCATCAGGGCCAGGACCGAGCCCGACAATTGTGAGCCGTCCGGTCATACAATCCTCCGACCGCGACCGCCGGGCAGCAAAATGATTGAAAAATAAGGCGCAGGCGACGCGTCGAGCTGGCTGAACGGTACAATCCGCTCACCCGGCATCGTGCCGCGCTCAACATAGATCGCGTCGTCGAGGCGACCCGTAACGCTGAGGGCATGGCGAATTTTTTCAAGGTTGCGCCCGACCTTCATGATCACCGCCGCGTCCGTTGTGCGCAGATTCGCAATGAGCGCGGCTTCGTCGAGCGTACCGGGTAAAATTGTCAACACGTCATCGCCATAGGTGATCGGAGCAGCGGCTGCCGTCCAGCATCCCGACATACCCGTGATGCCGGGGATAACTTCAACGGCGTAGTCGTGGCGCAGCCGGTCGTACATGTGCAGGAAAGATCCGTAGAAAAACGGATCGCCCTCGCACAGCAGACCGACATCTTCGCCACGATCCAGATGATCCCGCAGGCGGTCGGCGGACTGCTGATAGAAATCACGCATCGGCGCGACGTAGTTGGTGTCGTTGAAGTGGACTTCGGTCGTCACTGGATATTCGAGCGCGATCTCGATCACTCCGGTTTGAGGGATCATATCGGCAACGATGGTTCGTGCGTGGCCCGGTTTGCCGCGTTTGCGAAAGTAGGCAAGCACGGGTGCAGCGAGGATGACGCCATGTGCTTTCAGTGTTACCAGGCCGGGATCGCCCGGACCAAGTCCGACGCCATACAGCGTGCCGGTCTTGTGGCCAGGCTCGCGTGCCATCACTCGGCCTCACTCGCGAGCGCGTTGACGGCCGCCGCTGCCATCGCGCTGCCACCCTTACGGCCGCGAACAATGGCAAACGGCACTCGTCCATCACCTGCAAGAGCATCTTTGCTTTCAGCCGCGCCGACGAAGCCAACAGGCATTCCGATAATGGCAGCAGGGCGCGGCGCACCGGCATCAAGCATTTCGAGCAATCGAAACAGTGCAGTCGGCGCGTTGCCGATAACCACCACCGCTCCGCCGAGATACGGTTGCCATAGATCCATCGCAGCCGCTGTCCGGGTGTTACCAATGGCTTTAGCGATGTCGGGCACGCGCGGGTCGTCAAGCGTACAAATGACGTCGTTGTTGGCTGGAAGGCGCGTCCGCGTCACACCGTTGGCGACCATCTTGGCGTCACATAAAATGGGTGCGCCAGCCAGAAGGGCCGCCCGCCCAGCATCAGCGAACGTCTCGGAGAGAACGATATCGCGCGCGATCTCCACCATGCCGGACGCATGGATCACGCGCACAGCTACTTTTTCCTCGAAGCCTCGAAACGCCGTCAAATCTGCTTCGGCGCGAATGATCGCAAACGAACGCCGATAAATCTCATTGCCATCGTGGACGTAGTCGTAGCGCTCAGCCATGCGGCCCTCCAAGCGCGTGTGCGGCAGCCGACACAAGCTGGCTTGCTGCAAGTCCGGTGACGGTTGGAATGGATTTGGCCGAGCCTTCAATCACAAGATCGTATTGGCCGTGGCGAGCCACGAACGTTAAATCAGCCGACTGTCGGCGCGCGCATCCTTTTTCGCACCCCGAGACATGCACCGTTGGAGATAGGCTGGTGGCCGTCATCCATGCCGCCAATGCTGCCGCGTCGGTCCGGGTATCGGTCGAGCCACGATCGCAAGCGGGTGCACCTGGGCAGGCATCGATCCGCAAGCGCTGATCGCTCGCGCTGACCACCCATCCGGCCGTCATGGCGGCAGCGCGCAGTGGATCATAGCGGCCCGACGGGCAAGGGACGACGAGAAGCCGTCCAAGCGCCGGGCGAATGTCGGTGACGTATGCGGCAGTGCAGGCCTCGATCACGTGCTTGAGAGCTGCTGCCGTGGTCCGTCCAAACGGCAAGCCGAATGCAACGGCGACATCGTCGCTATTGGAGCGGATGACGCCAACGCCGAGACTATTGGCTGATCGTGAGATGGTTACGCGCTGCTCGTCTTGCAGCGCTGCGGCGGCAAAGACTTTCTCCGCGCCCATGTCTGTGACGAGGTCAGCCATGCGGCGAATGTCGGGAGAATTGCGGGCGTAGCCTACGAATGCGTGCGCGATCGCGATCGCAGCTGAAACCGCGCTCGCTCGTGGCACTTCGATTGCGCGATCACTCGCGCCAGCACACACGATGGCAACCCTTTCGCCGTGTGGCCGCAACACAATGTCGGCGGCTGTTTGGGCAAGTTCAGATTGATAACCGCAATCTATCGCGAAGCCGAATTTTCCAGGCAAAGCGGTGAGTGCTGGATCTGAGACCAATGCCGCTTCAAGCTCCGCTGCCAGACGATCGGCCTGCGCGCTTGCGTCCGTCGAACCGGCCAACGGATCGACGATGACGTTACGGATTGCGTCAGTTGCGGCTGTCGCATCAACCAAACCGACATCGCTGAGTGCGCTCTGCACGGCTGCGATATTGGCCAACGCGATGCCGCGTATTTGTAGATTGGCCCGATTGGTCAAATCGATCTGGCCGTTGCCGAAGATTTGCGACGCTGATGCGATGGCGCGTGCCTGATCGAGTGAATATCGCCCGCAGCGGGGCTTGACGCGAACCAGCCATCCGTCGCCCGTCTCCATTGGCGTCAAGGCACTGGGGCACCACCCGCGCCGCAAGTCTGACGCAGCGATCATTGCGCCGCCTCGCTGACAGCTGCGTTGAGAAACGCCGATAGATCATTCCGGCGCGGACGCCACAGCCCGC
>JANMII010000164.1:0-24912 GCA_031375665.1 Hyphomicrobium sp.
TCCTCGAAGGTTTCGCGGCGCTTTTCCATACTCTCGTCGGCGGCCGAGGCGAATGGATCGACGGCCGTCAGCGTGCCGTGACCGTCTCTCATTCCAGGTTTGTAATCGGCCCCAATCTTGGCGCTGTTGGCTGGTGACACCATCGACCAGCACGTGTTGCGATATACCCCAGGATTGCGCGGTTTGCCCGCAAGGTCGGCTACGATGTCGGCTGCTACGACGGCGGCTTGACTCATGGCCGAGAAGGCGGATTTTGGCATGTCGACTGAGATCGCGGCGTCGCCCAGAACATAGACATCTTTGACTTTGGTCGATGCAAAGTTGTTGGGGTCAATGGGGCACCAATCGCCCTCGACCAGTCCGATTTTGTCTGCAATTGCACCGGCCCGTTGAGGTGGGATAATATTCGCCACCGTCGCGCGTTCCGTGCGAGCCGCTTTGGTCACCACATCGCCAGTTTTGGGATCAACGCGCGCCAGCGAAAAATCATCGATTTCGTTGGAAAGATTGAGCTCAACGATGCCCTTGTAGTATTCGGCGATCGCCTGCTCAAAGACGGCCTGCTTGGAGATCGACGCCTTGGCATCGAAGACAATCAGCTTTGATTTTGGCTTCATGGTTTTGAGAAAATGGCCAATCATGCACGCCCGCTCGTAGGGTCCCGGCGGACAGCGGTAGGGGTTTTGCGGCACGGTCATGACGACCAACCCACCGTCCGTCATGGCGAGCAGCTTTTTCTTCAGCATCCATGATTGCGCGCCACCCTGCCATGCGTGCGGCATGATTTCCGCGGCGGCTTCATCGTAGCCGTCGATCGCATCGAATTTCATGTCGATCCCCGGCGCAACGACCAACCGGTCGTAGGGGAGTGCGACCGCTGCATTGCCGAGCGAGACGGTTCGAGCGGTGGTGTCGACGCTGACGGCGAAATCTCGCACGACTGTAATGCCGCGCTTTTGGATGCCGTCGTAAGAGTGCGTGATCGATTGGAACGAGCGAAAACCACCCAGATACAAGTTTGAATAAAAACACGTGGTGTAGGTTTCTTTCGGCTCAACCAACGTCACGTCAAGCGTCGCATCGGCTGCCTTGAGGCGGTTTGCAACCGTCGCGCCTGCCGGCCCACCGCCGATGATGACGATCTTTGCTGGCCCGGCCGCCAGCGCCGGTCGCATCAAGACCGATGACGCACTAGCCAGGCTCAAAGCGGCAGCAGCTTCGCCAAAACGCCTGCGCGTGATCGTCGTCATTGTCGGCCTTTTCGTTCGGGCGGCAAGCTAGAGCCCGCAGCTATCACGGTTCGTTAGGTTGAGGCTTTAAGATCCATACGTCATCAATCCAAACAGCAGGCTGCCAGCCGATGTGTCTGCATTCGGCCGATTGTCGATGGTAGACCACTCATTGTGTCAAGATGTGACGCTATTGTAACTGGAGAAGCCATGGTTGCGTTGCCTATATTCGGACGGGCAACGCTAGGTTTAGTCGGTCGCTAACGGTGGTGTGGTGCTAAAAAATTTCGCAAAGCCAGGCCCGAAAATAGACGTCATCGATCGCCGCTGCTTCGTGCGCTCCGCGGCATCGATTGCTGGTCTCATAGCTGGCTTTTTTTCAGGCTACGGCCCCGGTGTCGGCATTCCGTCGGCGCTCGCTCAAAGCAGCGACGCCATGCCGTTTGAGCGGACCCCGCACTTCAAAGACGCTTACGCTCAATTGCTTGCAGGTGCGACCCCGACCGAAGGTAAAATTATCCTTGAGCTGCCGGAGGTCGCGGAAAACGGCAATCTCGTCCCGATCACCATCGCCATCGATAGCCCGATGACACCAGTGGAGCATGTTAAAGCGATCCACATTCTAGCGAGTGGAAATCCGGTTGCCCGTGTCGCAACATTCCAACTGACGCCGTTGAACGGCATCGCACGCATCCAAAGCCGGATGCGGCTTGCTCGAAGCCAAGACGTCGTAGTGGTCGCCCAATTGTCGTCGGGCGAAATGACCGTCGCGACCATGACTGTCAAAGTGGCGCTCGGTGGTTGCCAAACTTAACGCATGAGCAAACGATCGAACCGAACATGGCCAGCAATCCACGCATCAAACTTCCAGACATCGCCAAGATCGGCGACGTAATCGAGGTCAAGACCTTGATCACGCACGTCATGGAAACGGGCAACCGTAAAGATAAAGACGGCAACCCGATTGGCCGCAACATCATCAACACGATGACCGCAAAGTTTGGCCACGAAGAAGTTTTTCGCGCCGATCTCGGGCCGGGAATTTCCGCCAATCCGTACATCTCGTTCCAGATGCGCGTGCTCGGTCCTGGCGTGTTCGAGTTCGCTTGGATCGACGATGACGGCGTCAAGCTGGTCGAGACGGCAGCGTTGAACGTGGTCGCGTAAAGCTTTACGAACGCTGGCCCGATAGCGGCAACAACAGAGCACGACGGAACTCTGCGGCGTGATTAGACTGCGCTGTCTTTCAAAAGCTTGTAATTGATCGCGTCGAGCAGCGCTTCGAAGCTAGCATCAATGATGTTGGGCGAAACGCCAACTGTGGTCCAGCGATCGCCTGTTTCGGTGTCATGGCTCTCGACAAGAACTCTCGTGACAGCTTGCGTGCCGCCTTCACCAGAATTTGTCAGGATGCGCACCTTGTAGTCGACGAGTTCGACATGCTCGATGTGCTTTTGGTAGCGACCGAGATCGCGTCGTAATGCGGTATCCAGCGCGTTGACCGGGCCGTTGCCCTGGCCAACCGACCACAGCGGCTCTTGATCGCCAGCAATAAAAACTTTCACGGTCGCTTCCGAGACGGTTGCCAAAGCTCCGCTGTCATCGCGGCGGCGTTCAACGGTCACTCGAAAACTGTCGACTGAAAAATATCGCGGCACACTAGAGAGTGTCCGCCGCGCCAGCAGTTCGAAGGAGGCTTCGGCCGCCTCGAAAGAATAACCTGCGTCCTCGCGAACCTTAATTTCATCAAGCAATGTCTGGACGCCTGCATCGTCTTTATCACGGGCCAGCCCGAGCCGATCGAGCGCTGCTAAGAGCGAAGATTTTCCGCCCTGTTTTGAGACCAGAATGCGGCGCTCGTTGCCGACGCTTTCAGGCCGGACATGCTCGTAGGTTTCTGGTTCTTTCAACAATGCCGACGCATGGATGCCTGCCTTCGTCGCGAATGCGCTATCGCCAACATAAGGCGCGTGGCGATCCGGCGCTTCATTGAGAATTTCGTCGAGGACACGGCTGGCATGCGTCAGGTTTCGCAGCCGATCCGGTGTGACGCCGGTCTCGAACGCGTCAGCGAATTCGCTTTTTAGCAGCAGCGTTGGGATGATCGACGTCATGTTGGCGTTGCCGCAGCGCTCGCCGAGGCCGTTGAGCGTGCCCTGGATTTGGCGGCAGCCAGCGCGCACCGCCATCAACGTGTTGGCAACCGCGTTCTCGGTATCGTTGTGGGTGTGAATACCAAGATGCGATCCGGGCACGACTGTCGCAACATCGGCCACTATGCGTTCGATCTCGTGGGGCAACGTGCCCCCGTTGGTATCACACAGCACAACCCATCTTGCGCCAGCCTCGTAGGCCGTTTTGGCGACGGCGAGGGCGTAGTCGCGATTGCCCTTGTAGCCATCGAAAAAGTGTTCGCAGTCAATCATCGCGTCGCGTTGCGTGTCGCAGATCGCGCGCACCGATTGATCGATGGCCTGCAGATTTTCGTCGTTGGTGATGCCCAGTGCAACCCGCACATGATAGTCCCAAGCCTTGGCGACGAGGCAAATGCTGTCAGCTGACGATTGTAAGACCGCTTGCAAACCCGGATCGTTGGAGACCGATCGCCCTGCCCGCTTGGTCATGCCAAAGGCCGTGAAGCGGGCCGATTTGAAATCAGGGCGCGACGCGAACAATTCGGTGTCGGTGGTGTTGGCGCCGGGATAGCCGCCTTCGATATAATCGAGACCGAGATCGTCAAGAACGGCCATCAGCCGACGCTTATCCGATAGCGAAAAATCGACGCCCGTAGTCTGTGCGCCATCGCGCAGCGTGGTGTCGTAAAGATAAAGCCGCTGTTTGCTCATGATCGACTCGGGTCTGACTTATCGCCAGTTGGAGCAGCACTTTGCTGGCCCGTAATACTATTTGGAGTGGCGGCGTCGCGGGCCGGCTTAAAGCGCTTCATCATTGTCGTGTTTGTCAGCCACTGATCGTCGATCGGGATTGAATTGCGCTGCATCGCTTCATACCCGCGGGATTCAAAAAACGTCGCGGCGGTCTCGCTGGCGTCGACCGACAGGGCTTCAGCGCCGCGTGCGGCGGCAATGCGCTCGATGGCGTCGGCGAGTGCCGTGCCAACGCCCTCACCGGCGTAGTGGGGATGGACAAACAGCATGTCGAATTTGCCGATACCGCTCAACGATGCGAAGCCGAGATACTCGCCATCCAAATGCACGACGAGGGTTGTCATTTCGCCAAGACGCTTGCCAAATTCGGTCGCATCTTCCGCTGTCGCCGCCCACGCGATCCGCTGTTCATCGTCGTAATCGTCGGCGGTCAATTCCTCGATGCTTTGGGCGTACAGCTCGCGGAGTGCCGCCGTGTCACGGGGCAAAAACGGCCGGAGCGGAAAATCATTCGACATCGGGTATCCAAAATTCTTTGCGGCCATGTTCAACCGGCAACAATGAGAAGCAATGCTGCACGGAACGACCTAGACACGACGCTAGGTTGAAGCAAGCGGTGCGGGGTCGCGGCCGGCCCCGGCTACATGACAAATTCAGGCCGAGTTCGAGCTGGAGACCTCAATCACGCCGACCCGCTATGGTGCGGCCCGATCGGTTAACATATTGACTGCGCCAACTGGGCACCAACAGGGTCGTCGGGTTGCTAGTGTTGGCGCAGTCCTGCCGCCCGCAGGTCCTCGAGTTCCAACGGCACGTCCGCTTGTGCGATCAGTTGCGGCTTTGAACCAACTTGTGTCGCTGGGTTCGCCGCCGCTTCGTTCGTGCTAGCCGGATCGCCAATCAATAAATCTTTGCCAAGAACGTAGAACAGCAACAGGAACGCCAGCCCGGCCAAAAGAAACGCGGCCGACCGTGCCATTGCTTCGGATTGGGCTCCGGATTGGGTGGCAGATTGCGTCGCCGTCCCGATCGCATGAATGAAAAGACCGACTGTCAGCAACCCACCGCCGACACGCGCGTCGAGCCTTTGAGTGGCCGTATCAACGGTGCTCATCACCGCGCCGGACAGGGGTGATGCGAGTGTAGCCGCCCACATCAGAGCCGCTCCGGCGATGGCGTACATCGAGCCAGTCAACGCCCACAAATTTGCCTGTGTCGTCACATCCATCTTGGTCACTCCCTGAAGTGTTCAAACCGGGCCCGTCAAATTGTGTCCCGTCTCAGCAGATGCGTCGGTGCGATAGGCAAAATTCGAAAAATGTGAGGGCGAGCATCGGCTGACCCTCGCCTTTGATCGCAGGCAGCACGTGCGGCCCCCAAAAGTGTATAGACATTAACAACATTGCCGGTTGCCCGCTACCGGGCAGCGCGTTCGCCAAATCTCGAGCGATCCTGTCGACCGCGCAGTGCGCAAATGCCGAGCGCGTGGAGCCGTCAAACTGGCGGCTGTCGTTTCGGCGGCGGCCCAATGGCGCCAGTGAGCCGCTTAGCGCACCACTTCCCACGTCGTTTCGATTTCACCGGTGATTTTGTTTTTGGTATCTTTTAGCGCGATACCCATGGCGACCAATTCATCGCGAATGCGATCGCTTTCAGCGAAGTTTTTAGCGCGGCGGGCTTCGAGGCGGGCTGTGATGAGAGCCTCAACATTTACGATCTGCTTCGGTACTGCCGCACCTTCGATCAACTGCAAATCAATACTACCATGCTCGGACAATTGGATCTTTAGTCCGTCTTTAGCAAGATCAGAAAACTCTCGATTAATTCGGCTTTCTGTCGCTTGTCTTGAAGCCTCTCTTTCAAGTGGGCTTTGAACGTCATAGTTATAGAAATTAAGAACCATGACCTTTGCCTGCTGAAAATTTTTCCAGTGTTTACTTTGCATTGAGATCGATGGAGCCTCACCATCTGGAGCATTTTTCCCGCTCGCCGATAACGAAGTCTCATCGTAAAGTCCGTGAAATCTTGGACGATAAAGGCGCAGCCACAGCATCGTTTGTGCAAGACGTTTCCCATCCTCGGCGCTTCCATTTTTGGCGTAAAAATTAAGCTGTCGCAGGCGTGTGATTGCATTGTGCGTATTGAGATCATCTTTAAGCGACGCCACGACTTCCAAGTCCGGTTCGAAACCCGAAGGCGTGACAAAAAGCATTGAAAAATAGTGAGTTGAAACTGCAAGCCGATAATTCTCTATCCATTCGGACAAAGTTGCTCTGGCCTCCTCTAATCGAGCAACTGTAAAATCAACCGGCTCGCGATAATTCGTCATCAACATCGCTAGCCGCAAAACTTCACCCGGCCATCTTCGGCCACCAAACTTCGTCGTCTCCAGCAGCTCATTGATCGTGATGAAGTTGCCGAGCGACTTGCTCATCTTCTGGCCTTCGACCTGCAGAAAGCCGTTGTGCATCCACACATTCGCCATTACCGGCGTGCCGTGTGCGCAGCGCGATTGCGCGATCTCGTTCTCATGATGCGGGAAAATCAAATCGAGCCCGCCGCCATGAATGTCGAAGGTTTGGCCGAGATAGCGCTCGCTCATAGCCGAGCACTCGATGTGCCAGCCCGGTCGGCCGCGACCCCACGGACTGTCCCAACCGGGCTCGTCGGCGGACGAAAGTTTCCACAGCACGAAATCGCCGGGATGTCGTTTGTGCGCGTCAACTTCAACGCGAGCGCCAGCCTGCTGCTCATCGAGGTTGCGGTTCGACAGCCGCCCATAGTCGGGCATCGATTGCGTATCGAACAGCACTTCACCCGCCGCCGTGTAGGCATGACCGCGCGCGATCAATTGCGCGATGATCGTGATCATTTGGGCGATGTTATCAGTGGCGCGCGGTTCATGAGTCGGCTTGAGGCATCCGAGCGCTGCCACATCGGCGTGAAATTGATCGGCGGTTTTCTGGGTCACCCGCGCGATCGCGTCGTTTAACGGCAGATCAGGGAAATCACGCAGCGCACGCGCGTTGATCTTATCGTCGACGTCGGTGATGTTGCGCACGTAGGTGACGTGATCTTCGCCGTAGATGTGGCGCAACAGCCGGTAGAGCACATCGAACACAATGACGGGGCGCGCGTTGCCGATGTGGGCGAAGTCGTAGACCGTTGGCCCACACACATACATGCGGATGTTCTGGTCATCAATCGGCCTGAAGACATCCTTTTTCCGCGTCAGCGTGTTGTAGAGCTTCAGGTCCACGGCGTTCCTCGTGCTGTGCGTGCAGGCGCTACATTCGGTCTGAACAAGCTAGGGCGGTTGTCCTGACAAGCCCTATTCCGACCCGTCAAATTGGCTTGCCGCAGCGGTTGCAGGCGTCTCGCCGGGCAGCGCCACGTCGCACGCGCCTGCAAGAACCGTCAAGATCATGAAACGTCGGGATAAACCGCGAAGGTCGCAATTGCTCCGCATTGACCCCCTACGCCCAAGCTGATTAGGATTTATCGGCCGTAAGCGGTTTGCGCCGTCTCTAACCGGCCGAGCCTAAACCAGTCGAGGCTAGCCACGTCTGCCCGCACAATGCCCGAAGGACGTATCGTGACCGACCCGACGACATCACGGCCGATTAAGGACCGTTCCGCCGCCGCGGTACAACGCGATCAATTTAGCAACTGGCACACCGTGCGCGGGTTGTTGCGCGTAGCAGCACTCGGATTGGTCTGCGCTGTGGCCTCGGTCAGTCCGATTTCGATCAGCCCGGTGATGGCGCAAAACTGGTGGCCGTTCGGCGGGAATGAACCACAACGCCCGCCAATACCGCGCGAACCCGTGTATCGCAACGACGCGCCCCCGTCAGCCCCGATCCCGCCGCAGGCCGCGCCACCGGCCGCTGCTGCTGCGCCTAGCACGTCGTGGGCCACAAAAAATCCGATCTGCTTGCAGCTAGAACAGCGACTTGTGCAGGAAGGCCAAAAGGGTAATCAGTCGCGCGACCTGTTACCAAAAATTGAATCCGAAATTCGTCAAGTTGATCGCACCTACAATGTCGGCGCGACGCAGCTCGATCGCAGTTGCTATGAATACTTTCTGTTCACCAAGTCTTTTCGCGCCACGCCGCAATGTCGTGAGCTCGTCAAGCAAGTCGAGAGCGCCAAGCGTCGGCTCGCTGAGTTGGAAGCCCAGCGTCAAGATATCGTCAGCACGGGTGGGAGATCCTACCAAGACGACATCGTGCGCGAATTGGCGCGTAACAACTGCGGTGCCAACTATGCCGATCAAGCGCGGCGGCGCGATAGCGGCGTGTGGCAGGACGAAGAAAGTGTTGGCGGTGGAACCTGGACGCCGCAGAACCCGACTGGGGTCGCAACCTATCGAACGGTCTGCGTCCGATTGTGTGATGGGTTTTATTTCCCAGTCAGCTTCTCGACCTTGCCCAGCCATTTCCCGCAAGACGCTGACGCGTGCTCGTCAAAGTGCGCGGCACCAACAGAGCTTTTTTATTATCCCAACCCGGGTGGTACGGTCGATCAATCCGTTGCTCTGACGACGCAGGCGCCCTACACGACCCTGAAAACGGCGTTTCGCTATCGCAAGGAATACGTCAACGGGTGCTCGTGCAAGGAATCCGAGTACGATCAGGCCACCGCAACGCCTGATAAAAAAGCCGACGCCGGCGGCGCTGCCTTCAGTCGCGAAACGCGTAACGTCTCAAACCGCGTCGAAAGTGCGCCACTCGACGTGCAATCAACGCAGCCCTTGATCACAGGCACCAATCCGGTGCGCTCTCCGCCAGCATCAGAGGATGCGGCTCAAGGCGCACCAACGGAAACACCCGCCGTCGATCCGAGTTGGCAGCCGCAATAATCCCGTTATGCGCGTTCGCCCTTGAGCCGCAGCATCACTTTTTCGCGCCCAATCAGTGGCAAGAGGGCCTTAAGTTCTGGCCCGGTTTCAGAACCAGTCAGCGCTAGTCGCAAGGGGTGAAACAACGCTCGACCTTTTGCGCCGGTCGTAGTTTTGACCGCCGTCGTCCACGCACCCCAGGTGTCGTCGCCCCAGGGCTCGGTCGGTAATACGGCTGCCGCAGCATCTGTAAAAGTCGCATCTTCGATGACCGGTGCGATATCGCCACCCACCACCTGCCACCAGTGACGGGAGTCAGCGAACACCGCGAGATTGCCCCGAACGGCGTTCCAGAATGCAGCGCCGCCACCAATGCGGAGCGCTTCCAGACGCGATGCCACATCATCGTAGTCGAGTTTCAAAAGCAGTTTGGCGTTGAGGCCTTTGAGGTCTTCAACATCGAACCGACCGGGCGCCATCGAAATTTTATCGAAGTCGAACAACTGAGCGAGACCGTCGGTTGATGTGTAAGGTTCGATCGCATCCGACGTGCCAACCAGCGCCGCGTGACTAAGAACGGCCATCGGCTCCAGGCCATCATCCCGAAAGCTCTGCACCGACAGCGCACCGAGCCGCTTCGACAACGCGTGACCGTCAGCTCCAATCAGCAAACTGTGATGACCGAAGGCTGGGGGAATGGCACCCATGGCCTGGAAAATCGCGATCTGCACGCCGGTATTGGTGACGTGATCTTCACCGCGAACAATGTGCGTGATGGCAAAATCAACGTCGTCGACGACGCTGGTAAATGTATAGAGGAAAGTTCCGTCAGCGCGGATCAAGACCGGATCAGACAGCGATCCGACATCGACGGATTGATCTCCGCGCACGAGATCTGGCCACGTGATACCGCTCGACACTGGGGTTAGACTGTCGACGCTGTTGGTGTTGGGCAAACGGAAACGCCAGTGCGGCTCACGACCGGCGGCTCTATGAGCCGCGATCTCGTCAGGCGTGAGTTTCAAAGCGGCGCGATCATAGATTGGCGGCCGTTGCATCGCCAGTTGGCGCTTGCGCCGACGATCCAATTCGTCCTGGGTCTCGAAGCACGGGTAAAGGACACCCGACGCCTTCAACAGGTCTGCCGCCTCGTTATAGCGCGCAGTACGCAGTGATTGGCGTTCCTCATGATCCCAGTTCAGCCCCAACCACGCCAAATCATCCCGGATCGCTTGGGCAAACGCCTCGGTGGACCGCGCCGTATCCGTATCGTCGAGGCGAAGCAAAAAATGCCCGCCGTGTTTGCGGGCAAAAAGCCAATTCAACGTCGCCGTCCGAATGTTGCCGATATGAATGCGGCCAGTAGGACTCGGGGCAAATCGAACGCGCGGGGTCATGAATGTCTCGAAGGTCGGTGGACAAAGTTCAGCGGCGGTCGCCGGTGACTGGCACCCTAACCACCGGGTCTCCAAACACAAGAGCCAGCGCCAAGACCACTTTGCCCGCTGCCAAAAAGCCGATTAGCGCCGGTTGTCCACCTGATCTGCAAAACTGAAGATGGTCGGGCGCAGCGCCAAACATGCGCTTGAACGAGCGCGATCAGACAGCCGCGCGCCGTCGCTTTGCGACTGCAAAAGCAACACCGGGACGTTCTGCTCGGGCGAAAGCAGCGCCGGTTCTTCGGCGCTGTCTGCATGACCCACAATCTGGGTGCGCGGCTGGTCGAGTGAGAGGCGGCACCACTGGTTGCCTGTCTCAGAGTTCCAAGATCCGGTTACAAGCGCCCGAACCAAATCGCGTTGCGTTGCTACGTCAGTCGCAAGGTTAGAGAAGCCCTGAGTATCACGGCCGTTATCGGAACGGAGAACAGCGGCGATCTGACTGGCTGGTCTCAGCGGTGCAGCGGGCTCTTCCGGTTCCAATCGTCGGCTGGGAGCAACTGGTTCCATTGTTGCGGCGGTGCTGGCTAGTTCGCTTTCAGTCGCGAGACTTGCAGTTATGATTGGCTCAGATTTCGGTCCGCCCAATGCGCTGAGGACGGGCGTGCCAGTTGTGGTCGGTGGCAAGGGCACGAGCGAAGCCGTGCCCGTCAAACCATCGTCTCGCCGCCAGCTAATTTTATCGCCAGCCGTCATCACACGGATGCAAGTTTCTTCGCGGTCAAGCCATCGCGACCACTTTTGGCAGAGTTTACTGCCGCGCACCCACCATCGGCCGGTGTCCTTTGACGACCCGAGATAGAACGCCAGCTTACCGGCGCGGCCCGTCATTGTTCCATCTTCGCGAAAGGTGATTGGCAGCGCTGCGCCCATCGGCGTGTCGAGATTCAGCGTTCGGCCGGAAATGGTAGATTTTATAGTATCGCCCGTCATGCTGACCGGGGCGGCGTGAAGCTGACCAACCGTTGCGACTGCCAGGACTAGCCCAAACCACGCCCGTCGCGCAAAGCAAGCAACCATCATACGCAAACTCAAAAAGACCAACCGTGCTGGCCGCGACATAACCCAAGACTATGAGCC
The DNA here is from genome assembly GCA_031375665.1 of Hyphomicrobium sp. Taxonomy (GTDB): domain Bacteria; phylum Pseudomonadota; class Alphaproteobacteria; order Rhizobiales; family Hyphomicrobiaceae; genus Hyphomicrobium_B. Next base: position 11,477 of record JANMII010000164.1, read on the forward strand.
TATTCAGGCCAACATCGAAAGCGCGTTGCTTTCGATATCAGACCGTCGCTTCGCTCAAACATTTTTGGCAGAATCCGACACCGGCATTTCAGAGCATATCTTGCCGTCGACGTGGTGAATGGCGTGTTAACGCGTTGGCTGAATGACGCAGGTAATGGTCTTCAGCGGCGCACAACAGTTTCGCCAACTCGAACGATGGGGCGGGTTATCGTGTGGTCGAGCGCGCCTTGATCGGCTCGGCGACCGCAGTGGTCACGTGCTCGCGGAATTTATTGGTGATCGGATAACGGCGGTCACGGCCAAAGTTCTTGGTTGAAATCTTGACGCCGGGTGCTGCTTGCCGCCGCTTGTACTCGGCCAAATACAACAAGCGCTCGATGTTTTTGACGGTTTCAATCTTGTGCCCGCGCGCGACCAGTGCAGCTAACGGCAGCTCATCTTCGACAAGTCCGCGCAGAATATCGTCGAGCGCTTCGTAGGGTGGCAGGCTGTCTTGGTCAGTCTGGTTAGCGCGTAGTTCAGCGGTTGGCGCTTTTGTCAAAATGCGCTCCGGGATGACAATGCCCGCCGGCCCCAGCCCGCCGTGAGGTTGATTGGCGTTTCGCCATGCCGACAGCCGATAAACCTCCAGCTTGTAGAGGTCTTTGATCGGATTAAATCCGCCGTTCATATCACCGTAGATCGTTGCATAACCGACCGACATTTCACTTTTGTTGCCAGTGGTCACCAACATCGAACCAAACTTATTTGAGACCGCCATTAGCAACGTGCCACGCACACGGCTTTGCATATTTTCTTCTGTTATGTCGGCATTAGATCCAGCGAACACGTCCTTTAAGCCCCACGTCAGTCCGGCGACGGCGGGTTCAATCGAGATTTTGTCGTAACGAATGGCCAGGGCTTTGGCACATGCAGCGGCATCGACGAGGCTTTCGTCCGACGTATACTTTGACGGCAGCATGATCGCGTGGACATTGTTCGGGCCTAATGCATCGACCGCGATTGCTGCGACGAGCGCTGAGTCGATTCCGCCCGACAGCCCAAGCACCACACCGGGAAAGCCGGTTTTACGGACGTAATCCCGCAGGCCGAGGACACAGGCGTGATAGGCCGATGCGTCGCCTTCCGGCACCGCCGCAATGTCGGATTGAGCACATCGCCATCCGGTTAAGCCGCGGTGCCACGACGTCACGATGAGACTTTCGCGCCACGCGGGCAATTGCGCGGCCAAGCTATGATCGGCATTGAGCACGAATGACGCGCCATCGAACACGAGTTCGTCTTGGCCGCCAACCTGATTGAGATAGACCAGAGGCAGTCCACTTTCTATTACGCGGGCGAGAGCAACGTTCATGCGCCGATCTGGCTTTGGCCAATCGAAGGGCGAGCCATTGGGTGAGATCAGGATTTCAGCGCCCGTCTCAAGCAGCGTTTCGACGACATCTGCGCCCCAGATGTCTTCGCAAATCGGCACTCCGATCCGCACGCCTCGGACACTGACCGGTCCCGGCATCGGCCCCGACGAAAACACGCGCTGCTCATCGAAGACGCCATAATTCGGCAGATCGACTTTGTAGCGAAGCGCTTCGATTTTTCCCCCGTCAAGAAGTGCGACTGCGTTGTAGAGCTTGCCACCATCGCACCACAACGTCCCAATCAGAACGGCTGGACCGGTCACGGTCGATGCAGCGAGATCCGACAACACGTGACGGGTGGCCTGCTGGAACGCAGGTTTCAACACGAGATCTTCTGGCGGATAGCCACACAAGAACAACTCGGGAAAGACGATGAGATCGGCGTCGTGCGCTCCGGCCTCCGCGATGGCCGCAACCGCCTTCTTCGCGTTGCCGGCCAAGTCGCCGACAATTGGGTTTAACTGGGCAAGCGCGATTTTCAGAGTTGATGGTGTGGTCATATCGCGGTTGTACGGTGGCGCTTGCACATCGTCCAGAGGATCACTGCGCGCGATCAGCCACATGCAGCATTGCCGCGCCACTGGACTGGCTAACGGTCACCCTTGAACCGAATGCGCAACTAAACCGCGGCCGCCACAAGCCATGCGCGGCGGCCGACCAGAACCTCAGGCTATCAAGGTTTGCGGCTGCGGATGCGCGTCCGCGTCGCGCTCTTTTTTCAACTGCGCGGCGATCAGAAACGCAAGTTCAAGTGCTTGGTCAGCATTCAAGCGCGGATCACAATGGGTGTGGTAGCGGTCCGACAGATCCTGATCGGAAATGGCCGTTGCACCGCCGGTACATTCGGTCACGTTCTGGCCTGTCATCTCGATGTGAATGCCACCGGCATGCGTTCCCTCGGCACGATGCACTTCAAAGAACGATAGCGATTCTTTCAAGATCCGATCAAACGGCCGCGTCTTGTAGCCGGTTGCAGCCGAAATTGTGTTGCCGTGCATTGGATCGCACGACCACAACACATTGCGCCCCGCTTTTTTGACGGCGCGGATCAACTTGGGCAAATGGCTTTCGACTTTGTCAAAGCCAAAGCGGCAAATCAGCGTCAGGCGGCCACCTTCGTCCTTGGGGTTCAAGACGTCGATCAGACGTAACAGTCCGTCAGCGTCGAGGGATGGACCGCACTTCAAGCCGATTGGATTTTTGATGCCACGACAAAATTCGATGTGGGCATGATCAGGTTGGCGGGTGCGATCGCCAATCCAAATCATGTGACCGCTGGTGGCATACCAATCGCCACTCGTTGAATCGCGCCGTGTCAACGCTTCTTCATATCCGAGCAGCAAGGCCTCGTGGCTGGTGTAGAAGTTCGTCGCCCGCAGTTGCGGTGTGTTGTCCGATGTAATGCCGCACGCACGCATGAAACCCATTGTCTCAGCGATGCGATCGGCGAGTTCCTGATAGCGATGACCCTGCGGGCTATCCTTGACGAACCCCATATTCCATTGATGGACACGTTCCAGATCGGCGTAGCCGCCGGTTGCAAACGCCCGGATCAAATTCAAGGTCGCGGCCGATTGCCGATAAGCCTCAATCTGGCGGTTGGGATCTGGAATGCGCGCTTGTGGCGTGAAGTCCGGCCCATTGATAATATCGCCGCGATAACTCGGCAATTCCTGGCCGTCTTTCTTTTCGGTTGGCGACGAGCGGGGCTTAGCGAACTGACCGGCGATGCGGCCAACTTTAACCACGGGCTGGCCGCCCGCGTACGTCAGTACGACAGCCATTTGCAGAAAGACGCGGAAGAAATCGCGGATGTTGTCGGCGCGGTGCTCAAGGAAACTTTCGGCGCAATCGCCACCTTGGAGCAAGAAGCCGCTGCCGCTTGCAATTTGAGCGAGAGACTTTTTCAAGTCGCGCGCTTCGCCAGCAAACACCAGCGGCGGATACGTCGCGAGCTTGTCCTCGACATCACGCAACGCTGTGGCGTCGGGATAATCGGGCACCTGCAGGATGGGCTTTTGCCGCCAGCTGTCGGGAGACCATTTCTCGGTCGTCGCATGACCAGCCATCGCAGTCGTCTCCTTGAAATTGGTATGGTCGCGCCAACGCTTATGCCGACGCCATCGGGCCTCGTAGTTTAGACCCAAATCTTGGCGCGGCTTATAGGTGAAATAACTCGCCCGCACCAGCATCTCGCAGGCGGACCGCCGCTTTGGCGACTAGGCCCGCTTCATCAAAGGCCTGATCGCTTCAAAGCCCTGACGGCTGCCCGTCTGACTGCTCTAGAGGCCGGCTGACATGCCGCCATCAACCATAAGGTCCGCACCGGTGCAGTACAGGCTGTCGTCGGACGCAAAGAATACGGCGGCGCCTGTAATGTCCTCGGGCTGCCCGAGACGGCCCATTGGCGTTTTATCGACCAGGGCTTTGCGGACCGGTGGCAATTTCAAGAGCCGATCGGTGATCGCCGTTTCGATGTATCCCGGCGATATGACGTTAACGCGGATTTTGAATGGCGCATACTCAATCGCTAGACCTTTTGTCAGCGCGGTGACGGCGCCCTTTGTTGCGGTGTAGGCTGCCAACGGACGCAAACCGCGGTTGGCCATGATTGATGAGATATTGATGATCGATCCGGCGTTCGACTTGCGCATAAGCGGCAGCACATCGCGCGACAGACGAACCACGCCGTCAATATTGACTTCACGCTGCCGGGTCCATTCCGCGTCTGAGAGGCTGCGTAACTCGCCGCGCACCAAAATCCCGGCGTTGTTGACCAGGATGTCGGCGTGACCATGGGCGCTATCAACCGCGCGCATGAGGGCTGAGACGTCTTGGCCCTTCGAGACGTCGACTTGCATCGCTGTGGCTTTGCCGCCATCGGCGACAATTCTGCCAGCCGTTTGCGCGGCCGTCGCGCCGTCGATGTCGGTGACCCAGACGGTGGCGCCCTCGTTGGCGAAACGCATGGCGATGGCCTGACCGATGCCAATGCCAGATCCCGTTACAATTGCGATTTTGCCTGCCAGTCGCGACATCAATTCGGCACTCCCCGTTCGGCGGTCGTCACCCTTAGCGATGCCAGTTGCGGCAATCAACCGGCAGCCTCGCCAGGCGCGACCCATTTTTCCCGTAACGTGACCAATTCTTCAGCCACACTGGGGTGAAGCGCCATGGTTGCATCGAAATCGGCCTTGGTTGCACCAAGCCGAAGCGAAATGGCGGCCATTTGCACAATTTCAGCGGCATCTGGCCCCAAAATATGGACACCAACCACGCGCTGACTGTCGCCATCCACGATCAGCTTGATGGTCATCCGCTCATCGCGACCCGCGACGATCGCTTTCATCGGTCGAAACCGCGCCTTGTAGAGATCGATGTTTGGGAAGTGCGCGCGGGCTTCATGCTCTGAAAGACCGACAGTGCCGATTTCAGGCGTTGAAAAAACTGCTGTCGGGATCGTCTGATAATCGACGAGTGTCGGCTTGCCGCCGTAGACGCTGTCGGCAAACGCGTGGCCCTCGCGAATGGCAACCGGTGTCAGGGCCACACGATCTGTGACATCGCCCACGGCAAAGATGGTCGGTTGCGACGTTTGCTGCGTGTCTGAAACGGCGATGGCGCCGTTGTCACGAACAATGACGTCAGCACTTGCCAATCCAAGGCCAGCCGTATTGGGCGCGCGTCCGATGGCGTACATTATTTGCTCGGCCTCGATCGTCTCGCCTGTGATCAGAGTTGCAGTCAAACCTGCTGCATGTTTCGCAATTTGAGAGATACGCGTGTTGGCCCGGATTGTAATGCCACGAGCCTGCATGGCGGATGCTAGCCCGACCCGCAAATCATCATCGAAACCACGCAATAATTTATCGCCGCGATGGATGAGTGTAACGCGAGCCCCGAGGCCGTGGAAAATACAGGCAAACTCGATCGCGATGTAGCCACCGCCGACAATCACGATGTGCTCTGGCAGCTCGGCTAAATCGAATGCCTCGTTTGAGGTGATGGCGTGGCCTATGCCACCCACTGTCATGTCGAGGTTGGCGGCGGCACCGGTTGCGATCAAAATTCGTGCAGCAGAGACTGTTCGTCCTGACGTTTCCAAGCGAACGGAATGAGGCCCGGTAATGACAGCCCGCTCGGCATGGAGTGCCACACCCGCTTGCTTCAAGATCGATTGGTAAATCGCTTCAAGTCGCGCAATTTCGGTATTCTTAGCGCTGATGAGAGCACGCCAATTGAAGGTTGGCTGATCCAAAGACCAGCCAAAACCCGGCGCGTCATGAAAGTCTTCGGCAAACCGGCTCGCATAGACGAGCAATTTTTTTGGCACACAGCCGCGAATGACGCATGTGCCCCCGCAGCGGAATTCTTCAGCGATCGCAACGCGTGCACCATACGAGGCTGCAATGCGGGCAGCACGCGTGCCGCCTGACCCAGCGCCGATGACGAAGAGGTCGACGTCAAATGCGGTCATGGCGAGAGCACCGCATGTGACTGCCGTGTGGCCTGCACCACCTTCACTTCGGCAATTCTGTCGGCGTCGATCGCCGCATTTCATCCATGACTTTCGTTCCGTACCGCATGCCGATGGCGGCACCTTTTTGCATGAGTTCGGGACTGAGTTCGATGAACTTAGCGCCTGCACCCGAGCGGTAAAAGTCGGCGACGGCTTTCATTTCTTCAGCCGTAAACGTCTCGGCGTAAAGGACTGCGAAATCTGTAATCATGTCTTCACGGTAGGCTTTGAGATTTGCGGCACTTTTGTCGAATTCGGCGGCAAACTGCTCTTTTTGGGCGTTTGTTGCAGCCTTGGCGCCCTGCAGCACTGCACTCTTCATTGTCTCCATCGACAGGTCCATCTGCTTTGTAACGCCGATGACGTCCATCAGATCGCGGGCTGCTGCGATTCGGCCTGGATCAACAGTTGGCGTCATCTCCTGGGCGAAACTCAAATTTGAAAAAAGCGCGATCGTAATTGCGAGGACCGCAGCGGGGATACGCATCGCCTCAGACCTCAATTTCAAACGCATCATCATCACTGGAGAGCACCTCGACCCCCATCGGTCCAGCGATAATCGCAATATCGGCGATGCCAAGGAACAATCCCGTTTCGACAACGCCTGGGATCAACCGCATGGCATCTTCGAGCGCTTCGGGGTCATCGATTTCACCGAACGCACAATCAAGGATCAGGTTGCCGTTATCGGTAACAAATGGCGCACCTCGGGCATCGGCTCGGATGGTAATTGCGCCTTCACAACCACAATCGGCGGCCATTTCGGCAACAAGGCGCTGCGTTGATCCGAGCCCAAACGGCACGACTTCAACGGGAAGCGAAAATGCGCCAAGCGTTTCGACGCGCTTGGTGTGATCTGCGATAATAATGACGCGGCTCGATGCGACGGCGACAATCTTTTCGCGCAACAATGCGCCGCCGCCGCCCTTGATCAAACGCAACTCGCCGTCGAGTTCGTCAGCACCGTCAATGGTTATGTCGAGAACCGGATGAGCGTCGAGGGTTGACAGCTTGATCCCCAGTTGCTCGGCCTGGGCGCGGGTTGCTTCCGATGTCGCAATACACGTCACGTCGAGGCCCTCTTTAACTTTTTTGCCAAGAAGTGCGACGAACTTTGCAGCCGTTGAGCCGGTTCCAAGACCGACCACCATTCCACTTTGAATATAGACCAAAGCATGCTCGGCCGCAGATTGCTTCCATTGGTCGACGCTCATGGTTCCATGCCCCTTTTTCGTCTCCCGTTGCAGCCACGCGGTCATGCCCCATGCACGCGACTGATGCGGCTGTTCTAGGCCGAGCGCGACATGAAATCTAGCGACCGTCCTCAGTTTGTCCGTTAGGACGTGAGCCGTAAGGCAACGCGGCCAACAATGGCACGCCGAGAGACAACAGCGAGCACACCATGAAGACGTGGACTTTTGTTTTCGATCTCGACGGCACGCTGGTTGATACAGCGCCCGATCTGGCTGCCGCGACCAATCACGTCCTGGCGACGCTCGATCTCGCACCTATTTCAGTCGCTGACATTCGGCCGTTCGTTGGTCACGGCGCGTTGGCGATGATTTCAGGCGCTGCCGCCGCGCATGGTCGAGCGTTGACCGAGCCGCAGCTTTACGACCTCTTCAATGTGTTTTTGGCGCATTACAGCGACCACATCGCCGATCTTAGTCAGCCCTACGATCATGTGATTGAAACGTTGGCCGATCTTTCGGGCCAAGGTGCGCGATTGGCCGTGTGCACCAACAAAATTGAAAGCCACGCGCGGCAATTGTTAGCCGCGCTCAACATGTCGGATTTGTTTGCGGCAGTTACGGGCCGCGACAGCTTGGGTGTTTGGAAACCCGACCCTGGACACTTCAACGGCACGGTCGCGCTTGCAGGCGGCCAGAAGGCTAAAGCCGTGATGATCGGCGACACCGAGACCGATATCCTGACGGCCCAAGCGGCCGGTGTTCCTGTTGTTGCCGTTGATTTTGGCTACAGCGTCGCGCCGGTGGCAAGTTTCCAACCGTCGGCAGTGATCTCGAGTTACCGCGAGTTGAAAGCCACGCTGTTGCGGCTCATGTGATCAGTAGGTCAGGACTTTACACTCACCCGACATGATCTGCTCGATGAAATGGGCAGCCCCGATGACGCCGCTGCACTCGTCGATCATATCGTCGACGCACATACCAAATAGGTCCAAGCCCGGCGAGCAGCAGTGAAACTTCACGCCTGCCGCATGCGCGTCCTTGATGAAATCATAGATCGTGCGGTCATCGCCGACTTTTGCGACAATCGAAGCTGCAACGCCGCGGCGCAAAAGCTTGGCCGCCGTGCCCGTGCAGATCACATCGACGGCGTAGTCCATCGATGCAGCAACCATGGCTTGGAAAATCGGCGCGCCGACCTCTTCGGGATTGCGAGGATCTGTGTTGGCCATGATGATGATCAGCTTTTGCGACATGTGTCGTCTCCGCCTTTCGAGCCAAGCTCCGGTGCAATCGTGATGCACCAAATGCAGCACCTCTGCGATCGGATACAGGCCGCTTGTCTGCGTGAAGTGAGCAGTCTACGCGTGCCGCTTCGCCGTCTCAACCGCGGCGCGGAAAATACTTGCGATAAAGTGCGATTGACGCGGGCAGAATGATGAGCTGCGCGATCAGAGATGCCACCAAGCAGACCGCGCTGAGTTGACCAAAGCGGCGCAACGACGGCAGATCCGAAAGCATCGTCACGCCAAGGCCCAGTGCCAACACCATCGTCGTTAGAACGACTGCGGGCCCGATGTGTTCGACCGTCCGCTGCAAGGCGTCGATGGCGGTCCCACTGTTGCTGCGATCCTCTTCAAGGCGGAACCGGTTTAGAAAATGGATGGTCGAGTCGATCGCCAGAGCGAAAGCAACCGTGATTGCGATAATCGAAGCAAATTGCAGGCCCTCGCCCGCCGACCATAACAAAGCGCCGGTCGCAAAAATCGGGAACATCGACGGCAAAATGCTGGTTACGCCCGCCAGTACAGATCGAAGAACGATCGCTAAGAAAATGAAGATGACGAACATGTCGCCAACCAATCCCCAGTTCAATTCGCCAATCAGCTTGGCAGAATTTCGCGCTGCAATGGCCGGCAAGCCTGTGACCGCAATTTCATAACCCGGATGGGCATCGCGAACCGGCTGCAATTCGCGATCAAGCCGATCCACTACGGGAAGAAATTCGCTCGCATCGATGTCGGGAACGCGTGCCGTCACCAAGACGGCCGTTTCCTCCTTGGCGATGAAGCGGCGGACGAGATGCTCCGGCAAAAGGCCGACATATTTCTGGACGGTCTCGATGCTGTCGTCGCCGGCCTCTTTCAACCAGCGTCGCAGACTATCAATCGACCAAACATTGCCGAGCCCGACTTTTTCTTCAACGATGCGGTGGACATCGGCAATCGTCGACAGCGTCAGGGGATCATACAGGGCGGCGGCTGGTTTTCCGTCCTTGCCCGCCCAACTGATCATCACGTGAACTGGATTAGCGCCGGTGAGTTTCTGGTCCAAGCGACCCGTCGCCAGCAATGCCTGCTCTTTATCCGGCACCTGGTCCGCTAAGCGATACATCGGCTTGAGCTGCGTGTAGGCCCATCCCGTCGATACAACGGCTGCGACGCCGAGCATCGTATAAAGCGCTGGAAACCGAATGACGTGGCGCATCAAGCCCGTTGTCAAGCGATGCAACACGCCAATGCCACCATCGTGAGCCTGATCAACAGGCACGTTGGGCACGGGTTCGTCCCGGATCAAAATTGCAGCCAGCGTCGGAACCACGATTGCCACTGCGAGATATGAAATCGCGACCGCCAGGAGTGCGGCTTGGCCGAAGGTCCGAATGAGCGCGGATTCCGCAAACGCAAATGAGACCAAGGCCAGGGCTGCATTCATTGCCGTTAACAGGCATGCTGGCGCCACGTCACGGACAGCATTTCGGGCTGCTGTCAGACGATCAACGCCTGCAACGATATCGCGACGGATTGCGAAGACGAGATGCATCGAATCCGAAAAACCCGACACCAGAATGAGCGGTGTGATGACGTTGATGAACAAATTCAGCCGATAGTCGAGGCCGCCCAGAACGCCAAGTGTCCACAGAATTGCGATCGACGGGCCGAGCACCGCAATCAGGGTGAGCGAGAGGCGCCGGAAAAACAAATACGCCATGACGAAACCGGCGAGAAAGCCGAGACCGTTGTAGACCAGCCGGTCGCGTTCGACCGCGTTGCGGATCTCGAGTTGCATCACCGGCGCGCCCGTCAACCGCATCGATAATCCGGCTTGAGCAAGCCGCGCTGTTGCTGCAGCTTCAATGTCGCCAATCACAACCTTGGATGTTTTTTCAGCAACGACGGCGCGATCGAGCGCCAATACCATCAACGCAAGTTGGCCGTCGTCAGACAGAAATTTGCCTTTGACGATGTCGTTTGATTTGAGCGCCGCGATTACCGCTGGCAATGCAGCATCGTCAGGCAATTCGTCCGGCACGAGCGGTGCGGCGTAGCCGCTGGCGTCGGGTTTGCCCCGTGCCGACAGCATCGACACGATGCCCGTCACGCCGTCTACGAGTTGCAGTTCAGCTGCTGTTTCACTGACGGCTTCGAGCCCGGCGCGGGTGAGAAGTTTTTCACCCTCGACCACAACCAAGACATCGTATTCGCTCGACGGAAAGCGCCTGTCGATCTCTTCGTATTGTCGAAATTCAGGTGTGTTTGTGCGAAACAGTTCAGACAAACTGTCATCGACGGTCAGACGCGACACACCAAAGGCCGCCAGCACCGTAACAACTGCAATGATTAGGGCCGAGACGTAGGGAGCCCTAAGCGCAACCAGCCCTAATTTCTCCAACCCAAACGTGAACAGAAACGATCGGCGCGGCTCTTCGGGTTGCACTATCGATCTCCCCCGGTGAAAGCAGACCGGATGTGTGACGGCTGTCGTGTCATTACGATGAGCGTTTGAGAGTGCGGCTCACAGGCGAAAAAGCACGCACTTTGGCGGAGTTGGAATCGGCTTCTCGCGCCGCGGACCGTCGCATTTGAGAGTTTCATGCGCAAGGGCGAGGTCGGCGCGAAGAATGCGGCATTCAGCGGGCTATGCTGCTGGATGATTTGTGACGGCGGACGCCAGATGGTGCGAAGCGTGCCGTCATGGCAGACTGCGACTGAGATTGGCCGTACCAAGCGGGGCCACGGCCCGGGAACACAAAACGGCGACGGCTGCTATCAATCGCGACCGGTCATCGTGGCCGTTGATCGTGACTTGCCCTCAGGTAGCAACTTCCGCTAAGGCCGGAACAGCGCCGAACTCGATTGTGGCGTAAGCGTCCGCCCCACCTCGGCATGGACATCCGTCGTCGACACCCGTTAGCGAGCGCCTATCATCCAGCGCCGGTCATCGAGCACCCGTGTTCGAACGTCGCTCTATTTTGATGGAATTTTATGCAATGCCGGATCGCAGCCTCGACACGTCAGGCTTGTCCTGTCCGATCCCAATCTTAAAGGCAAAAAAGGCGCTTTCAGACATGCCCATTGGGAGCGTGCTTGAAATTATAACAACAGACCCTGCCGCGCCAAATGACTTCGTCGCTTTTTGTAAGGCGACGGGGCACACGCTGATCAATAGCGCAGCCGACCATAAAACTCACCGGTTCCTCATCCGCCGCGCTTGATCGGGCGAACGCCCTGCGGCCGGGGTGACTGGCAGCAAAGGCGTGTCTGGGCAAAAACGCTGGCTGGAGCCTCGCAACAGCATCGATAGATTGATCGCTTCCGGTTGCGATGAACACGGTGACGACGACCTTGGCGGCGACCGCCTGGAGCGATGGCGGCGGTCTGACGCGTTGATGTCTGCTTGCGACACCCAACGTGGTTCTGTGCTTGCTTGACAGGAGCTAGGTCGCCCTCCCATAACCTCGGCGCGACGGGCGGGCGGTTAGCTCAGCGGTAGAGCACACGCTTCACACGCGTGGGGTCATAGGTTCAATCCCTATACCGCCCACCATGATTTTCAGATTCGGAACAAGGGCTTGAGCGGCTTTTCGGCATTAAGGCCGACAAGCTGAAAATGGCCGGGTAGGCCGCCAGGGCAGCGGGATTACGATTAATCCCCTCGGGAACCCGCCATACGGATCTGTGGCTCAACCTCTTGAGACCTTTACTTCAAGGCCAATCTGTTTTCAGCCGCTTGATCGAGCGCGTCGAGACGCCGCCTCCGCCGTTCAACAAATCTCTTATCTATCCGCAACGTTCGGTCAGTCTCCAAAAACTCAGCCAGGCCCTTTGTGCAAGAGCGCTTTAAGCACTGCGACGCGTGATCGATCGGGTGTCAGAGAAGCAACTTGTTTCCTTCAGATAGCTAGACCGTCGACACAAAGTGCACGTTGCAACAGCCATCCGCTGCTCACGCGCACGGCTGCCGTCATGCACCGTATTACGTCGCGCGCCCATACCGACGCATGACGTCCAAGAGTTCGCTATGGTCGATCGCCCTGCATCGTCGTCCCGCTGGCTTCACAGTCGGCGCATCTTCGGCTGCAACAAGAGCGTTGATCACAGCCTCTTCGATGGCCTCAACGCTTGCCAAGTACAACGGATCTAAAAATTCCGGATTGATTGACGTCGATACGACCAAAACGTCATCCTTGCCCGGCAACTCGCGCTCGTTCGCGGTCGAAAATGCCAAGAAGATATCTCCCGAACTATTGCCGCCGGGCGACCCGCCGCGACCAATGCCGATGGCTGCCCGCTTGGCGACTTGGCGCAGAGATACGCCTGACAATGGCGCGTCTGTTGCCAAGACAACGATGATCGATCCAGTCTCGCGGTCAAGAAGGCGGTTCTCTGAAAGGTGGCGACCGACCGGCACACCTAGCACCGTGAGCCAAGGGCGGATGCCATGGTTCGCCTGCACCAAGGCTGCGATTGTGTACGTCTCATCGCCAATTGTGATCAGGCGCGACGAGCTTCCTGTACCGCCCTTGAAATCATAGCAAATCATGCCGTTACCGCCGCCAACGTTGCCCTCGGCCACGGGACCACTGGTGGCTGACTCTAACGCTGCGCGAGCGTGTTCGGCGGTGACGTGCATTGCATTGATGTCGTTGAGAACGCCATCATAGGTTTCGGCCACCACGGGCATAGCCCACAGATGGTCACCACGAAACGCCTCGGCGTATTGCTCGATCATCCACGCCACGGCGCCGTGATGGACCATCCCAACAGCGTGTGTGTTGGTGATGCAGATCGGCCCGACGAAGTAACCCGCATCGGCAATCCAATGCGCGCCGGTCATCTCGCCGTTGCCGTTGAGTGCGTAAATCCCAGCCCACACGGGTTTAGGATGACCAAAATCCTGCCGGGGCAAAATGGCTGTCACACCCGTTTTGATGCCGCGGTCAGGATCATCCAAAGTGGTGAAGCCGATGCGAACGCCGGGAACATCCGTGATCGCGTTCCAGGCTCCGGTTACGCCGGGAAAATCGAGGCC
>JANMII010000328.1:0-1894 GCA_031375665.1 Hyphomicrobium sp.
CAAAAATGCGGGCTGCTGCCATTTCATCTTGCTTGGACGCGGCTTTTTTGGATAATTTGTCGCAGGCCGGAGAGGCGGCGACTGAGCAACGGGTTGACGGGTTGGACCTTGGTGGGCTGTGAACTGCCTTGGGTTGGCCGAGCTGTTGCGCAGATGCGGCGTCGATCGAGCCTCGCTGTGCGACATAGGCTGGTCGGTTGCGTACCGGCTGGTTGGAGCACGGCGGGACTGCGCAAGGAGAGACCCGCATGCGCCAAACCGGTACCGTGAAATTCTACAATTCGCAAAAGGGCTACGGCTTCATCAAGCCTGACGACGGCGGCAACGACGTGTTTGTGCATGTCACTGCGGTTGAGCGATCGGGCATTGGTGATTTGGCCGAGGGCATGCGGATCACGTTTGCCACGGAACCCGATAAGCGCGGCAAAGGACCAAAAGCGGTGGATCTGCAACAAGCCACGTGAGCGTTTCACGTCTGTCGACTGGGCCGCAGCCGGTGCGTGCGACGACGACCAAGCGGCGATTTTGTTTGTCCCTAGTGGCGGTGATTGATTTGCTCACCAGCGCCATTCGGCGTGACAGATGCGACACGTCGCGCGGGCAAAACGTGTTGGGTTAGATCTCCAGCTCCATTTGGTTGATGCGCGTGATGCGCCAGCCTGCGAAAAATCGAACGAGAACTCGAAGCGGCCAAGAGGAGATCAGCCCATGCGTCGAACGGCAAGAATAGTGCTTGTTGCGGCGGCAGCCCACGCGGTGGTGATGTTCGGTGGTGCCACGTCGTCGTATGCTGCTGGCAGTTGCGCGCCCAAGGCCGCCGAAGGCACAGGCAGCACAGAAGAAAACGCCAAATTCCAGGTTTATGAAGCGCTGTTGCAAGCCACGGATTGGGGCGCATGGGCGGCTTGGATGGCGAATGGCACAACGCCTGGATACAAGGTCAACACCGTCAAATATCGCTGCCAGAAGGGTGGGCTCGGCTTCAACTGCCGCGGCCAAACGACGATCTGCAAACTCTAATCGATTGTGAGGAGAGCGACATGAGATATCTGGCTCAAGCGGCAATCGCCGCTGCTGCATATGCTGCGACGACTGGGATTTTTTCGGCAGCAGCATACGCCGAACATGGCGGCAAACACGGTTGCGTGCAGGCCGGTGGCGAAGCCACGATGGTGACGGAAGATCTCGCGAAATTCATGGCCAATGCGGCGCTGAAGAACTCGATGGCAGCGCATGGTTGGACGCCGCGTGGTACGCCACAAGTCATGTGTGACACCAATATGGGTCTGCCGCATTGCGTCGCAAAGCAGACGGCTTGCAGCTAACGGGACTTGCAAGCACCGGCCCGCGACGACACGCAACGCTCTATGCAAACTTCGATTCGAAAAAAAGCCCGTCGGTCTCAACCGGCGAGCTTTTTGCTTTTTTGACGTCACAGCTTTGCGCTGCGGCGCTTCCGGTCAGTCGTGATGCGACGACGATTACTTCGAAATCAGACTGCGAAGCAGGCCAACGATCGCGAGCGTTGCCCCACCACCGACGCCGCCGGCCAAAACTTGCGTCAGGATCGCCATCGGATCGAGTGCGCCACCACCAACCGCTGGCAGGTTGAGCAGCTGGCCTAGAATCTGCCCGCCGAGGCCGCCGCCAATGAGACCGGCCAACGAGTTACCCAGCGTTCCAAGGCTCAGATTTTTCAGAAGGCTACCCGCGACGTTGCCGCCGACGGCACCGCTCACGAGCTGAATAAGTAGTGTCACGATATCCATTGTCGTCCTCCACGTGCTGTCCCGAGGCGGTCAGCAGTCTGCGGCGACCCCGCGGTTTTTGTTCACGCCTGCTGCCTGCGAACAGGCTTGCCCCGTCCGAATCATACCACACAACGCGATCGGTC
>JANMII010000020.1:0-13131 GCA_031375665.1 Hyphomicrobium sp.
TGATACTTTTGCGGATCGCGCAAGAACTCAACGATCTCTTCGAGATCGCCTTTGGCCTCATCGACACCAGCAACGTCATCGAACGTGACGCGGCCGCTGCGCTCGGTCAGCAATTTGGCTTTGGATTTGCCAAAGCCCATCGCCCGCCCTGATCCCGACTGCATCTGGCGCATGAAGAAAATCCACACACCGATCAGCAGTAGCATCGGGAACCAACTCAGCAGGATGCTGGCCAGCGAACTGACTTCGTCATCGGCGGGGCGGGCTTTGAACTTAATGCCTTTATCGCGCAATCGGCCAACGAGACCCGGGTCGGCTGGCGCGTAGGTTGAGAATGTTCCGCCCGTCGCACCGCCGTCACGCATCGTGCCGGTAATCCGGTTTCCAGCCAGCACAGCGTCTTGAACCGTGCCCTTATCGACGGCCTCCAAAAATTCCGAATATTGGATCTCGTTGGCGCGACGCTGTTGCCCTGGGTTTGAAACCAGATTGTAAAGAGCCAGCAGCAGCACAAGCAGCGCGGCCCAAATGGCAAGCTTTTGATAGTTCGGGTTCATCTTTTATCCTGCTGTCGCCGGTTGCGAACCGGCGTCGCTAAAGCATCGGGTGGCAACCCGACAGATCTCATCCAACATAGGGCGGCGACCGGCGTTGCACAAGTTTACCAAAGGCGCATCGACATTGCTGACTTCGGGGCTTACTTCGGGCTCCGTTGCCTGCCGGTAAAGCTGGCGTGTCAGCAAGTTAACATTCGCTGAGGACCGGCCAAACACTTACATGTAACGTGGCAAATTCGTTTCTAGACCCTGGCGTCACGACCTTTGGCACTTCCGCTCCATTTGGCGACGACGATTGCGTCGGCACTGCCGAAGATGCGGCAACCATCGACCAGGCCGGTGCTGTCATTGATCTTACGCCGCACCCTAATTCTAGACTGAGAGTTTGAGGTGGAACCAGCCCGAAAATATGACCGGTCATCGGGTCACTGGTCGGCCCAGGAAGCCGCCCAATAGTCGCCCGAGCAATCGGCCCAATGATCGGGCATGTCTGTGGGACAGCAAACAATGTGCCGTTAAGCCAAAGGCTCGGCAACGCCTGCAGCGCTCGCGCGGGTACGTGACCGGTCTTTGGTTGAAAAAACGGTCGTCCACCGACCCACCCAGTAGCGCGCGCACGCGACCCCAACGGCCGCAGGACAATCTTGGCACTCGCATCACCGTCGCAACTGACCCAAAAACGCTTGTCCCAAAGCATCGTTGCGCCGGCAGCGAGTGGAACGTCCGCCTTCGAAATTCGCCCGACCTCGCGCCAAATCCGCACAAACCGTGGGCCAGCCGAAACAACCGCGCCGCCGAGCGTTGCCGCGAGGGTGTTGGTCGTTTGCAGACGCCGCACCAGGGCTTCGACTTCGCACAGCGCGGGCGCGGCCGTGGTGCCACCGTAATCGGCGATCAAATCCCGCAGGACACGTTGCTGCAAGATGCGGGGTCCAGCGTCAAATGCACGGCGGTCGAATTGGCCAAAAATGCCGTCGTGGCGATCAATGCCGAGCGTTGCTTTGTAGACGGTGGCTGCATAATCGAGCCCGGCAACCGCGTCTTGCATGCGCGACGCCGTAGTGGCCAGTGCTGCGGCGTTGATGCCGAGACGTTCCAG
This sequence comes from Hyphomicrobium sp., assembly GCA_031375665.1. GTDB lineage: Bacteria > Pseudomonadota > Alphaproteobacteria > Rhizobiales > Hyphomicrobiaceae > Hyphomicrobium_B. The sequence goes on from JANMII010000020.1 coordinate 1,657, forward strand.
CGCCAGCAAGTCGCGGCGCCCCCGCACGCGTTCGAAGCTTACATCGGCGTTAGAAGGATCTTCACTCCATGTCAGCTGGCGCTCATTGAGGCTTGCGATCAGCCGCGATTTTGCAATCGTCAGCAGCGGCCGAACGACCATGGTTGACGATCCTGGTGTAAGCGGTCGTTGCGCAGGGATCGCAGCGAGCCCGTCGACGCCGGAGCCGCGCTTCAAGCGCATCACCACCGTCTCGGCTTGATCATCCAGGGTGTGCGCCGTGACGAGTGCTGCACGGCCACCTGGCGCGACACGCAACGCTAAGGCGTCGAGCAATTCATAGCGCGCGCGGCGCGCCGCAGCTTGCAAGCCCGCGCGCGTTTTGAGCCCCTCCCAGTGCAACGTGTGGTGTTCAAAGCCCAGGCGACGCGCATGCACTGCAACCAACTCGGCTTCAGCGCCCGACCCTTCCCGCAAGTGATGATCAACGGTTGCAACGACGACGACGGGTTGGGGACGTCCGCATCGCTGCACCCACTCCGCCACGAAATGCAGCAGCGCCAGGCTATCAGACCCGCCCGATACGGCGAGGATCAGCGCATCGAATTGCTCGAGCCCAGAGAAAGCGCGATCGGCTTCATCGGTTGACACAGAAACATGCTCAGACTGCGCGTTCACATCCCGATGCTCCTAATGAGCACGATTAAGAACAACCAACCCGCTGGCGTTCTGATTGCGCGCGGCTCTTGAGGCTTTGCGCCGCGTTGGGGAATTTGCTGCCGAGCTCCGCGTAAGACGAACACGCAGCGTCCTTCTGCCCAAGACGATCAAGCGACATCGCAAGCTTTAACAGACTGTCTGCTGCTTTCGGGCTTTGCGCGTACGTCTGGTAGCCTTTTAAGAACGACGCGGCAGCAGCTTTATATTGGCCACGGACAAAATGCGTTTCACCCAACCAGTATTGCGCATTTCCCGACAATGAGTCGCTCGGGAACCGCGTCAGAAAATTACTAAACGCGGTCTCAGCGGCCGCGTAATCGCGTTGCAGCAGAAAGCCATAAGCGGTTTCGTAAAGCTGCTTTGGTTCGACGCCATCGCTGGCTGGTGGCAGCGCGGCTGTGGCAACGCCTGCACCGCTTGCATCGCTGAGTGATGGCGGTGCATTGCCACCAAACGTCGGCGCGGGCTCACTGCCAAGCATGCTGCCGATGGCATCATTGCCGTCAGTCACGGTCGTTGCCCCAAACCCGCTAGACGCTGAGGTCGCGACTTGCGCGGACGACCCAGCATCTGACCTGCGCGGTGTGCCTCCGAGCCCGCGAACTTGATCTGACAATTGTTGGACTTGTGACGATAGTTGCCGCACCTGGTTTTCCAACCCCTGAAGACGGACCGGGTCATCACCACCCGCTGCAGCACGAAATGCTGGCTGTGCTGCCCCTGACCCACTCTTGGCCAGTGATTCCAAAGTGCCGACCACAACTTGCATATCGACCAATTGTTCTTCGAGACTTTCGACGCGTTGCCGCAGACCAGCGTCACCGCTGCCTGTGGGTTTCGCTGCGGGCTTAGTCGTCGGTGGTGCTGGCGTTTGTGCGTTGGCGCTAGTGCTGCCAGCGAGTGTCGACAGCGCGAGCACGATCGCAACAAGCCCCGCGCCTGCAATCCGCTGAAGCCTGACCGTTGACATTGCGACCCGGTCGGCCGCGACCGTCGCATCCGGGGGCGTGCTCATACCCGTCGCAAACTTTGCGTCCGGCACCAAACAGAAACCTAAGATGTCGAACCCATTCGACCGTGTTGATGTGGTTTGCCGCACAGCCATTATCCACCTTTGCCTTGGTTCACGCGCATGGACGCCAGCCGCGTCTCGTCGATTGCCCGTCGATAATTGGCGATCGATGTTTGGAGGTCGACCGGCGCCGCTGTGACCGCTGCTTTCAGTCCAGACAACACGTCGGTAGTTTAGCGAAGTTTCTGCGCCGTCGAGCCAGCTTTTTGCTGTATCCAGATGTTCGGGCGCCAGTTCGGCCGTCATGCGTGCCCGATCATCGTGGACTGTTGTCGTTAGCTTGTTGGGCATAGCCTAACAGCGCTTCGGTGTGCCGATTCTGTGCCTTACAGATAGCCTCTTTGCAAGTTGCGAGCCGATCGCTATCGCCGCGCGCATCGATGAAGATGTGATCATCGGGTATGCCGGCTGCAAGAAAACGCTGTCGCACCGCTTCAGCTCGCGCACCCGAAAGCGCCAATGCATCGGCGGCACTGCCACCATCGTCAGCCCGTCCAACGAGCGTAACGAAAATGCCCTTTTTCGATTTAATCCAGCGCGCTTGCTGATCGAGCATCGCCCGGGACCGCGCGCCAATTTGATCGCTGTTTTCGGCAAAAAACACACGATCACCGACATCGAGCAGAAATTTTCGCCGCAAGTCATCGAGTTGTGATGATCTCACCTGTGGCGTTGGCACTGACGACCGATTAGGACCATCGTCGCCGATATCTTCGAGCGCCAATCCAGCTCGCCCCGCCTCAGCTGTTCCAGGATAAAGTTTCTGCAGCTGCAGAAAGAACCGTTTGGCGAGCGCGTTATCATTATCGCGTAGAGCGTCGAGGCCATCTTGCAAAAGTTCCGTCGCAGCTTCTGCGGATGACGGCGGTGATTGCGCGAAAGCGACAGGCGTTAGCCACAACAGAACAATCGACGCGACTGCGCAACCGACTCTGATTTGCAGTTGGAACCGACCACTAGGTTTTGGAATCATCGGGTTGTTCGTCGGTCGCGCTAAATCCATGACACCTACCGGAGCGGAAGTTGCCGCTCATCGACAATCAATCGCCCATGAGCATTTGGTGGCTGGATATTGGGGCTAAAGCTTGACTGGATCGTCACCGCTTTTAACGGAGCGTTATAGCGCCATCGTTCATGCGCTGCCGCGTCATCCATGACCTACACAGCGCGACGGTTGAAAAGCGACCGCTTCAGTGACGGTTGTTGCCCGCCTTGATCGTCGCAGGACTAGCGACAACCGTGCCCTGACCTACCGCCTCAGCTAAAAACGACGATCCTTGATGGGATCCTCAAAAGTCACACCGGGTGGCCAAGCGACACCCGTTGGGCCAAGCGCTCGCCCTCACGGTTAGCGCTGACTGACTTGACCGCCGGAATTCAGAACCGTCTGAGCACGCCGGTTTTGTGACCAGCATGAGATGTCGTTGCAGACCGCAACCGGGCGTTCCTTGCCGTACGAGATTGTGCGGATGCGTTGCGCACCGATGGCATTTTGAGCAAGATAGTTACGAACGGAGGTCGCCCGCTTTGCGCCGAGCGCAATATTATATTCTCGCGTGCCGCGCTCGTCGGCATGACCCTCAATCGTGATGGTGTACTGCGGATATTGCTGCAACCACTGGGCTTGTTTCGACAGAATCTGCTGACCTTCCGGCGTCAGGTCGGTCTGATCGGTCGAAAAATATACGATGTCGCCGACGTTCTGGGTAAAGTCGCGCTGTGAACCTGGGGACGCTGAGCCATATTTTCCGCCAGCCCCATTCAGCGCGCTATCTGGTTGCAGTTCCTTATTGGCTGCGCAAGCGCCAAGCGTCAAAGCGATGGCTGCCACTGCAGCTAGGCGAAGCAACGTGCTTTGCGCGTAAGTCGCGAACATCCGCAGTCCTCTCTCGTCGCTCGATCCAGCACCGCGTTAGCCAAAGTGCGGTGATGAACAAACCAAATGCGGGCCAAATTTAACGGTTCGGTTCAATGTGGCCGACTCAAATTTCAACAGCGAAACGGCATCTCGCCATATGTGGTCACCTACGCATGTAAGCGCGCGATCCGCCAAAAATGTGGCCACATACAAGCCACTTAGTGAACTCAGCCGTCGACAAAACCACCAAATTAGCAGTTCGAGTTTAACCGCTTGATGTCCGTTCGACCGGCAAACCACACTTAACTCTCAGATTAGACGAGCGCGCTGAACCTGCATGCCGTTGACCGAAACGATTCCAGGGACGCACTTTCTTAGGCCAGCCTACGTGAATACCGATCGAATTCGATGTGGCGAAATGGGCCAGTACACAACCATTTGCAACATGCAGCCGCGACCACTGTGACCGATGCGCCGCTTTGCCCATGGCAAGACTGCGATTGTTGGAGCGACGCTCGCTGGAACGCCCAACTCAGAACGACATTCCGTCGAATTCAGCGGCGCACGATCTATGGTCGAGAGCAACTCGGCTTGGCAAAACCTGCCAACAATGAACCAGAAATCAACGGACCGGTAAAAAGCACAAGACCGAGATGGCAGCGCTATGAGGCGCGGACAGCTCGGTCTTGTTAGTCGTACAGACAGTATCGAAAGAAAAGATGCTCTTAACGAGCGACTTCAACCGTCGAAACATCCGCGCCGAGCTTCATCGGAGTGTGCTCAACTTCCTTGCGGCAAGCCCCAAGAGCAACAGCTGCGATAACGGTGGCGAGAACGATTGCGCCCTTCATAGTCAGTCTCCTTATGTTGTCCCAGGCATACGCCTAAGGTTAGCGAGCAACTTGCTCGGTAGCCGGGACATCAGCGCCAAGCTTCATTGGCGTATGTTCGACTTCGCGACGGCAAGCACCTAATGCCACAGCCGCGACTACTGCTGACAGAACGATCAGCCCCTTAACACCCTGCATGGTCATATCTCCTGATACGATTCCGGCAAAAGCCGTACACTGGGGTACCTACAGGAGCCGGTTCGATCAAGGCGCGAGGCAACAAAACTCAAGTTTTCCAGCCTCATAGATGCGAAAATACAACGCGAGATTTGCTGGGCGAGAGAAAAATAGCGCGACCACGCGACCCATACCTAACAGCATGAAATTGCGATGCAAAACACGATGCTGCACAGCTGTCCAACGGGCGCACAGGTACTCCCATTTAGTTCAACAATGGCGACCATGCGGGATCAGAGCCGAACGAGGGGGTCGCCACCTGGCGCTCGTTGAAGCCGGTGATATCGACCGAATGGATCCTTGGCCCGCCCGTAGCCCCTTGCGATTCGCGAAAAAACATGAGCACCCGGCCGTTCGGTGCCCAAGTTGGCCCCTCGTTGTGGAAACCCTCAGTCAGAACCCGCTCGCCGGACCCGTCCGGCTTTATGACACCGATCAAAAAGCGGCCGCTGCTTTGCTTGGTAAACGCGATGTAATCGCCCCGCGGCGACCAAACGGGCGTTGAGTAACGCCCGTCACCGGTCGACACACGCCGGACGCCCGAACCGTCCGCATTCATGATGTAGAGTTGCTGCGACCCCTCACGATCGCTCTCGAATACAATCTGGCGGCCGTCTGGTGAATAACTCGGGCCGGTGTCGATGCCGGCGGCTTGCGTCAATCGCCGCGATTGGCGCGATCGCAAGTCCATTTCAAAAATGCTGCTTTCGCCGTCCGGTGTGCCAAGGCTCATCACCACGCGCTGACCATCTGGCGAAAAGCGCGGCGCGAATGTCATGCCGGGAAAATCGCCGACCAGCTCGCGCTGGCCCGTCTCCAGGTTCATGATGTAAACCTTGGGCTGGTCGCGCGTGTAAGACATGTACGTGATTTCTTGATTGGTCGGTGAGAAGCGCGGTGTCAGCACCAATTCCTGGCCCTGACTGAGCAAGCGCACGTTGGCGCCATCTTGATCCATGATGGCGAGCCGCTTGATGCGCTTTTCCTTAGGCCCAGTTTCGTCGACGAACACAACGTGGGTATCGAAGTAACCTTTTTCTCCCGTCAAGCGCTCATAAACCTGGTCGGCAATCAAATGACCGATGCGCCGCCAATTAGCTTGCGCAGTTGAAAAGCGTTGGCCAGCAAGTTGTTTTCCGGCTGCCACATCCCACAATCGAAACTCAGCCCCGACCTTGCCGTCACCTGTCCGCACCACGCGGCCCACAACAAGCGCGTCGGACTGGATCGAACGCCAATCCGGAAATCGCGGTGCGGCGTTGACGTCACGAACTTGTTCAAGAAACGACGCGCGATCGAGCGGCTGGAACAATCCTGAGCGCTCCAAATCGGCTTGCACCACATCGGCCACGTCGGCAGCCAATTTCGGATCGTCGCCGAGAAACAATGGAACCGCGATCGGAATTGGTGCGATCGTCCCTTGGGTTTGCGTGCCCGAGAGCTGCGCGGATGCCGGATGACCGCCGCTGATGCCCAGCACCACTGCGAGCAAGACCGACACAATCGCTGGTCTAAACCTGTTGCAGATCGGATTTGGAGCGAGGTGGTGCATTACGTTTTCCCATGTCCTGTTCATCGACGGCAATTGCTACTCGCGCGCTGGTCGTGTGCCGTCGTTTCGCCAGTGATTGCAGCAACTGTTGGGCAGACAACGCCGGTGACGCGTTTGAGGTATGCAGCGTTTCCAATTGAAGTGAAGCATCGCGGGCACGACAAGCCGCTAGCGCAGCCTGTCACAACATCTCGCGCGGGTCGAAGACCCAATCGATGATTTTCCACCCGCCATCGTATTTGTCCGGTGGCAATCGGAACGGAGCGCAGTTTTTTACCGCTCGCAAAGCCGCCTCGGCATAGACCTGCCCAGCCGACGTCGAAGGCGCCTGCGTCACACGCGGTTCCCCATCCAGCGACCCATCGATTTGCAGCTGCCAATGCAGCGATACCACCGGCACGTCGCTGCCTCCACCCGTTCCAGGTGGCCGCCAACAGCCATTGAGTTGCGATTTCAACATGCCTTTCAGCAGATCTTGCTCGCGGGCCGACAACACTGTGTCGGTGCCGGTCGCCGTTCCAGCCTCGCGACCAGTGACAGCCGCAGTCTGGCTCGATCCGGCCGCGTGCTGGCCTTTTTTCTTCGGGTCTTTGTCGAGCCATGCCTTGGGCGCAGAATCGTCGGGCGCTTTGTCGAGCAGGCTGGCGATTTTGTTGGGATCGAATTTTTTCTTCGCGTCTTCAGCTTTCTTGCGCGCCTGCTCGGCCAGTCTTTTCTTTTTTGCCTCGTCAGCGAGCTTCTTTTTGCGTGCCTCGTCTTCGGCTTTTTTCTTGGCGTCGTCTTCAGCTTTCTTTTTAGCTTCTTCCTCAGCCTTCTTTTTTGCCTCTTCCTCTAGACGCGCGTCTTCGATCTTCTTTTCGAGAAGTTTTTGGTCGTCGGGCGTTGGCCCTGGCGGCGGCGTAACGGGCAGCGGAGGCGGCGGCGGAGGTGGCTCAGCTTGCGCGGCAGGTGGCGGCGGCTCTAGGGCGACAGGTTCTGGTGGAGTTGGCTCAGGCGGAGACGGCTCAGGTAGCGGCGGCTCAACCTTAGCAACCTCTTGCGCGGGCGGAGGCGGCGGCGGTGGTGCGTTATCGGGCTTCTTGGTTTCGTTTTTTGAGTCGTCCAGCGTCGGCTCGACCTTCGCCTTGGTCTCTAAATTTTTAGCGTCCTCGCTCCCCTGCTTTAAGCGAAGAAATTCAGACGGCGTGATAATTTCAGCCGAAATCGACGGTGTGTCCTCGGTCTTTATCGGCGTTGCATTCAACGACGAAAACAACGCCCATCCCAACAGAGACGCGTGCAGACAGAGCGAAATGAAAAGCCCCAACGGCACGGCCGCTAGCCTCCCTGCTCCTCATTCGTCACGAAAGAGAGCTTGCGAAAGCCGCCGGCGTTGATCCGGCCCATCACCTTCATAACGACGCCATATGCGACGCCTTTGTCACCGCGCACGAAAATCGGCTCATCGTATCCGTTTTTGGAAATGGCTTGAAGTTTTGCGGCGAGATCTTCCAGTGCAACCTGCGTTTCACCGATGAAGACCGCTCCATCCTCTTTGACAGTGACAGAAAGCGGATCCTTCTTCGGCGGTGTCAGCTGCTGACCTTTGGTCTCCGGCAATTCGACCGGCACGCCGACCTGCAACAGCGGTGCAGCAACCATGAAAATGATCATCAAAACGAGCATCACGTCGACCATTGGCGTGACGTTGATTTCACTCATCGGTGCATGGCGAACGCGCCGTCCGCGCCCGCGTCCGCCACCGCCGCCTCCACGTAAGCTTGCACCCATGGTGGCTAGTTCCTCACGTCGATCTGACGCGACACGATCGCGGCAAATTCATCGGAAAACGCGTAAAGTCGCTGTGATATTGCCGCTGAGTCGGCTGAGAACTTGTTGTAGAAAATAACCGCTGGGATGGCCGCGACGAGGCCGATGGCTGTCGCAAACAGAGCTTCAGCGATGCCCGGCGCAACCACGGCGAGGCTGGTGTTTTTGGAAACCGCGATCGCTTGAAAGCTGGTCATGATGCCCCATACGGTTCCAAACAGGCCAACGAAAGGCGCGGATGATCCAACGGTTGCAAGAAACAGCAATCGCCGATCGAGACGCTCCATCTCGCGGCTGATCGTGACATCCATAACCTTCTCAACCCGCAACTGAATGCCGCCCAGCGCACGAATGTTGCCCTCGACCGAACGTTTCCATTCGCGCATCGCTGCAACAAACAGCGCCGACATCGTGATGGTGGTACCGCGTGACAGCGCCGCATAAAGTTCATCGAGTGATTGTCCCGACCAGAACATCTGCTCAAATTGATCGCTTTCCTTGCGTGCCCGGCGAAACGCGACGAGCTTCTCCACGATGATGGCCCACGACCACACCGACGCGACGCCTAGTCCAATCATCACGAGCTTGACGACAATATGGGCCTGCAGAAACAGATCGAGGAATGAAAAGCCGCCAGCTTGAACGGGAGCAACAACACTTTGTGCGACGTCTGCGGGGTTCATATGGTCATCCAATATCGAGGCTGGCGTTATCGAAACTAAAGACGCAGGCTGCTGTGAGGGCACACCGGTCGACGACCAAAGGCTGTGCCATCCGTCTCAACGCAACGTAAGAACCGCTGCGAAGCGTACGCGACGCCCCGCACATCGGCCTCGTGAAATCGTCGAAACGGCGCATACGTAGAATCGATACGCACACCAAAAGCGTATCGCACACCGCTGTGTTAGGTTGGCAACGAACGTCGCTCCGAACATCGCCTTGGCACCCTCGTCCCCACCGTCGGCTGCACACGACCCGCACGGGTCCGGCACGTTGTTGTTGCCTTGCAATATGACCAAACCAGGGCTCTCTGACTGCTGTCACAGCGTCCCATGTGTCGGTTTATCCACGAGAAACGCCCGCGATGGCCTCAGCTTGAGTGCTGTAAGGATGGCGCTTTGCGATTGTGGGCCACAAAAGCCTCACGAACCCGGTTGCTCAATCGCATCGGTTTGCCGGCCATCGACACCAAAACGACGGTGACATCGGCCTCGCAAAGCGGGACGCCATCGCGGACTATTCTTTGATGTAACGTCACACTCGCGCCACCAAGGTCTATAACCTGAGTTTCGATCTCAAGCAGGTCGTCCATGCGGGCGGGACGGAGAAAATCAAAGGTCATGCGGCGGACGACAAAGGCTGCCGGCTCGTGACTGTCTGAGCCATCGATCATGCGGCGTGCATCAGTGCCAAGTAATCGCAGAAAGTCGGTCCGACCGCGTTCGGCGAAGCGAACGTAGGCCGCATGATACACCACACCGCCCGCGTCGGTATCTTCGAAATAGATCCGCACCGGCAAAACATGCCGCGCGCCGTCATCACCTGACACGAGGCGCCCGGCGAGATCTGGCCAGCGCTTAACCTGTGACGATCCATCATCGGCCATTACGCCGCGTCCTCCGAACCCAAATCAACAATCACAATTTCTGGTTTCGAGCCAACGCGAATCGGCAATGCTGAACATCCAAGTCCGCCGGAGACGATTAAATGACGGCCCTCCTCGACTTTGTGGCCGTAGATATAGCGTGCGCCGAATTTAGACGGCACGCTTGGCGCCCAACCCAAAATGCGAATTTGTCCGCCATGCGTGTGCCCTGACAAAGTCAGCGACACACGCGGTGGAATTTGAGGGAAAATATCGGGCTCGTGCGCCATCAGGATCACTGGCGCGTCATCTGTCACGTGCGCGAGTGTTGCAGGCAAATCATCAACGCCGGTGTAATCCTTTTCCCCTTTGGCCTTGAACGCTCCGTAATCCTCAGGTCGCGGCCAAAATGCCCACTGATCACCGAGGCCCGCAATCCAGAAACCTTGGCCTGATTTTTCGAGCCGAACCGCGCGATTTTCGTAAACCGGAATGCCGACCGCTTGCAGAGCAAGACCAGCCCGCGTTGGTCCCGCTCGGCGACGTTGGACGTCGATCTCGTCCCACCAATCATGATTACCAAGCACCGCATGAACGCCGAGCGGCGCGTGCAGGCGAGCGAGGCTTGTCGCCCACGAGCCCACTGAAACCTCCGTTGAGAAACGTCCCAGCCGATGGCCAACGACATAATCGCCCAGCAACAGGACGGCGTCGGGTCTCAGCGCATTTGTTGCGGCGACGATCTGATCGACGCGCTCGATCGACATCCACGGCTCACAGACGTGAAAATCAGCCAACACCGCAAGCCGCAGTTGGAGGCCAGGGGTCCATCTGGGCGGTGTTAGTGCATAACGTTTGATTTTATGGCGAGACGCCTCGGCAAAGGCATAACCGGTGAAGGCTGTGCCACCGACCCCGATAGCAGCGAGCGCCTTTAGAATGTCGCGGCGACTGATCACAGTGCGGCCTTTAATGAAAACTTCGACGCCAACGGGCTGCTGGGCACCAAAACGGCGACCGTTGCACTAACCGGTGCATTACGCGTCGTGCTCATCAACATCATCAGGCGGCGCAAACATTGGCAACTGTGACGCAACTGACTTCGTTGGGCCAGAAACCCCAAGATGACGATAAGCTTTGAGCGTCAATACCCGGCCGCGCGGCGTGCGACTGACGAAGCCCTGCTGCAATAGATACGGCTCAACAATATCTTCGAGCGCATCGCGCGGTTCCGACAGTGCCGCCGCAATCGTCTCAATTCCCACCGGTCCACCGTCATAGTTGCGATGAATGCATCCGAGGTAGCGATGATCGAGCGCGTCGAGCCCCTCGGCATCGACTTCGAGCATGCGAAGCGCGCGGTCAGCAACCACAGCATTGATGATCGCTGCACCCTCAACGGCTGCAAAATCGCGGACCCGACGCAACAGCCGACCGGCGATCCGCGGCGTCCCGCGCGACCGCTTCGCAATCTCGCGCGCGCCATCCGCTGACATCGCCGCATTCAGCACGCGAGCACCGCGCGACACCACCAGTTCCAGTTCTTCGGTCGTGTAAAAGTTTAGCCGGACAGGAATGCCAAACCGATCCCGCAGCGGATTGGTCAACAGACCCGCGCGCGTCGTTGCGCCAACGAGCGTAAACTTCGGCAGATCGATCCGGACCGAGCGGGCGGCTGGTCCCTCGCCGATCATCAGATCGAGTTGGAAATCCTCCATCGCGGGATAGAGAATTTCTTCCACCGCCGGGCTCAAGCGGTGGATTTCATCGATAAACAAAACGTCACGGTCTTCGAGATTGGTAAGAAGCGCTGCAAGATCGCCAGCCTTCGAA
>JANMII010000021.1:0-2269 GCA_031375665.1 Hyphomicrobium sp.
CAGAAACCGGCGGTGATCGCGAAGCCGTGTCGGCGCCATCGTACGGTGATCCCGAAGTGATCGTTGACCAATTGGCGGTGCGTGCCAAGCGCGAGAAACTCCGCCACATCGAAGCGATGTTGTTTGCTGCCAGCGAACCGCTTGATAGCAAGTCGTTGGCCCGCCACCTCGAACCTGGCGACGACATCGAAGCGCTGTTGATCGATCTGCAAGCCGAGTATCAGCATCGCGGTGTCGCGCTGGTGCGGGTTGCCGGCAAATGGCAATTCCGAACGTCGGAAGATTTATCGTACTTGCTTGAGCGCCAGCAGAAAGAGGAGCGGCGGCTTTCAAAGGCTGCCCTCGAAACGCTCGCCATCATCGCCTATCACCAACCGGTCACGCGCGCCGAGATCGAGGAGATCCGTGGTGTCTCGACATCACCCGGCACGCTCGATGTTTTGATGGAAACGTCGTGGATCCGCCCGCGCGGTCGCCGTCGAGCGCCAGGACGACCGTTGACGTTTGGCACCACCGAACAGTTTCTCGCCCACTTTGGCCTCGATGCCATTCGCGATCTGCCGGGCTTGTCGGATTTGAAAGCGGCGGGGTTGCTCGACAGCAATCTGCCGCCGGGGTTCACGATCCCCGAGCCGACCGATGTCGCAGCCTTGATGCCGGACGAATTGCCGTTAACCGATGACGGTGATGATCGCGATACGCCAATGCAAGACGATCTGCCGTTGGACGACGGTGCTGATGACGGTGATGGCGCTAGCAACGAGGACGATGTTGGCGGTCATGGGGATGATCGCTTGCGCGATGCCGGGTCGCCGAGTAATCCAGACGGAAATAGTCCACAAGTCCCCGACGCGGATTAAGCGCTGCGCGGCGGCGCGGGTTGATCAGGTGGTCGGGTGATTTTCAAGCAACGTGGGTCATCGGCGGCGTTACCTGCGCCGGAAAGTGGGGGTCGCGGCCGGGCGGCTGCGACGTTTGCCGCGTCGCTAACGCTTGATCGAGTAACACGGCATTATGGCGACGCCGTTGCGCTGAATGCCGTCGACCTTGATGTCGCACCCGGCGAAATCGTCTGCCTGCTTGGCCCATCGGGCTGCGGAAAAACCACGCTGCTGCGGATCATATCGGGCATTGAGCGGCCGAGCTCAGGCCGCGTGTTGATCAACGATCGCGAAGTCGCCGGGCCAAATCGGTTCGAGCCGCCGGAAGCCCGCAGCGTCGGTTTGATGTTTCAAGATTTCGCGTTGTTCCCGCATCTGTCGGTGATGGACAACGTCGCCTTTGGTTTGAAGGCTCTGACACCGAATGACCGTAAGACAGCAGCTCGCGCGATTATCGATCGTGTTGGGTTGTCGGCTTTTGCGGACGCATATCCCTCCACGCTATCAGGCGGTCAACAGCAGCGCGTTGCGTTGGCGCGCGCCATCGTTCCGCGTCCGGCTGTCATGCTGATGGATGAGCCGTTCTCGGGTCTCGATGTGCAACTGCGCGATACGATGCAGGAAGAGACGTTGTCATTGCTGCGCGAAACGCGGGCGACGTCGATCATTGTCACGCACCATCCCGAAGAGGCCATGCGGCTGGCTGATCGGATCGCGGTTCTGCGCGATGGCGCCATCGTCCAAATCGGCACGACGGAAGAATTGTTTCGTGCGCCTGCGTCGCTGTTTGTGGCGCGGCTGTTTTCGGAGATCAACGAGATCCCGGCCCGTGTTGTCAGCGGCCGCATCGAGACGGCGGCGGGGACGTTTTTGGCGCCCGGCTTTGCCGATAATACAGACGCTGTGCTGTGCATCCGAGAGCGCTCGATCGTTTTGAAACCTGCGCCGCCGGCTGTTCGCGGTGCCGCCAAAGCGGTGGTATTGCAACCCGGCCAACTGCTGGGTCGCATCCTCGATCTCAAGTTTCTTGGCGATGTCACTCGGCTCGATGTCGCGGTTGAGGGCTTCGACCGCTTGCTCAAAGTGCGCTGCCCGGGCGGCGAGGGGCTTATTCGCGATGGTCTCCGGCGCGGCAGTGAAGTGACCGTCGAGGTCGATCGCGCCAGCGTGTTGGTATTCCCAACCGAAATAAACGCACGCCAGGCTGGCGTACATGCGGCTGGCGTGCAGGCGTCTGGCGAGACGGAGAGCCGCACCGCCTAGACGTTCGCAGCAACTGCTCGCGCCCGCAGGGCACCATTGGTGCGCCGCGCGCCGCAGAGCATAGGCAGTTAACTTAACATTGCCGATTATTATATCGGACGGTCTCGGTGTGGCGGGTTAGGTTC
>JANMII010000069.1:0-4268 GCA_031375665.1 Hyphomicrobium sp.
TCTGCTTTGGAATTTTTTGGCATGTATCGAGAGCAAAGCCATAACTCGGCGCCATTGCATCGGTGGCTCATGTGATGGGGTCTACGGGCGAGTAATATGTAGCCTTCGGCGTCCCTTCCGTACATTCGAAGTCGCTGTTCAACGTTAAGCGTCTCCTGATCGTCGCTTAGCAACTCCCGGTTATTTTTCGCTAAGCGCATTGTAAAGTTGTAGCCATACGGCCTATGAAGCCTAATTACCGTGTTGGAAGTCCCGAATTTTCCGTGTTATTTCGCTGGAGGCAAGCCCGCCGACAGAGACCGTCTTGCTCAAGACTGCGTCCACCGCCACTTTTCTCTCAACGATGCGATCGCGAGTGGGAACGCGATCCGCAGATGTGTCGCGCCGAATGGCGCGGGCCATCGACGACCATCAGATCATCAGATCATCAGAGATCAACGGTAGCCGACCACGGCTGTCAGTGGATCGCTCGCTGAGCCGTCACACAGAACATGCGACTTGATGTGGCTAAACCCGGCGCGGGCTAAGTACAGTGAGACGAGATCGGCGTGACCTGTGCCATCGAGCATGCGCCAGACGGCGACGGCTTTGGTTGGAAAGCAGCGGTTTGAAAAACTAACGATCATGGGTGCGCCGGGACGCAACACACGTGCAACGTCGGTGAACACCTGATCTGGACGGGCTAGATATTGCACCCCAACGCAGCATAGCGCTGCATCGAATGTCGCGTCATCAAGCGGCAAGGTCGGCTCGACGTTCAGATTTTGCACGAAAGATGACGTGAGACTTGAGTTTGCTGCCAACTCATCAGCATTCATGCCGTGACCGATAACGTCGCCTGTAAATTCTGGCGGCAAATGGCTGACCCAACTTGACATGAGGTCGAGAATTGCACCGTTGGTTGGTAGGGTCGTCGCATAAAATTGCGTTAGTGCGCGCACCGCTGGCGGATCGATATGCGTTACAAAACGCGGCTCGGCATAAAATGCGTCATCGCTCGACGGATCGATCCGCGCGAAGGCTTCGGGCGGAAGTTGTGGGAGCGATTTAGCCATGCCCTAGGATCGCAGCGTAGACTAAAGATTGCCACCGACATTGTTGTCGCACGAAGCGGAAATCTTGCACGACTGAGGGCACGATACGGCGGTAAAAGCAGCCGCGCTTGTCTGTTGAGATCGCAATTCTGATGGCGGATCAAAACCAACGTCATAACCAAATGTTGTTGCCGCTGACCGACGATGATGCTGACACGCGGGCGGCGCTGGTCGCGCGTTGGATGACGATCGTGCGTGATGTGCTGCCGACAATGGCGAAGCGGTGCGATTGGCCAATTTCGCAAGATCATTGCTTCATGCGCGTTTGCCTGGATACCGCGCTCGGGGCGCCATGGCACACGCTCGTGAAGCGGCCAGCGATCCGTCATTTGAGCGATGCGCAGCTGAGCGCTGCGATCGCCGTCGCCGAAGCCATCGTGCACGCGCCAGAAACGCTCGATGACCTTAACCTACAGAGTATCCGCTGGCGAAAAGCGCAGCGCTGACGGGCGTGGGCGACTGCGTGCGAAAGGCCTCGCCGCGCCAAAGGACGTGCTGCGTCAAAAGCCAAAACGGGCAACTCAACGTAAATGAGCGGCGTAGGAACACGTAGCTACCGCAAAAACCCCGGCGTTTGCTCCACCAGCCCGGTCGTCGGCACGAAACCCGCAAGCGCCACAACCCAACATGGGATCTGTATGTCTGTATCCGATCAGCCAGATCATCGTGCGGACGGAGCCGTGTCGTTCGGGGCGGTGGCTCGTTGCATGTGCGAGCCCAACGTTCGCAATACGGACCGGGAAAAATATTCACACCGCGGGGTCTCGCGGCCATTGCCCGTCATCTGGCGGCGTTGCGTACGGGCGCACGACATTGACAGCGCTGGCGTCTCATGATCGAGGACGTCATCATCATTGGCGCTGGCATCACCGGGTTGGCGTGCGCGCGCCGCCTGGCCGATGCGGGTTTAGCGCCGGTCGTACTCGATAAGGGCGGTCGTGTTGGCGGGCGCATGGCGACGCGACGGGTAACGGTCGGTGCGACTGATGTGCAGTTCGACCATGGAGCGCAATATGTAACGGTGCGCGAGCCGGGTTTTCGAGCTTTCGTCGACAGATTTTCTGACGCTTGCGCCGATTGGCACGATGGTGCGCGTGCCGCCCACGTTGTTGGTGTGCCGGGCATGTCGTCGCTTCCGCGCGCCGTTGCCGATGGCATTGATGTGCGCCAGGGCATTGAAGTGACGGCGCTGCGCCACACGGGCTCAGGCTATGACGTTCAAGCGGGGTCACAACGGTTCATGGCAGCGCGCCTGGTGCTGACTGTGCCAGCACCGCAAGTCGCCAATTTGGTCGGTGCCGCGCATCCGCTGGTTGAGCGACTTCGCGATGTTGCTTACGATCCGTGTCTGACGCTCATGGCGGCGTTTTCTCCGAATGCACCCAGACCATTTATTAGCCGCACTTCAGAAACCGAACCGCTCGCTTGGATCGCGCAAGACAGCAGCAAACCCGGTCGCGCCAACGCCATGACGACGTGGGTCGCACATGCAAGCGCAGCGTGGAGTTCAGCGCATCTCGACGAAGACGAGGCAGAGATTGCCCAGCGGATGACGCCGATGCTCGGGTCTGCGATCGGAGCATCGGTCGATGACGTTCGGTATGCCTCCGTGCACCGCTGGCGATATGCGCACGTGACGCGGGCGCTGGGTCAGCCGTTTTTATGCAGTGAGGACGCCACGCTGTATCTCGGTGGCGACTGGTGTCTTGGTGCCCGGGTTGAAGCGGCTTGGACCAGTGGTGATGCCATAGCGAACGATATTCTAAAGGTGGGCGGTGGAGCGTAGCTTCATCTTTCGCCGCGCATCTATCAGGCTGCGCAAGCAACAAGCACAATGTAGGATTTCACGACATGACGACGACCGGACTTCTCATCACAGCGCTGCTGTTTGGCGGGATGATTTTATATTCGTTTGGCTTTGCCGCCTTTGTTTTTTCAGCCTTGCCGGCTCCTGTAGCTGGACAAACACTGCGCCGCGCATTCCCGCATTTTTATCTGTTTGTGATGGCGACAGCGGCGGTGGCGTCCGCCGTGCTGTGGTCGCATGACCCATTTTCCAGTGCGCTTCTTGCCCTGATTGCGGTGAGTACTGTGCCGACCCGACACATCCTCATGCCAGCGATCAATGCTGCGACGGACGTCGGTGCGACGACAAAGTTCAAAGTTTTGCACGGCGTGTCTGTCCTGATCACACTCGCGCACATCGGCATGGCTGGATTCGTACTCGCCCGATTTGTTTGAGGGACCAGCAATGTCCACAGCCCGCGGACCGCGCGTCAAGAGCCTTGACCCAACTGCCATGGACACCGCAACGATCAGTGAAGTGGTGGAAATGGCACTGAGCGATCACATCAGCTTCGCGCACATTCGCGAGGTGCATGGCTTGTCACCGGATCAGGTCAAGGTGTTGATGCGCACGCACCTCAAGTCGGGGAGCTACCGGGCTTGGCGCCGTCGCGTGAGGGAATTCGGTGATCGGCGTCCGCACTATAAATGACGTGAGCAGCGGCAAAACATCTCGCCAGTAACCGGTTCGGCATCGGTTGCTTGCTGGGGCGGGCCGGGCAGGAGTGCAGCGCGGAGCGATGTTTCCTCCACCATAGCGCAATTGTCTGGTTGGGACGATGCCGTCGCGATTGAGCTTCGGACCAGGCTTTCGTCAGATCATGTGCGGTGACATCCAACCGCTGTCCCTCGACGTTTTATGAGTACCGTGTTAGCCGGTGTTGGCTGACCGGGTCGGCGGCCGATATGCGGCACGCTAAGGATAGCCCACATGCCGTCTCAGATTATCAACCCGACCGAATGCGGTCTGCTTGTCACGCCGGTCCGTCAGCTTTATCTCCACCTGATGAGTTTCCCGACGGCGACGGCCGCACTAACGGCGTGGATTTCCGCTCACGGTTTGAGCTCAGATCCTATCCGGGCACACATCATCGGCAAAATTGACAGACATACTCGATCTGGCCGCGATGGTGTCATTGCACAGCGGAGGGTTCGTCTCATTTCTGGGCGCCACATTTTGAGTGAAGCAACGATTATCTATCGCGAGTACGCCTTGAGCGAGGATTTGCGCGAGCAGCTGCAGTCGACAGATTTGCCGTTTGGTGACATCGTTGCAACGTTAAGCCCATCGCGGCGGACGACATTTGCCCGCGCGCGGGTAGCAGTTCA
>JANMII010000135.1:0-16470 GCA_031375665.1 Hyphomicrobium sp.
GCCCGAAGCTTGTCGTAGGCCTCGCGCGCGACCTGATTGTCGGCTGTGTCGATGCTAAGGCGCAGTGCATCAATCGCAGGCCGCCAATACGAGCGGCGCTCTAGGGCTTGTCCAAGCACCAGCAAAGCTTTGGCCTTGGTCGCTGGCTCTTTGGCCAACTCAAATCCACGATACGCAGCACCTGACGCATGAACCGGCAGGTCATAACGCTCGGGCTTTTCCGCATCGACCTTGATGGCGAGCAGCGTTTCAGCCAACCGCGTCCAGGCGATCGAGTCCGTGCTGTCGGCTGCGACAGCGTTCGCCAACAAGCGGGAAGCGGCACGCGGATCGCTGGCGAAAATCTTTTCAGCTTCAGCCTTCAGCCCAGCCGGCGTCTTACCGTCAGCCTTCCACGACGACTTCAAGAACGTCTCGTAGCGCTTTGCGTCTGCGGCGACGCCAGAGTGAGAAAATCCCTTGCCAGCCGAAAGCGCAGGGACCGCGGCTGAAAGTGCGAACAAAGAGTAGAGCGCGAGGCGAGCGAGCGTAGACATGGCTTGCGTTCCTAAAAAATAACGTCCCGCTGCGGGCGGTGGCCGGTCGTCAGACAGCGGGCAATATCCAGCTGCTGCGTGTCAAACGGTAGGCCATCAAGACGGAGCGGCCGAATGGCGGCGGTAAATGCCGACTTTCCGCCTTTTGCGCTGTCTTGCCGGCATTTTCCATCGCCGCCACGCTCGTTAAAATTATCATGGTGACCGAGGGCGGGGATAACTTTGTGCAAAATAAAATCGGCCGGGACGGGGGTCCCAGCCGATTAATGATGGCGAAATCTGAACGCGGCGAACGCGCCCGCTGTGTTAACCGCGACGCGGGCTGAATTCGGTGTTGGCTTCGGAGGTGTGCTGACCGGCAACGAGCGCGTGCGGTGCGATGCTGGCGCGAACCGACCGCTTCAACGGTTCAGCGGCAGTCCATAGTTTTGAAAATGATTGCGCAGCGTGCAGCGCGGCTGTCGCGTGGCTAGTATGGACGACTTCGAAGGCATCGCGCTTGGTTGGATCGCGGCGCATACAATCACCAAGCCAGACGCGGCTCTCACTCAATACCAACTGTTCATGGGCTGCGGCGAAGCGGCTGTCAGGCAAAATTCGAAACTCAGCGCCAGCGACGTCCAAAATCGACGGTCCAACATGATCTTCAACAACGCTGTCGATATCGAACAACACGACCTTTACTGTGATGCTGTGTTCGCGAAGCGAACCCAGTGCTGCCACCAGCGCCGTTGCAATCGGGCTATCGGTGCCGCGTGCGACGAGCGTGATCACACTTGTCGCCTCAGCGCCAAGGCCATCGGCAATAAATGACGTGAGCTTTGATTCCTTCTCCGAGCGGCAGTCCGTAACAAATCGTGAAGGCGTGTCGAAGCGCATGTGCTCATTCCCAAATCTTGGCCTACTTCGGTGACGTGTTGGCAGCGATGAAAACGAGCCGTCCAGTTCGTGTCTCAAAGCCGCGGCATGACGAAGACCATTTAGCCGTCAAGAATGTTAAGCAAGCGTTGCAGACCGGGTCGAATTGTGACGACAGCGCTTAAGCCGTTTTCTGTCCAAGCTTTTTTATTTTTATTCAGCCGCTGGCGGCGCCATTCTGCCAATCAGTGCGAGGTCAATGATCGTCAGTTCGTCGTCGTTTGCAGCCGTCTCCGATGACATTAGAGTTTTGTTATGACGATCCGACGTCAGCCTATTTTTCTGATTGTCTTCAGGGCTATGGCGCAGCGGTGACACCTCCGTCGAAAAATCCCGCAGGGCTGCGCGTAGTGCGTCTGGCATGACCGCTTCACTCACCGGCACGGACAAGACGGTCGTCTCGCGGCTGAGCGTGACATGGGCATTGCGATGGTCACCTCGCGATGCCGCATCGGTCGGTTGGATCAACTCGACGACGCGCGCATTTGGGTGCCCACTCTCGTCGCCGGTCTGACGTTGGAACTGGCTTGGAAATGCTAGGTCGTCGCTACCGTTTTTCGCGCGAACATCGAAATTAGAAAACGGCGGCTGGTCCGCGAATGCTGGCGGTGTTGGTCGATAAACGTGTGAGTAGGGTCCAAATCGCGAAACGTGGACGGGATCTTGAGCGCCATTCTGCGCCGAGTGCGCGGCCGACCGCGATGGCCGTTCGTCGTCGACGAGCGTCGGCTCAAACGTGTCGATTGCCGATTGTGCGGGTTGTTGGACTGCTGCGACGCGCGTTCGCGGCCTCACCGGTTCCGTCGGTGGCCACGCCGCGCGACTTGGAGCGTTCGTCATTGTTGGCTGGGCGGACAGATCGTTGGGCGGGCTGATCGTCGCAATCATCGTTGGTCGCATACGCTCGGTGTCTTCGATGCGGCGGGCCGCGCCCATGACCGCACCTAAAATAATGTCCGACCAAGCCCCGTCACTGAATTTGTAAACCCGAAAAGCTTCAGACGCTGCAAACTTCGACCCTTGGCGCGCCAGACGCTTGCGAATACTCCCCGTTGTCGGCAGCATCGTGCGCTTGAAAATCTTCTCCTTTTCGAAACTCGCAAACAGGTTCGAGAGCAATTGCGCCTCGACGCGTAAGGCTTCCCGCTCCATCGGCTCAAGGCGCGGCGGCGCATCCAGCGGCACAGCGATGTAATAATCTCCGTGCATATCGAACACGACATGGCGGAAGATCTCGAAGTTTTCACGCACTTGCTGGTCGCGATGAATGTCGTTGAAGCGCGCCAAAATCTGGATCACAGGTCCGCGTTCTGCGGCTTGCATTTTTGGTACTAGCCCGTCCAACCGCCCGTTTGGTCGCTGTACCATCGACACGAGTAACAGGCACAGATCGACAAACAGCGCGACCGCCAACGGCACGTAATCGCGCTTCGACAATCCGGCGTGTTCCATCGCGATCGCCCGCGCGCTGGCCGTCGCTTGAGCACCGTTGCCGGTATTGCTTTCGACGGACTGCACCGCCTTCTTTTGGAGATCGCGCAAGTCGTCCGCCGACGGTGGCATTTTGAATGCCAGCATGCCGTAGAACGTCGTGGTCAATCGGCGGAAGGCTTCGATCGTCGCTTCTGAGCCCTCAACCGCTGCGATTTCCGGCTTGGTCATTTCGGGCAACAGATCGATGGCTTTGACGACGCCGCGCAGCGCCGTTTGCAACTGCGCGTCCGGACATGAAATTGCGCCGCCGCGTAGGTCAGTGACGGTTGTACGCTCGGCACGATCCGCGAGGTCGGAGCGGATCTGGCGCAATTGTGGGTCCGTGCGAAACGCATTGAAGCCGGTGACGGTCAGATCCAGCTTGCGACCGAGCGAGCGCATAAACTCATTGCGCGTTCCAGTTTTGGTGTCGAACGTCGACGCATCGGCTGATGTGATTTTCAGCAGGTCGCTGTCGAGGGCTGTCAGATCACCTTTGACCGATGTGACGCGGCCACGGACAAACTCCGATGCAAATGTAAAGCGTTGCGCATCCTCGTCGCGCATTTTCCGTCGTGGTCCATCGCCCGGTGTTGAGTTCGGGCATGACGTTCCTTTCGTGCGCTCCAACTCGGCTTTCTCATTCGATACAGATGTCAGCTGGACGAGCGTTGCTTGCAATTGTTCAAGACGGGTCGAGGCGGCTTGCAGGGAATTCTGCACTTGAGCCACGGCGCTTTCCGCTGATCGCGACGACTCGCCCCGGCTTTCCAACACCTTCCAATAAAATCCAAACCCGAACCCAACCGAGATCAGTGTGAGGAAAACATAGCCGCTGGCGTAGATCAGCTTGGTGGTTAGGCTGTGGGGTTTGAACAGTTGGTCGAGCAGCCAGATGATCATGATCATCAGCATCGCAACCGAGAAACCGATGATGGCGCGATGAATGATCGGGAGATCGCCCATGTTGGCTTCGATCAGTTCCATCATGCCGACGTAGGTTGCGACCCAGGACAAGATGCCAAGGCCGACAATCAGAACCGTTCGTTTCCAGTCGCGATCGGGTTGGTTGGGATTTGCGTCGGCCTCGCTGCGGGGCCACGCGGTTAGCGATGAAGACCGGGCCGCCATTTGGCTCGCCGCAGTTCGCGCCGTCTCGAATTCCATGTCTCGCCACCCAAACCGCCTGCTACGCACGGCGCTACAGTCAGCTGCGCGTGAGCGTTTTTAATGTTGGAACTGCGGCTGATGGGTGGCGGCTTGCAGGTGGATTTCGCGCCCTTCGAGCACGCTTTGCTCAGTTTAAGTTGAGCGGACGCATGGGCGCATCGACACCACGAACCCGGTTGGGCAGCGCACTTGGCGCAATCGACGCGAT
Source organism: Hyphomicrobium sp. (assembly GCA_031375665.1). Classification (GTDB taxonomy): domain Bacteria; phylum Pseudomonadota; class Alphaproteobacteria; order Rhizobiales; family Hyphomicrobiaceae; genus Hyphomicrobium_B. The sequence goes on from JANMII010000135.1 coordinate 4,306, forward strand.
GGGTTTCGATATTGGACTTGGCCGCGGCGATACACTTGGCAACAGGTCGGGACGCGGTCGGATTTTGGCGTCACGCGCCAAATCGTCGAGCAGAAGCGCCAGTAACGGGGCTGCCACTTGGCCGGCATGCAGGTTGCGTGCGAACGGCGTGCTTGGCGACCCGCTGCCGACCAGTACGACGTACGAATAGGCAGCGCCTGACTTGAATTGTAGCCCGCCCGTGATCCACGCATCGATCGTCGCGTTGGGATCGCTCGTCACCTGTGTGCCGGTTTTTGCGAAGTGAAGTTTAAGATCGCCCCGCCGACTTGAACACCATGCTGATAGCGATTTGAGCGTGCCATACGACACGCCGTTGGCTTCATAACACAGCGGCGCTTCGAGCAGTGCCCGCAGCAACGGCGCAGCGCCAGGCCGAATAAAATCGCGCGGGCGGATCGGCTGGCTGACGGCTCTGGCCGTACCAGCGCCACCATCGCCTTTGAACGTGTAGTCATACGATTGAATGAGCGACGGCATCGCTAACGGATTGCCCCCCTGGCCAATGAGGCTGGCTAGGATCACGCCTGACGCGTGGTGGACAGTGCGCGGTGCGCCTGCGATCTGGCCAAGCACAACAGCCGTCGAAGGCGGCGTGCCACCGAGCGTGGCCGACGGCGGCATCGTGAAGCCCAAGCCATCGACTAGTTTTCGCATGCGGGGTTGGCCGATTTCTGCAGTCCGCGTCAGTAGCGGCGCGTTGAGCGAACAGGCAAACGCAACGATGGCGCGTCGGCCTTGCCGCAAGCCGCCGCCCTTGGCACAGGTTTCCAACCCTGTCGCTGGCGCGTCCGTATCGACATACGACGTCGCGACCGTATCGCGACCCTCATTGGCGATGGCGATGGCGGCCAGCATCTTGCCAGTCGATGCGATCATGCGGCCTTCGGCGGCCGGGTTATAAAGACCGGTCGCTGCATCGCGCGCGGGCCAAGATCCGAAATAGGGAGCCGTTTCACCGGTCTCGTAATAGCGCACGATCCGGCCGGTGGCGTCGGCCGCCACCACTACGACATTCGGCATCGCTTTGTCGGCGGTGACTTTCAAGGGATCGAGCGTGAACGCTGGATCAAGTTTTGATTGCCACTCAGTATCGAGAGCCGCCAATTGGGTTTCGATGGTCTGACGAAAGGCCAGATTGTCGCCAACATCGAAAGTGGTGGTCACGCCCCGCACATAATCGCGCCAGCCGAACCCATAGCGCTGCTTCATCTCTTCTCTGAGACCAAAGCGCGCTGACGGCATCAGCACATTGGCGCGCACCACCGGATTGGCTTGCGCACGCTTGGCTTGATCGGGGGCAAACTTCTCCAGTGCCGCCTGCAGTCGCGGCCGGATTTTCGGATCGGGTGGACCGCCAGCCAACGCCATCAATTCAAAAACCACTGCTTTTTGCTTGGCTTCATCCTGGATCAGCTTTTCAGCGCATGTGCGGGCGCGAACCTCGGTGATGTAGCGCCAGCGATCGAGCCGCACTTCATTCAGCTTGTCGCTGCCTTCTAGCAAAATGATCGGCTTGTTGACCGCCGACGCCAAAACGAATTGTTCAGCAGTCGTCAGATCTTTCGCTTCCTTGCCAAAGACAACGCGGCTCGTGACCTCGACGCCGTGCAACGGTTGCCCACCGGTGCGTTGGGCCAGCCAAATGTGGTTGGCCGCCCACTGCTTCAGCTTTGTATTATCGCCGCCGCGCGTTAGTTCCCGATAGATGACCGGCGCCAGCCACCACTCCCGAATTTTGCGACTGAGTTTGGTCGCTGCCCCTTCGCTGCTGCTTGGCGGTGTCTTGTAGATGACGCGAGCAAACTGCATTGGCAACGTTGATCCACCAACGCCGAGGCTTGGGCGGCCAAGCGCAATCGACCGTGTGATCGTCGTATAGGGAATTTTCAAAACGCCAATGAGGTCGATGCCGAATGGATTGAGCAAGCCGCCGAGGTAGCGATCTTCGTGGTATGACAAGCACTGCCAGTAGTCGTCCGGCACATCGCGGACCGGAATGGATTTATGGTCGGGGTTGGCAACGTAATCGCCAAACTCGATGGCTTCGTCGGTGTAGTTGACGTCGCGCAGACTATCGAGGCGCGGATCAAAGGTGCCGACGAAGTCGCCCTTGGGATCATAGATTGCTGTCGCCAGCCAGCGTTCGGCGTCATAACCAAGGCGCTCGCGCATCGTCGCAGCGCCGGTGTAGGCGCGGATCGGTGCTGCAATGTAAACCAACACGATCGCGAACAGCACATAGCCGATGCCAGCGCTTGCAAGGTGCCTTACTGGGCCGAGCTTGGGGTTGAAGGCGGTGGCGTTGGCCAGCACGCGCAGTGCGCGACACGGCACGATCGCGATGGTGTCGACGATGGTTGTGAGATGCCGCAGAAGCCGTAACATTCGTGTCGCAATGCTGAGTTAAGGCACACCCATCAAGGGTCCGCGCGTATCTCAAACTATGGTGCGGGTTTGCGGCGGCAGCGGCGCACAGTCATGGCCGGATCGCGTACGCGCAGCGGCAACATTGCGGCCGACCGAAGCGGACCTTAAAGATCAGTTCAGGCGCGCGTGGCTAGGCGCAGCGCCCATATTCGGTTTCTGAACCGGACGGTGACAGCCAAATGGGCTCTCACATCTGGGACACGTTCGTCGCAGCTTTCGTAAGGTTCAAGGGCTGTTGAGAAGAACAAACAGTCCTATGCCGATCGCTGGCCCGATCAGCGTCGCACACAACATGGCAACGAGTGGCTTCGCCGTCATCACACTTTACCCCGCACAACGCGTCTTCAACGCCCTTCAAACGCACACCCAACGTTACAGACCGACCGGCTTTGCCTCTCCGGCAGATCTGCTGTCATGCTTCAAGCGGCCCATGGGCAAGAGCGCGTTGAACTGGAGGCCATGCACATGTTCTCCATGTGCCGATAATACACAGTCTGAAAGTTCTTGACACTCCTACGACAGACTTCTCCGCATCTGCTTCGAAACCAGATCGGACGATTTAAGCATCAGTTATTACCGCCGCGACGCCGACTTTTCCGGCGCGGGTTGCCGAATAATAGATCAATGAACTGAGTGATTTGGCGAATTATTGTGCGATGTGGTCGCAGCTTTGAATTACGACGCGCGGGTGCGCTTTTTACCGGACCCAACAGGTCTACCAATTTGATTTTTGTGAGCGCAGTTGCTTATTCGCATCACGCAAATGAACCTGAGACGTTTTTCGCGGTGAATTACTTCAGGTCGAACAACCGGAGCTGGCGTTCATCCAATCCGCGCGTCTCGGCGGCCAGTTGTTCAATCCGGTCGAACGGCACCTGTTCCGCTGAAATCAACGATCGCTGCGCTTTCATCGGCCGCACAATGCCTTCTTGAACCAGATGGAATTCACCAACCGTTTGACCCGGCAGAGCCTGCGCTGGATCGAGCCCGGATTCCGACTGGAAGGCAGCTTTGAGTTTGCGCAGCGCTGTATCTTCCCGCACTCGGCCAATGAACCAGCTCGTGATTTGGTCGCGGCTCTTGTAGTCGAGGTCGCCCGGCGATTGGGTCGCCAGCATCATGCCAAGGCCTGCGGAGCGCGCGCGCTTTAATAAGCTCTGCAACGGCTCGGCTGTCGCTGGCTTTGAGTTCGCCGGAATATAAAGGTCGGCTTCGTCGAACATGACCACGGCCTGGAGCTCGTCGTTCGGATTGCGTTGGCAGAAGCGTAGCGCTTCCGACAAAAACTGCGAAACCCAGAACAAGATGTTTTCATTGTCGCCGAGGAACCCGGTGTAAATGACCGACAACCGCGTCCGGTTTGGCCGCTGATATTTGCCAAGTCCGAGCAGGCTTTCCATGCGCAGACTCTCGCCGCCGCCTTCGAACAACGCCGCGTTACGCAGTCGCAAGCTATCGAGCTGGGCAACCAAATCGCGCCGCAGCTTACCGGATGGATCCATGCGCTGTGTTTGATCGGTCAATTCTGGATGCTCGTCTTCGAGCAAGTGAATGAGATCGCCGAGCGTAACTTCAGCCGTCGACAGCGCGCCGAGAATGCGAAGTGCAACAGCCAAAACGCCGGACTGCTTTTGATGGGTCGCTGAATTTTTGAGATGCAGCATTTCGCCAAGTGCAGCCGCCGACAAATTGGCGAGCAACTGCTGCTCGTGCTCGGGCAATTCGTTGATGCCGTTGGGCAGCAAGGTGATCGAGATCGGTCGGCCTGACGCGCGGCCCGGCGTGTAGACCGCCACATCGATGGCGTCGGCGAGTTTCTCGCGATCGGCGCGGCGCTCTGTCGTATCGCCGTCGTTGGCCCGCCAGACGTCCGGGTTGGCATAGCTTGCGAGATCGCCTTTGCGGTCGATCAAGACAGCCGGCACGCCGCGCAGCAACAACTGCTCTATTAGCGAAAGTGCCAGCGTCGTTTTACCCGAGCCCGATCCACCGAGAAACGCTGCGTGCCGTTTCAAAATGCTCTTGTTGAGCGAGACTGGTCGGTTGCGCGCGCCAATCTCACGGCCCGACAAAATGCTCGATCCGTAAGTGCCGTTCTCATCGAGGATCATCGACAGCGGCACGTCGTCGTCGTTGGCTGGGTCTTGCGATCCGCTGCGATCGCGGAACTCGCCTGTCGCCGCCGCGGCGGTATCGCCAGTAAAACCATCGAGCGAGCCTTGTGGATCGTCCATATCCTTTTGCACCAAGCGCGGCACGCTGCGCCCGAGCAGATCCAGCCGCAGCAAATGCACGATCGATAGCAAACTCGACAGCGGCTTGGTGCCTTCCAACCATTGCACCATGCCAGCATCACCGCGATGATGCGCTGTGAACTCGCGCACTGTCATCATGCGCTCCCACTCGGGGATCGGCACAAGCAACTGGCGACCACCACCATCGCGGAATTTCCGGAATGCCTGCGCCGTTTGATTTTTCTTGTTCGGCGGGAAATCGCTCGCCCGCAGCATGAAGCTCGGCTTGCCTTGCATCGCAGTCAGCACTTTGTCGAGCTGACGCTTTAAGCCGCCACCTTGCGTTGGCCGGTTGCACAAAAACACCCTCACATCGCTGGCGAAGCCGGTGCGATGGCGCACTGTCAAATCGAAAGCCGGCAGATCATCGCCGAGTTCAAGGCGCTTGACAGTGACGTCGATGGCACGACCCCATTCGTCGCGTGCCAATTGAAGCGCGGCCGACAACACATCGACCAGTTCTTGGTCGTCTGTTGGCATTTCAGCTTCGCTCTCGTTGGCGAAGCGCTCCCACATTTCGCGGTATTGCACGGCTGACATGGTCGATGTCGGTTCATCATCGCCACCACCAAAGCCAACGGCTTGGCCAAGTGCTTGCGCCAACGTGCTGATGAAGGACGTTTTCGGTGCGGCGGCTTCGTCGCTGTCGCGATCATCCTGGTCAGTGGCGGTTGCCTCGCGGATCCGCGTTTGGGCGTGCTCAAGCAAGCGGCGCGTCGAAAGCCCGGCGAATTCTTCGAAGAATTGCGGACCGAAAAACTGTGACGCATCGGGGAAGCTCATGCCGCCGCCGCTGATTTCGGCCTGATGTGCAAGACGCCGTGAAATGATCAAACGCGCTTCTTCTGGCGTGCGGCTTTCGCGCAGCAAAACTGGACCGGATTTTTCAATCCTATCGATATACGATTGCGCGACGAGGCCTCGAACCTGGCCATAAAAATCTTCTAGGCACGAGATGATGATGATGGCGTTGGTTAGACGATTGGCGATTTGGATGAGATCGCGGACAGCGCGCTGAAAGCGCTCTTCGGAATTGTCGAAGAAGCGCAGATCCTCAACTTGATCGATGCAAAACACGAGCGCTGCGCGTTCAACCGTCCACACCAACGCGCCCAGAGCCGCGATGATTTCAAACGAGCGGTCTTCGCCACTGTTGGGGTCGAGCGCGCACACCGCTTCCAACGCAATCGGCGTTAACTGGCGGCCGTGCAGATATTGTCGGATGCGCTGATCGATGCGCGGATCGCGGCGCTGCAAATACAGCAACGCGCGCACGATATTGATATCGAGTTCGCGGGTTTGGAAATTTTCACTGGCAACGATGTCGTCGGCCAGCCGCAAAATCAGCCGCGCCAACTGCATGTCATCGAGGGTCGCGTCACGCAGTGTGTCGAGATCGGCTGCGGAAATCACGCCGCTGTCGAGCACAAGTTTATTGGTCAGCCGTGACAACCCGCTTTCGCCGAACCGATCGGGGTCGTAGGGCTTTTCAAGCGAGTGGACGAGGCGGCGCAGATAAAAATCGGCGTAGTTCGACACGTCGGGCGTCATTTGCGCGTAGCCGAAATAGGCTTGGCCAGTGCGATGCGTCGCGGTCCTCAAAGCGCGAACCAGATGGGTTTTGCCAGCGCCTGATTGGCCGTGAAACAGGAGGATGCGTTCTTGCACATGGAAGCCGCGGCCAGACGTGACCGTCGTCACGAGGTCGTTGAATTTTCGGCGTGCTTTCGCATGGACCTCGGGCACGTCGACCGGATCGGCCCGCCACAGGTCATCTTCCCAAGTGATCGAATGCTCGAACGCTTCGCTGAGCTTGTCAGGCGCCAACGAGGGAGCAAACGACGAATTTTTCAACGGACCGCCTTCGACGCCCATATCGCAACGAAATGCCTTTAGTCTTCGACGCGCACGAAGTGCCAAACCGTGTTCTTGTAGAGGATCTTGCTGTCCTCTAGTTCTTTCAAATCACACCGGTCTTTGAGATCGGCGCCAGCTAGCACAACGTGGCCGGATCGGTGGGCTTCAGCGAGCATACCCTTGAAGGCAATGTCGGTCAGCTGCCAGTCCGGTCGCGTGTCACGAATCGCGCGCCAGACCTGAGAGATAAACGCCTTGCGGTTGCCTGGCCAGCCCTCGGAAACAGGCCGTGCCGCATCCACCACAGCGCTAGCGAATTCGGCCATATCGGGCGGCGAGATTGAGCGCGCAATAGCTGGCGGCGGGGCGCTAAGCGGATTGGCGTCGTTGTCGGGGTGTAGCGCCGACGATGGTTGTGGCGCGCGCTCTGCCGCGGAATTGTCTTGTGCTCTGTCGCGCTGCCACTGCGGTGTTTTGATCAAGCTGCGCAGCAGCGCCAGTTTCAGCCCGGCAACGGTTTCGTCGCTTGCGCCGGCCACCTCAACGGCGAGCGCCACAATCAACTTGCCATCAGAGCCGACCTCGCGCGGCGATTTGAACAACTGCGCCGCCAGCAATCGTGCGGTTTTACCAGGCAACCCCGCAGCCTTGCCGCCGCTGCGCGTGGCCGATTTTCCCAACCCCGTTTTGATGCGATTGCCGAAGGCGCGTTCAAGCGCCACGACGGCGAGCTCAGTCCGCAAATCTGTCGCGGACAAAAGCCGCGCTGGCATAATTGCGAAATGATGCTGCAACACGATGCCAGCCAGACCTTCAATCCGCTCGAAGGCTTTTTGCGTGGCGGCCGTGACATTCGACAGCCCGATCGCGCGTGCAACCAATGCATCGCGGGCGATGTCCCATCCAGTTTTCAGCGGTTTGTTTCGTCCCAAGAGCGTGTTGGCTGCCGACTGACCCGCGGCGCTTGCCAGCAGCCGCCCCCTCGCTTCGGTGACGAGCCCGGCGCCAACCAGCGCGCTGATCGCCAATTCAGCGGCGCGGCGAAACTCGGTGCCAGCAGCACGCGGCCCGAAAATCGGCGCCAAATCGCGTTGTAGTTCAGCGCGCGTCGAGCCGCTGGCAGTAGACGCGACGCGAACCAAGATCAAATCGTTGAGCGACATCCCGGCTGCCGGTGCGGTGCCCTCGCGTGGTGAGCGGTTGATGGCGCCAATTATAGAGGCAGTCATAGAGATCGGCTCCGCGATGGCGCCCGTCGGCGCTGCAGCATTTTTTCTGCGCGAATCATTCACGCTGCGATATCGGACAGTGGGTTATTCGGCCGAGAACGCCAAGAGTGTGGGCGTTCCGGCAGAATGAAGGCGTCTGACAACATGGTATGGTCTGGCGTAGACCGCGCGTCTTTGTGCTGTCGGGCCGCCCAAATAGCGACACGTTGTTCGGGCGATGATGGCGGCGGGCAAAATGACGACGACCATCAAGGGACACGCGACGATGACGGGGGAAAACCAGTTCAAACCCGCGCCTTTTTGCGCCGCCTCGCGGACTTTGCCTCTTATTAGCATTAACGCGACCTTAATAGGTTTCCGGCCATGATCAGCTTATCCGCACGCCGTGTGCTGGGAGTAGCAGTCATGTTTCGCGTCGCGCTTTCATTCGGTCTTGCAACGCTGGTTGCGGGCTGCAGTCTCGGATCTGCCTCCCTGTCGTCGGGCATGGTCGAACCGGAACCCGTCACATCGTCACTCAAAACCAAAACCAACGCTGGGCTCGGCGGTGATCCTTCAGCGGTGCGCCCGGTCACGTTGGCCAAGCTCGATGATAAAGCGCCCAAAGGCAGCTATGAGACGGCGCCTGCCGGAATTCTGTCTGATCGCGATTATACGCGCACGCAGTTGGACTCTGAGATGGCGCGCGACGCCATCAATGCGTATCGCAAACAAAGCGGTTTGAAGCCATTGAAGCTCAATCCGGAGCTGACCGAAGCCGCCAAAGGTCATTCGCGCGATCTCGCCAAGTGGGATCGCATCTCGCACTACGGATCGGATGGCTCTAATCCGTGGGATCGTGTCAAGCGCAGCGGCTACAAAGCTCGCCTGACGGCTGAGAATGTCGGCACAGGGCAAATCGATTTCAACGAAGTCATGCGTGGCTGGAAAGACAGTCCTGGCCACAACAAAAACTTGCTGATGGCCGACGCCGACCACATGGGCATCGCGCTGGTGCAAGATCCCAAGACCGAATTCAAATCGTTCTGGACCCTGGTGCTCGGCTCGCCGATGTAATAACCGACGTGTCTCAAACACGATTGATCGATCGAAGGTCGGGCCCAACGCCCGGCCTTTTTGTTTGCGAATGTTTTTAATCAGAACTTGGGCAGGTTCTTCCAGATCGCAATTTCGATCGCGAGCCGCCGCCAGACAACGATCGAATTCATCAGCGCCAGCATTACCAGTGAAATCGAGGTCGCGGTTGCAGCGCCGATCAGGCCGTAGGTTGGCACCAGCGCGAAATTCAGCGCGATGTTCAACACGGCGGCAGCAAACAGAACCGTTGCACATAACGCCTGTTCGCCCAGCATATTCAGTAGATATTCTGCCGGTCCCATCGATGACCGAAACAGGAAGCCGACGACCAGAATGCACATGACCGGATAGCCGGCTTCGAACTGCGGGCCAAACAGCCATAACAGCGGTTTGCCGAACGCTAAGATGATCAGCGCGCAGCCGAGCGATGGCCAGAAAGTCCAGTTGACGCTGTCCCGGACAAACGCTTTGAGCCCTTCGCGATCTCCGCGCGCGTTCAGCGTGGCGAACCGATTGGCGACCGCGCTGCCAACGGCATAATGCACGAACATGATCAGAGCCATGGACTTACCGGCCGCGTAATAGATCGCCAGATCGCTCGGCGACATGTACCGCGAGATGACCAGAATATCGGTATTCTGCAGCAGCACTTCGCAGAACAAAATCACCAGCAACGGCAGTGAAATTTTCAGCCACGCCCCGAACCGGTAACTCCGGTCGCCGCGCGGCACGCTATCGCGCAACCGGGCATTAAGCAGCACGGTCTGAATGAGCCCACTGGCCCATGTTGCGATGATGGCTGCGGCAGCGGCTGTCGGCGCCGTCATCGCTGCACCTTGCGCGTGCGCCACGTACATCGCCGCCAGCAACAGCATTGGCCGTAAGATGTAAGGCGGCACGAGTGCGACGCTCATCCATGCGTTACCGCGGCCCAGACCGTCTTGCACATCGGTCAAAGCAAACAAAGGAATGCAAATCAGGCCGAGATAGAGCGGCAGCACGAAGTGATGTTCGATTAGCGGTTCAAACAGCCAAATGCCGGTCAGGCCGAGCGCCATGATGGCCGTTCCACACGCTAGCGCCGCAAGTCGGCTACCGACAGTCAAACCACGGAGGCCATCGAGGTCTTCACGCTCGCGATAGACTGGCACCAAGCGAATACTCGCGAGGCTCAGGCCGAAATGCGATAGCCCGCCAAGGATCAGCACCCACGTCCACACGAGCACATAGATGCCGTAGTCAAACGAGCCCATCCATCGCGCTAAGATAATCTGCGTCCCATACATCAACGCCGCACTAAGGCAGCGGACCGAGAATGCGATGACTGCGTTGCGCTGGGTGCGTTCGCGCTCGCCGTTAGACGAAAACACGTTGAAGATCTGATCGAGGATGCTGGCGTTGCGATCGGCGTCGTCGAGATCGCTTGTGCGCGGCGCAAGGAGCACGACAGCATCATCATCTGCCGTTGCAGGCGCAGGCGCTGGCTGCGGCTTTGGCCGCAAGTGATGCACCGTCGCTATCCGCTGGGGTTGGGTCTCAGACTTCGTCACCGCTGTTCCAATCGTGCCCGCTCGCGCGTGCGGACCAGTTCGGCGACGCCGCTCCAGGCCCAGGCGCGTCCAGCATCGCCTTGCTCGCAATGGTAAGCTGAGAAGAAGTCAGCGACTTCGGCTGCCAGCGTGCCGTGTCGGCCTTCGAGCACTTCCGCCATAAAAAATACATCACGCGGGGTCGGTGTGGCGTCGGATTCGCTTTGCCAGCTCGCCATGCGTGACGCGGTCATCGTATCGTCCTACTTATTATCTAGCTGCGTGCCTAAGGCCGTGTTGATCCTTACGGCGACCTGATCGCTATACGTGACAGCAAGATCGAAGCCAGCGGCCAGCCTCTTCCTGGTCGCAGTTTGCGATGAAGGTTAATGATCGGCGCCTGACGCTGTCGGGTTTGCTGACATCGGTACCGACGAAAGGTCTGAACATGAACACGTATCGTTGGGTTGCCAACACGATTGGGGCCGGTGTTTCGTTGGCGCAGCCAGCCTTCGTTGCGATCATGCTCACCGTCGCCGGGTGTGCTGGCGCCGCAGCCGAGACGCCGCGTCGCCCAATCGTGCTGGAGCTCGCCCAGAGTGAAGATTACGGCGATACAGACCGCGCCTTCGAAATCGACCCAGACGCGCCAGAGGCGGCAGATCGGGGAACAAGCCGGCCGTCGCCGTCCGAAGATGGTACACCAAACGCCAACCGCGCCCGGCCGAACGTGCCAGAGGGTGACGCTGAGCCGCCCGGCTGTGCGCTCCGCGATGGCCCACTCGAACTTATGGTTTAACTTGGACCGGTTGGATACGACCAGCGGGTAAGTGCGAAACAGTCCGCCGTCTGCGGTCAGGGCGTTGCGAGGTTTGCTGGTCCAGCGTCGATTGCACCCTTAAGCGCAGGCTTATCCGCACTCGGTCGCGCATCGCTTTTTGGCGGATCAGCCTTCGCGCGGTCGGTTGCTGCTTTAAGTTTTGCTACTCGCTTTTTCTTACCGATGGCCGCGCGGCGTTTGTTGTTGCCGCAGCCCCACGCCACCACATGGTCCCGCACCGACGAGACGCCGCGCGCGGCCGGATCGATCGGCATGGTCTCGAGGCTTGTTCTGTTGAACAATTCCTTCCAGCCGTAATTGGTAAACCCATGTTCCAACAAACTGGCTGCCCGCACCGCACGTTGATCGCCAGAACTCTCACCCAACACCACCGCCATCAGTTGGCGGCCATCGCGCGTGGCACTGGCGACGACGTTGAAGCCTGAGTCACAGGTAAAGCCAGTTTTCAGCCCATCAGCACCAGGAAACGTTTTCAAAAGCGCGTTGTGGCTGCCGAGCCGACGCTTGCCGATCCGCATGTCGGGCAGCGTCCAATAGTGCGCGTATTGTCCATAGTCGACGACAACCGCCCGCGCCAATTTCGCCAAATCGCGCGCTGTCGTCACCTGCTCGGGATCTGGCAATCCGTTGGTGTTTTTGAAAGACGTGCGCGTCATCCCCAACCGGCGCGCGGTCGCGTTCATTTGCGCAACGAATGCGTGCTCGCTGCCAGCGATCGCCTCTGCCATCATGACGGTGACATCGTTGGCCGATTTGATGATGATGGCTTGCAGAGCTAAATCGACCGTCATCTCTCCGCCGACTGGTAGCCCGATTTTGCTTGGCGGTTGCAAGGTCGCGACGAGCGAACACATAATTTTGTCTTCGAG